>DASUKV010000207.1:0-14847 GCA_036278555.1 Terriglobia bacterium
CCATTGAAGCGAAACGATGCGCATCCGGCCGACATGATGAACCTGCATTTCCGCGATCATCAGATCGCGGCCCCATTGAAGCGAAACGATGCGCATCCGGCCGACATGATGAACCTGCATTTCCGCGATCATCAGATCGCGGCCCCATTGAAGCGAAGCGGACTGCCGTCGTTCCGGGCTATTGTGGCCGCATTTCCGCGATCATCAGATCGCGGCCCCATTGAAGCGAGCCTGGCCACGGCACTTCCCGTAGCGAGTGGCGGGATTTCCGCGATCATCAGATCGCGGCCCCATTGAAGCGTAATGCTGCCCAGCGCTGTCTAGCAGCGTGGCGCTGATTTCCGCGATCATCAGATCGCGGCCCCATTGAAGCCGGCCGACCGAGACGTGTTCCATTCTGCCGCGCGAAATTTCCGCGATCATCAGATCGCGGCCCCATTGAAGCCTTATGAGGTCGCCAACTGTCGTATTCGAGGGCATCATTTCCGCGATCATCAGATCGCGGCCCCATTGAAGCACCAGAATGGGTGGCTTAGCAGGCGATGAACTTGAATTTCCGCGATCATCAGATCGCGGCCCCATTGAAGCGTCCGACCAGTCATCGCGCGTCATCCGGGCCATCGCATTTCCGCGATCATCAGATCGCGGCCCCATTGAAGCGAGGACATACACGGATGCTCCGGTTGAGGGTTGCATATTTCCGCGATCATCAGATCGCGGCCCCATTGAAGCGTAGATCATTTGTCTGGATCTGCGGAACGCTGAAGATTTCCGCGATCATCAGATCGCGGCCCCATTGAAGCTGCTATGCCGAGCGCATTTTCCAGCGGCCTTACCCATTTCCGCGATCATCAGATCGCGGCCCCATTGAAGCTCTTTGGCTAATTTAATAAGACCATCTGGGATACGAATTTCCGCGATCATCAGATCGCGGCCCCATTGAAGCCCAGCGTGATACCCCAAGGCGCGATTGGAGATTTGAAATTTCCGCGATCATCAGATCGCGGCCCCATTGAAGCCAGATCACGCCCCCATCGACGATCCCCGCTGAATATCATTTCCGCGATCATCAGATCGCGGCCCCATTGAAGCGATCCGAGGTTTTCCGCATGGCACGACCAAGCAGCATTTCCGCGATCATCAGATCGCGGCCCCATTCAAGCTCGACGGCATGGCCCTAAGGATCGGGAACCCCACGCATTTCCGCGATCATCAGATCGCGGCCCCATTGAAGCGGTACGTTTGCAGTATTTGTGTAGCGAAAGTATTATTTCCGCGATCATCAGATCGCGGCCCCATTGAAGCCCTGCGCTGGGCTGTGTTTTTGAACTTCTTCTGTCTTATTATTTCCGCGATCATCAGATCGCGGCCCCATTGAAGCATGATGACCGAGAGGTGAACTTCAACTTCAGGCCTATTTCCGCGATCATCAGATCGCGGCTCCATTGAAGCGAGACTCCCACTTGCCCGGTTTTCAGGTCTGGAATCATTTCCGCGATCATCAGATCGCGGCCCCATTGAAGCTGGCGGGCGTTGCGTGATGATCCGGCGACCTTGGCATTTCCGCGATCATCAGATCGCGGCCCCATTGAAGCCATCAACATTACGTATCTGGTTGGTTCACCGGAATCGCATTTCCGCGATCATCAGATCGCGGCCCCATTGAAGCGCCATCGAATTGCGGATAATCGCATTGGCCTTTTCATTTCCGCGATCATCAGATCGCGGCCCCATTGAAGCATTGGAACGGCGGCGGTTTGCTCGGAGGATGATGAGCACGCGCGACGACCGAGGAAGCCGCCGCGCCGCGAGCGCGGCTCGAAATGTGTCTTTGACGCGGTACCGGCCGCCAATCACGCACGCGTCGAAAGTGCGCCGGGGCCGGCGGCGTTTGTGCGGTGCAGCCGTGGCGCGGGATCGCGGGCACAATTGGTAAATCACTCGTAGCTTTTTGCAAAGCCGCGTACCGGGAGTCATGGCGGAGCCCAGTTCTGCCGCGGCGTTTCGCGGTGAGCTGCCGAATGTTTTCCCTCATGACGAAGATGCGGTGCGTCTGGGCCGTCAATCATTTCTGCTTAGCGAATGTCTAGTCCATTAGACAGATCATGATGTATCGCCCCGGCTCTCAGGGCCGGGCGCCCGTGCATGGTCACTGCCACCAGCAGCCCTCATGGGTATGGAGTTGGATGAGGAACTGATCAGCCAGCTCGGGCTGAATTATCAAGTCCTCGATTCCGGATGTTGCGGCATGGCCGGAAACTTTGGCTTTCAGCCGCAATGCCGAGAACGGATGACGGCCATCGAATGCCTGATGGAACCCCTCGTGTAAAATGTTCGCTCAAGTTCTACTCTCACGGCGATTGCTCCCTGCCCCTTCCGTTTCTTAAAGTGGCAGCGGCCGGTGATTACGGAGCGGCTCCAGACAATTCTGACCATGGGTGGTAACGAGAAACTTTGTGAAACTGACGTTTTTGTCAGGCATTCCATACTTCTTTTGAAGTTCTGTACCTATCCTTTCTGGATTTTTCAAAAAGCCGGGCCGCAGATTGATGCGAGACCAAAAATCAGTGCCGGGTGCTCTCATCGGGCACTGATGGTAAATGGTTTCCCCTTCTCTCCGACCTGAAAAATCAGAAGTTTTGCAGGCTTCGTGGCGCTCAAGTTCCTCATAGAGCGATGCACGTGCCTCGGAGGTTCGTAGAAGAACTCGCCGGGCTTGTATTTGCGGGGTGGGTTCGGGTCCACCTGATTCTCGATCTCGCCCTCCAGCAGATAGGCGAACACCGGGCCCGTGTGCTCATGTGGAGGAGAGGAGGCGCCCGGAGCCATGGTGAGCGTGATCACCGTCACCTCGGGGTTGGGCATTTCAGCCAGAGGTTCCTCCATCAGAGTTCGTATCCCCGCTGATGCCATGCTTTGCATGTGCCCGTGGGGGTTTTGATGACCTGAAGGCCCTTCTGCCTCGAGAATTGCGGCACAGCTTCCGGAAAAAATTGCAGCGAACCCGAGAGTGAGTGTGCTGTTCATTTCGCGTCGAGTTATCATGTTGCTATTCTCCCGTCGCAAGAGTACCAGTGTCTCCGCCGTTTTTCTGCCCGAGACTCAATTGCAGCACGCAAGCCGTGCCCAGTTCGCAAGATGATCAGCGCATGGCCCTTGGCTCGTAAAGAAGCGTGTTCGGGTGAAATTCTGACCACGCAAACCAGAATTCCGGCTCCAGGATCAGTCGCTTGAGCCGGGTTCCCTCCATACGTCCCGCGATGCATACGCCATACGCGTTCCACGTCGAATGTGTCTCAAGGTCAATAAGCCGGTTGGCCTCCGAGTCAGCGGCCCGGAATTCCAGTCTTTTACCGTCTGCCTTTGCGACAAACGCGGTGGTGGTATCTGATGCCGGCTGATGCACGATCAGCACCGGTATACCTCCTATGGTGTCGTTCACCACACGGACGCGTTGCAGCACTGATATCGGGTATGCTTTCGCTTTGCCGCCTGCTTCCAGCCCGGCGATGGTATCCCTTGGACGCAGCCGAGTGTCACGGCTGAAAGCGCCCCGGGGCGCCGGACCCGCCATGCCTAGCACTCCCTGATCAACGATTTTGTTCTCGGTTGCCAGCCGTTCGGCGTACCCCGGCAGGGGCTTCAACACCAGGGTGTCTGGGTGCAGCTTGTGCCATTCGCTCCAACGGGTAAGAAGGAAGGGATAAAGCTTAAGATGCGTGCCCTTGAGCGGGCCGGAAATGGCTTCAAGTGTCGATTGCTGCCATCGGCTGCCCGTCTCGCGGTCCTTGAACACTTCATTGCCGCCAATCAAGCCGACCGTATCGAAGACGAGGTCCCTGCCTCCTGCCGCGGCCCTAAACACGAGGGCCGTATTGCAGAATGATCACCACGTAACCGCGATGGGCCCGTCCGGCATCTGGTCTTGCACAACGCCGTGCTGCGCCAGAATCGCCGCAGGGTACGCCTTGGCGATTTTCCCGTCGGTTACGCCGATCAGCAGGTCGTGGGAAGATAGGAAAGTAGCTTGGGAAGCTGGGACGAATTGCGGATGATCGATGGTCGTGTACGGCAGTTCCGGCTTCTTCACTTCCGCCGTAGCCGATAGCGCTGCCAGAGCGAGGGCCATCGCAGCCGCAAACAGGGCCATCAACCTGGCGAGCTTAACAGCCTTCTCCGAAGGCCCAGCATCGCCTCGTGAACCATCTCGTGTTCGCATGCTTTCTCGGGTGCCGGTCGCTTTTAATTAGTCACCCCCAAGGCGCCAAAGGCTTCCGATCTAAGGCCGCTAGCGTGGCTTCTTATTTAAAGTTTACATCATGCAGGACACGATGGCCATCGCGTCCTGCATGCTGGACATCGCTTTGCGGTTGTCGTCCTTTCTCTCCTAGACCCGCGTGCGCTGCCGCTCGCGAGTCATCTCAATCCCGCAATTCCGATTGCAGCAGGCGTGTACCAAGCATGGTTGGGTTCCGTCATCTCCATCGCTTTCACGATCTCTGAATAGCGGACATCAACCGGCACCCTGATGGCCCTGATCGTGAGCGCGGTTTCATTGTTGAATGCCCCGAAGCCACCAAGATATCGAAACGATCCGCTGAATTATGGGAGTGAAAGATGATTCGCCTGACGATTACTAATTCAACGGGACTTCCCCCGGCTGGGACTCGGTCACCTTCCCAAGAAGGACCCGCCGTGCCCGTGAGCGCGCTTTGGAAACGGGAAGTGCTCCCGAACACCGAAACAATGGAAGGCGGAAGTGCTCAGCTGCTGACAGTATAGCAGCGCTGGACGACTCGCGCCCAACGTTTCCATTTATTGTTGACTTCGGCCAGCCCTGTCGCATACTTTAACGGCTTGATTTGCTATTGTTGTAAGATTCTGGCATTGTTGCAGCCGTCGCGACAGCATAACGCCCTGAGGCTTGTTCTGATGCAGAAAGAGAGCGCCAAATTTGTGGCTTGTTCATGAATAACGCAGGCTAAGGAGAATGGCATGGTCAAAAAGCTTTCATTTCTCGCACTAGTATTCTTGTCCGCGGTGGCCTTGATGTTTGGACAAGGCAGCACTGGAACGCTGAGTGGAACGGTGATGGACCCCAGCGGAGCGGCTATCCCGGGTGCCGCGATTTCGGTAAAGAACCTTGCTACGGGGGTTGTGGCGAATGCCAGATCAACTCCGGCGGGTCTCTATGTGATCCCCAACCTCGCGCCTGGCGCTTACTCTGTGACGGCGACTATGCAGGGGTTCAAGAAATTCCAACAAACCGGCGTCACAATCCAAGTTGCCACTACGACAAACCTTAACATCCCGTTGACTGTCGGGCAGGTATCGCAGACGGTCACGGTGAAGGGCGGAGCGCCGCTTCTGCAAACCTCTACCTCGGAGATCGGTACCGTTATCCCGAACTCCCTGATGGATTCGTTGCCGCTTGAAGTTTCAGGAACGATTCGCAACCCGGTACAGTTCATCTCGTTAGTGCCGGGATTTGTGGGTACCGTCGCTAACAACCCAGGTTCGAACAGTACGGATGATTATAAGCTGAGCGGTGGGCAGATCACTGGCGCGGACATCCTGGTGGATGGCGTTTCGATTTCCCTGGTCTCTCCGAACACCCAGGAGAATAAAGGCATCTCGCCCGAAGCTGTACGAGAATTCAAAACGCTGCAAAACAACTTCCCGGCGCAGTACGGCTTCACCGGCGATTCGATCATCAGCCTGACCATGAAGTCCGGCACCAACCAGTTGCATGGCTCGGTTTACGACTTTCTTCGCAATTCCGCGCTGGACGCAAATAGTTGGGTAAACAATACCGCCGGGCAGAAAAAATCGCTGGACACTCAGAATGACTTTGGGTTTTCCATCGGCGGTCCGGTGGTGCTCCCCAAAATTTATGACGGGCGCAACCGGACTTTCTTTTTCGGTGACTATGAGGGTTTTCGCTTTCATACGGGCGGGACCAGCGTTGCGACATTCCCAACGACAGCACAGCGGAACGGGGATTTCTCCTACGAGCTGCCCACCGTCCAACTCTATGATCCCACCACGCACCAGGCGATTCCGGGCAATATCCTTTCGAATGACCCGAACTATAAACCGAGCGCTGTCATAACCAAGGTATTCAACCTGCTCCCCGCGCCGAATGGCGCGCCTTCGAACAACACCCTGGTGAATTCTGTCTCCTTTACCAGAGCTAATCTGTTTGACGTGAAGGTTGACCAGGCCATTTCCGACAAACATCGAATCTCCGCCAGCTTCGACTACGACAATACGAATACGGGCTTTACGGAATCGATCGGCCCCTTCTTCGGCTCACACACTCCACAGAACACGCGCTACGCGCGGTTCGCGGATTACTACGTTTTTACGCCGAATCTCTTTAACCAGTTTTTGGCCGGATTCACCCGCCGTTGGCGCGGGGAGCTCTCCGACAGCATCGGCGGGAATTACCCGCAAAAGTTGGGCATTACCGGAGTGCAAAACACAACATTTCCCTGCTTTAATTTTGAGAGCAATCCCGTAGGGCAAGCGCTCAGCAACTGCGGTGATTCGCAGTTTGCGGATAACGTCTTTCAGTTTGGCGACGCCGTCACATGGATTCATGGGCGGCATAATTTCATGTTTGGGGGCGAATCGCGACTGATGCAATTTAACGTGCGGCGGCTGACCCAAGCGTCCGGTAATTTTACGTTTGCACCTAATGAGACTGGTCTTCCGAGTGTCGCCAATACGGGCGACTCCGTGGCCAGCGCATTGTTCGGCCTGGTGCACGAAGGGGTGCTGGACTATGGCAGCTTCAGTGGAGTCCGTTACAAGAACAACGCCATCTACGCTCAGGACTCGTTCAAAATAAGACCGCATCTCACATTGAACTACGGGCTGCGCTATGACCTCGATATCCCGGCAACCGAAGCCTTTAATCGCTTTTCCGACGTTGATCCTGCGCTTCCCAATCCGGGTGCAGGAAACGTCCCCGGGGCTTACACCTATTTTGGCTCCGGCCCGGGGCGCAACGGCGAAACACGCCCGCAGAACATCTATACGAAGGCGTTGGCGCCGCGCGTCGGATTCGCCTATGCAATCAATGACAGCACCGTGATCCGCGGCGGCTATGGTATTTACTATGAGCCATTGAAGGAAGGCTCTTTTGCCGACCAGGACAGCCTTGGCTTCTTTAACACACAAACTCTGCAGGTAGGCAACGGAGCGCCGTTTCAAATTGACGACGGCATGCCAAACATCATCCCCCCGACCGGACCGCTGACACCCCAAGGGCAAAACGGAAACAGCGGCGTCATTCTGGTTCCTCCGGAAGTCAAGCCGGGCCAGATTCAGAACTGGAACTTGGATGTGCAGCGGCAAATCACGAACAATCTTCTCGTCAGCGTCGCGTATGTTGGATCCAAAGGGACATTCCTTCCCGCGCTCAACATTATTCCGAACCAGGTGAATCCTTCCTACCTTCCGCTGGGCGACGAATTAACGATGGACGTAGGCTGCCTCGCCGACGGCTCCTGCCCGGCAGCTATTGCGGCGGGAATCCATTCGCCATACGCAAGCTTCACCGGATCGCTTGCCCAGGCGCTGCGGCCGTTTCCGCAGTACGGCGACTTTAACATGGAGGACAACTCCTTCACGCCGGACCGGACAGGAAATTCCACCTATCACGCGATGCAGGCGAGCGTCACGAAGCGAGTCTCGCAGGGGCTGAGCTTCCTGGTCTCGTACACTATTTCCAAGGACATCACGGACGCCGAGGCAATGGGACCCGGCGTGGGAGGGTTCATCGGCGCCAATTCCTACATCGGACAAAATTCTTATGATCGGAGAGCCGAAAAATCCCTCAGTGAACTCGATACTCCTCAAGCGATTTCTTACAGCTTCGTTTACCAATTGCCGCTGGGCAGCGGACGGCACTTCATGAATCACTTGGGACATGCCGACCGCCTCGTCAAAGGCTGGTATATCGCAGGCATCGGCAGCTACGCTTCCGGGAATCCCGTGGTGGTTTATACGTCCTGTAACGGCACCGCAGGGCAGATTCTTTTTGCAGGCTGCGAATTCACCGGCTCGGAAAGAGTTAACCTGCTTCCGGGGATCTCCGAAACGAACAAGGGACCAAACTTTCAACCCGCCTCGACGCCGTTTTACAATATCAATGCTTTCGCGCTGCCCGCGCCCTTCACGTTCGGCAACGAAGGGCGAACCCTGCCCCACGCGAGAGGTTTTGGTTCCATGAATGAAAATTTCACTCTGGGTAAAAAGACCTTCCTCTATGGGGAACGTGTGGGCATTGATTTCCGGGCGGAGTTCTTCAACATTTTCAACCGCCATATCTATCAGGCACCCGTTGGCGCGCCGTCGGGCGGAACCCCCTTTAGCACGCCCTTTGAGCCCGCGGAATCTCCCGATTGCCCCAGCCCGTTTGCGTGCGGTTTTGGCGCCGTGACAAGCGCCAGCGGGCCGCGCAACATCCAGTTCAGCCTTAAGGTTACGTTTTAGGCATCCGGTCGCAAATTATTTGGCGAGGCCCAGAAAAAATATGGGCGTAAGCTTTGGGGCGCCGCTTAGCGCACCATGGACTCGCCGTGGTGCGGTCCGGCGCTACACTGCGGCGACCTCTTCCCGCAATTGACGCTTCGCCGAGGGAGTGCGTGTGAAGTCTGAAAGAAGAATTTCAAGGCGCGAGTTTATGGAGGGTTCCATCGCGGGTGGTTTGACTATCAAGCCGGTCCTCGACAAGCAACAGGCAGTCAGTCGTACTTCAGGCACGGTCCCCGGAGATCAAGGTTTGACACTGGAGGTGAGCGGCGATGCCCAGCGTGGCTATGGCGTGACAATACTGTTCAAGGACCAGCGTGTGGCGCAGCACCACGGTGAGTTTTCGGCGGTTTTCCAGAACGGCGACCGTAGTCTGGAAGATATTGCAGAGAACTGGAAGGCGGATGCGTGGACGGGAAATGCCACGAGCGTATCTCTGAGGGGCCAATGCAAACTTCCGCACTTGAACACCACAGTTTTTGTACAAATTGATTACGATGTGATCACGCCGCACATTGTACGCAAGGTGCTAAGGTTTCACCAAGTCGATATGTATATGCTGTTCTACCAAGTCAGTAACCGCCTTAAACCTATCGAGCGTCCGGCAAAATTCTGGAGCTTTGACCAGCAGGACTGCCAAGGCGGGGCGTTGCATGAATATTATCCTGCGGTGGGCTTCCGAACTCACGCCGGCCTAGCCGTCGGTTTGCTCACGGATTGCGGATATCGCAACGGCTGGAGCCGAATGATTCGCCGCGACGGGAAGCCGGTAAAGCCTGCCCCGGACCGCATCCCCGATACAAATCTAAACCTTGTTTGCCGGCACGCTGAGCGAGCGAAAGGAACTTTCTTCGTGCAGCAGACTTTCGGCGAGGTTCTGGCGCGGACCGCAGATGGCCGCCCCGGTGAAACTGTCAAGCTTCCACCACCTTCCTCGTGGATAAGACGAGGTCACGTGACCGTGGAAGAGCAAGATGGCTCCATTGTCGTCTCGACTCGCAGTTCTGAAGATGGGGTCATCATCCCCTTTGCCGCCCGCGATGACGAAATCTACTCCCTTCAGATGCAGTACCGCTCGCCACACCCTTTCGCAGTCCAAATGTGGGATGTTGACGACGAAATACATAAAATGGAGAACCTCACGCTCTATGACGACCGCGTCCCTGAATCACCTTCCATATGGGCTGAGTTTCACACCACAGTTTTCTTCTATTCCCTCCGGGGGCGCGGCGGTGCTCTGTTCATTTCCATGCCGCAGACGGAGCAAGCCACAAACACACAGGCCACGGCGGCCGGGCAGATTCAGATCAAGTCTCTCGAAGTGCGCCGGCTATCCACCCACATCGAGCCCTACCATCGTCTCGAAATGGATCACCCCGATACGAAAACGATCTTCATCTTTGTCGATGAACACACCCCGGATACGGCGCGCGGGTATCGCCTGGCTAGCGAACTTCATCTCGCTGAAGCGCTGGGCTTCAAGGGAGGCGAAACAGAGAAAATTCTTTATGCAGACGTCATGATGCTGTCATGGGTTGCGGGACCGGAATACTTCCATCCCATGCTGGCTCCTAGCATCTGGTATTCGGCGGCGGGCGAGATGTACCTCCGCGACAGCTTTTTCGCCCTAAACGGCATTCACAACCGGGAACTCAACGAGGGAGTCTTCAACCTCTGGGCAGCAAACCAGGGTGCGAACGGGGCGATTAATACGCTCGTTGAGCCGAACATGTCGAACCTTGAGCGCAAATCAAATGATTCGACTCCCTTGTGGCTCATGTGGGCGCTTCAGAACCGGCGGCGCTTCGGCGCCAGGCTTCCGATGGACAAGGTCCGGAAGGCGGCGGAATATTGTCTTCGCATCTACGACCGCAATCATAACGGCGTCTGCTGGGCCCAGTTTGTGATGGGACAACTCGACGTGATCAATTATCCGCAGGGCACTACAGAAATTTGCGAGAACCAAGGCATGCTGGCTGTCACGCTGCGCGTGATTAAAGAATTGCGGATTCCCGTCATCAGCGAGAGAATTTCTGACAGTTACATCGCAAAGGTTGAGGACGGCTACCGCAGCTATTATGATCCCGTTCGGAAGTTCGTCCGTCCGGCGCGCCAGATCACGGATGCGTTGGGCTTTGGCGAAATCTTTCCTGAATTCCTCTCGCTTTGGCTGTTCAACCGCAAACTCCTGACCGATGAAATGGTGCAGAATCACCTCGACCGCATTCCTCCGTTATTGCCGCGGGAGGACTGTCCCTACCCTAAGGAGGGCGGAACGGCACGTCCGATATTCATCGGATTGAAACCCGGCGGTCACGGCTGGAGCTACTTTACAGACGCGTGGCATCCGATGATCAGCACAGAGCATGGAGCAGGCTACGCGGACCACGCCATGGATGGTATTTACTACAATGGCGGCAGTTGGATGCGCATCGAAATCTGCGGCTACGTCGCAGGAAAACTCCACGGCTGGAAAAGGGCGGACAAAGCCATCGCGAACCGCCTGTGGGCGGAAATAAATGTTGCCTCTGATTTCCCAACCAGCCAGGAATACCTGGCCACCGATCCGGCTCATCCGTTCTTCGGCTACCATCGTGTTTTTGCATGGAACTCGTTCGTGCTGCAGGCCCTGGAATTGGCCGGTCTGCGGGAATCAGGGATGGACCCCGATTCCCAGCGCCGCTGAATCCGGGCTTAACCCGGAGGTTCAGCTCAGCGTGGAACAATCTTCAATCATGAGACGCCGCACCTTCCTGAAAATCGCCGGAACAGTCGCCGCGGAGGAGATCGCTAGGGTCAACGCCGCCGCACAATCTTCTTCTGCTGCGCCACAGGGCAGCTTGGGAACCCGTCTTTCTGAGCGCTCCTGGATTTTGGCCAATGAATCCCAGAAACTGGTCTTCACTCAGCGGGAGAACCGGCTTGAATTTCAGAGCTTCGTGCGAAACGATCAAGACGCCTGGACGCCGGGGGCGCTTCCCGGTAATCGGCTGATTTTCGGGCCAAGTTTTGATTTCCAGCTAAAGGTAGCAACCCGCTCCAACTACTCCGGGAACGCAGCGTTGTTTCTCGCCGGTACCAGCCGCGCAACAGGAAAACAGAGTAAGCCCGTGGAGTATTCATGGAAGGCTCAAATCACCAGTGCGACAAACTCTCCCTGGTTGAGGTTTGAGGTGACGTTGCAATTGCCCGAGGCATTGATCCTTCAGCAAAGGACTGCCATCGAGCCTCAGATCATTCTCTGGCTAAGTTCGACCTCCACCCTGATGGAGGGGCAGGCGCTGAGCTGGAGACGCGTGCTGCTCTCGCAGCCGACCCGCAATTCGCTGGGGGCTTACGGCAATGACCTGCCCGCTGTTTATCTGCTGGACGGCAACTCCCATATCGAAACAATGATGTTCTTCGAGATGGACAAGATGGGCTGGATGTCGTATCAGAACATCCCTCGCTTCCTTGCATACCGGTGTTCCACTATTTCGCGCCTCGAAGGAAAACGAGGCCAGCGGTGGGGCGTCGGGCTCGTCGCCGACGATGCGTCAGGAAATATTTTACCTGCTGGCGAGGTCCGGTTTGCATTCCAAATATCACAGCGATGGCTGCCGCGCTTGGTTGACGAGCGTGAGGCAATACACCGCTGGATGGACGCCCTGCTTCCACTCTTTGAAGAACGTCTGGAATGGCCGCCGTGCGCGACAACGTGGAAAGAATATGCCGCCGGCATGGTCCATGACATCGAGCAGAAAGGGTCGGCGCAAGTAGAAGTGAATGGGCATACGGGTCTTCGCGCCTATGTCCGTGAGACCTCACAGCTATGGAAGCAGCCGAAGAATAATTTTGAGCTGATGACTCTCACCGACGTTCTTTGGCCAGCGCTGCTGTACCAGCGCCTACATCCCTCTGAAGATCTCCGGATACTTTTGTCATCTCTGACGGAGAATTTGCCTGGTTTTTATGTTCCTAATCTCGATACTCTCAGCAATGACTTCCGCCATGCTGCAACCGAGAGGGTTGATTCCTGGTATTTCTTCGAAAACGGTCTGGTTAAATACCCGACCATCGCGATGCTGACAGATCAGAAAGACCTTCAGCAGAATTTCCTGCATGCGTTTTCCTATGCGGAAAAATTGGCGGACCGATGCGCGAACCTTTTTCCGATTTATTACCAAAGCGGCGACCTTCAAAAGGAAGGCGCGGGCACGAACTATGCCGTCGGTGGCCTCTTTGCCTGGAGCGGGCTTTTAGCAGAACGCCTCAGCGGCAACCCTCGTTTTCGGGATGTTTCGAAGAAAGCGCTGAACGTCCTGGGAAACGTTCCGCCTGCCCGCCTTTTTCACGAGCCTCAAGAGCTCGCCTTCGGAGCCTTAGCGGCCGCTGCTCTCGGTCAGAACGAGATCGCCCGTTACCTAATTTATGAGCAGTTGAGGATGTTCTATTGGTACAGCGATCCCAGCCAGAGATCGCACGATATACGTGGCATGGTGCAAGCCTGTGCATCCATCCTTTATCCGGCTTTCAAAGAGAATGTAGAATCCATCCTGCCGTGGACGGGCATCATGAAGCAGGGGCTGATGATCGAAGGGCTCTTACGCTTCATGGACCAGATGCGCCGCAATAACTTTTATTTTTTCCAGCGCTGCCAGCCGGGTGGTGCAGGAACCAGTGCGTCGTACATACCGTTTGAAAACTTAGGCACGCTCGAGTTGGCCGGGATGACCGGCAACGTGGGAAAGGAAATTTATGGGAGCGGAGAGGTTCTTTGGATGTACCTGATGTTTGAGGCGCTTGGGAAAGTTGATGATTGGGAACTGATGCTGGTGAATCTCGATCTCCTGGACATCTTCGACCTTCAGGCGTTCCCTCCGCATGATCTGAACTTCGTACTCTTCAATCCGACAGGATTAGACCGCAGCGCCGTCCTCTCAATTCCCATCGCGCAGCGAGAGCCGGTACGGTGGACATCGGATGGCAAGCCAATCTCCGATACGATCAGAATTCCGGCTCATCAGCATCTGCGGTTGAAGGCGGAGTATTAGTGGCGCCCCGGGGGACCGGCAGAACTGATCGCGGTGTCATGAGTCTCAGGATTCTCTGAAGGTGGCATCTGCCAGGACGGCATGAGAAAATCCTGCGATTCGTCGTTTCCAGGCTTGGGAAGCGCTCCGGGTTTTACTTCGCGCGCAAGCGCTGCGGCGGCTTGCGGGTTGCGCGCCATCCGATACGCCCGGCCAAGCAGAAGCTGGGCTTGAGAATCCGAAGGGTTCAGCTTAAGGGCTTCCCTAAGTTGCCGGACAGCCGCCGAAGCATGACCGGCCTCGACCTCCACTTCTCCCAGCCACCGGTGCGCTTCCCCATTTTGGGGCTTGAATCGCAAGGCATCCTCGAAGGAGAGGATCGCCTCTTCGGGCTTTCCCGAGCGCTCGAGAGCAATTCCCCGGAAATAGGCGAGCAGAAAATCATTCCCGATCCTCTTTTGGGCTTCCGCAACCACGGCTGCGGCTTCCTTCATTCGTCCCGTCCGCAGCAAAACCTGCGCCAGCCCGACGGTGCTGGTTGGAAGCGGATCGTTATGAGCAATCAAATTGCGGAAGACCTGTTCTGCTTGCTGATATCGCCCTCCACTTAAATATGCGGCGCCTAACCGCAGGTGCAAGAGATATGACTGGGGATTATTACGTAAGCCTTCTTTAGCGGCTTCTATGGCTTGCCCATACCTCTGAACCCCCATCAATTCGCGCGTCAGGTCCAGCCAGCGTTCTTCCTGGCGTGGATCCAGTTTAGCGGATTCCCAGAAGGCTGCGATGGCTCGCTCGTGCTTTCCCAGCCGGGCCTCAGCGATCCCTGCCAGCGACGAGGCCGCCCAGCACTTGCATTGCGCCGCCATCGAAGCTGCCCGCGCTGCCGCTTCGTGTGAGTGGCCGCTGATTACCTCCGCCAGCGCCAGGTCAAACTCCGCCCAAAACGCGCCGGCGTTCTGCCGCTCCAAGCGCTCAAACAGATCCAGAAGCTTCTGGTTTTCGTGCAACTTCGCCAGGACGGATCCCAGGCTCACGGTCTGCGCCGGTGATAGTCGCATTCCATCGAGCCTGGTAGCAGTTTTTAGCGCCTCTTCTCTCTGGCCAAGATGCACGTAACCGGCCGCCACTCGCAGCAGAAAATCAGCGTCGCCAGGCCAAGGAAGCTTTGACTTCTCAAGATCACGCAACGCTTCACGGAATCTGCCTTCTTGAAGCTCCACGCGGCCAAGATAGTAGCGAGCATATGAATCGGCAGGTTGGAGCTGCAAGGCTGTCGTGAGAGCCCCCTGAG
>DASUKV010000208.1:0-15087 GCA_036278555.1 Terriglobia bacterium
CGCTTCGTCAGCACACTCCGTTTCCATCCACCGGATCGTCCTGGCTCGCCCTACAAACCCGCAGTGCCGCCAATCCGGTAAAAGGGGACGGAGCCGCTGGTGCATCGCCTGATGACGATAACCCAGCCGGTCCAGAACGTCACAAATTGCTGCTGCATAGAGGTTTTCCTGCATGAAGCGGAAAATCTCGCCGTCATCTTTGAACATATCCGATCTTCCTTGTCAGACCGCCCGCCCTAGTACCGCTGATGCAGTTGGTCCCGGCGGCGCTTCGGGCAGGACGGAACGCATGCGCCTATAAAACCCTGTACTTTTCGAGAGCTCTTTCATCCGCTTCAACCCCCAGGCCCGGCCCCTGAGGAACCTCAACAAAACCGTCCTTCATCGCAACCGGATTCCTGACCAGGGCGCGGCTCAGCGGACCCGTCGTCACATTAAACTCGAGAAATACCGATCGCTGCATAAACGCGTTGAGGTGAAGGGAAGCCGCGGTGAGGAGGTCCGAAGTCCAGGAGTGCGGAATGCAAAGCCGGTCGTAGAGCTCCGCCATGTGAACAATCTTCCGCGCGACCGTAAATCCGCCGCATCGCGAAATATCTGGCTGCACCACGTCCACTTTGCCGCGCTCAAGGAGGGTCCGGAAACCCCAAATGGTCGATTCCTGCTCGCCACAGGCAATCAACGTGTCCACGGCCGCGGCGACCTGCGCATAGCCGTCATAGTCTTCCGGGTGCAACAGCTCTTCAACGAAAAATGGACGGAACGGCTCCATGCGCCGGACGAGGGCGATCGCCTCCTTCGGGGTGCGGTGAACGTACCAACCGGTGTCAACAAGCAAATCGTTTTTATCGCCTAGCGCACGCCGCGCAGCCTCCACCAGACGGATGTCGCGATCGGGATTCTCACCGAAGACTCCCCACCCGAATTTCACGGCCGTGAACCCTTGATCGATATAGCGCTTGCAAGCCTCTTCAATCGCGGAGGGCTCGGGGCGGAACAGCGTGCTGGCGTAGGCGCGAATTTTATCGTGATAACCGCCGGCCAGGAGCTTGTAAATCGGCTTCTGCACGGCCTTGCCCATGATGTCCCACAGCGCGATATCGATCCCTGAGATCACCTGAATCGCTGCGCCGCGCCGGCCGTAGTAAACCGATGCCATATACATCTTCTGCCACAGTCGCTCAACTTCGAACGGGTCTTCCCCGATGAGCACATGCTTCAGGCCCTGAAATCCGGGTGTCGCGCCCTCCGAAGGCGCTTCCACGATGGCTCGCGCCACGTGGGGCTGAGTTTCAACATCCGCATACCCGGTGATGCCGGCATCGGTCGTCACTCGCACCACGGCGAGGCGCTTGATCCCGTAAGACTCTTCGGCCCCCAGGGGCGATTCGTAGCCTCCCGGAGCTTCGAGTACCCAGATTTCAACGTTGCTGATCTTCATAATCGATTGGCTTCTGATCTTCTCGCCCGGCTCGCCAGAAGCGCCCCCTCCAGGCCGCGTTTTCCAGCGGTTACAACTGGACTTCCTCGGCAATCACGTAAAGCGTGGCGCCTTTCTTTGAAACTGCCGCAAAATGCATCGCGGCAAGAATTCCCGAACGATGAGCGTGAACTTCCCGCGGCTTCGAAGTGAAATCCGAAAAATCGTGAAGCCGGCCCAGAAGATCGCCTTCTCTCACATCCGTTCCGGCATCGACGGCCGGTTCCCAGATGCTATCTTCAGGACACGGAACGTAATCCGCAAGATTCGCGGCCTTCATAAATCGGGGCGGATGCTGCCGTTCCGCATCAATTTTGATAGTATCTCCAGGCAGAATGCCATAATGCCTCAGCACGTTTTTCACACCCTCGTAAGCGTGCCTCAGACCCTTGCGGCTGACGGCCTCCGCGCAGCCAAATTCTCCACCGATTGCGATCTTCCCATCCGCCTCCGCCTCGTCCGTGAGAAGGCCGGATGCCATTTGGCTTGAGTAAATAAAAATAAATGGAGTATCGAACAAGGTTGCCACGTGAGCGATTTCGGCGCGCTGGCTCGGATCGGAAATAGGATGAAACGACGTGCAGAGTGGAAAAACGGCTTCGCGGCCGCCGGAATGGAGATCCAGCACAACTCCGGCCCTCGGGAAAATGTTTGTTTTGACAAAATTCGCTATGCGAGAGGAGACGGTTCCGCGCGAATTCCCGGGAAACGCGCGGTTCATATTGACGCCATCAAGGGGCGAAAGCCGCTGATTCGCAACGCAGGCGCTCTCGCTCAGTTGCGGGATCAGAAACACCTGCCCGCAAAGCTCGGCGGGATCGAGGTCCAGACAAAGGCGCTTGACCGCCACCTGCCCTTCCCATTCGTTGCCATGCGTTCCCCCAAAAACCGCGATGCCTGGCGGGCGCGCTGTTCCGCGTGCTTTTCGCAAGCCGTTGATCACGGTGAGGGGGACGAGCGAGTATCGCCAACTTGAGTCCAGATGGAAGGCGACGTGGTAGTGATGCTTACCTGGCCTCTCGAAGTCAATTTCTCCCGGATTGTAGACGGTTGCTACCATCAACGCTTCTGCATGAGTCGATTCCTGACCTTCTGGCCTACCGGACCGTCCAGCCTCCGTCCACCACGAGGTTCGCTCCGGTCACAAACGAGGATTCATCGCACGCCAGAAACAGAGCAGCATACGCCACCTCCTGAGGCTGTCCTTTCCTTCCGAGAACTGTCATCTCTAATTGGTACTGGTAGAGCGGATCATCGGGTTGAGGAGAGATGCCTGTTTGAATGGGACCCGGGCAGATGGCGTTGGCGCGAATTCGATCGCGCCCGTAATCAATGGCCAGAGACTTGGTAAGTTGCAGAATGCCGCCTTTGGCGGAGCAGTAAGCGGCGTAGCCCTCGAACCCCACCAGCCCGCCGACAGAGCTGATGTTGACGATCGAACCCGCGCCGGCGCGGATCATTTCTGGAATCGCGTACTTCGAGCACAGGAAAGCGCCCTTCAGCGTCACGTTGAGAGAGCGGTCCCATTCTTCTTCGCTCGTCTCGAGCGCCGGCTTCGTATCTTTCATGTGCGCGGCGTTGTTCACAAGCACATGGATTGCGCCAAAACTTGCGACGGTGGCCCGGATCATCGCCTTGACGCCGTCCGAATCGGAAATATCCGTGTGGCAGAACAGCGCCCGGCCGCCGCGGTTCCGAATCAGGTCCGCAGTGTGACGGCCTCCGGCGTCATCCACGTCGGCCACGGTGACCGCAGCGCCTTCTTCGGAGAACAATAGCGCGATCGCACAGCCGATCCCTGCCTCCGAAGCGGCTCCGGTGACAACGGCAACTCGATTTTGTAACCTTCCCATTCACACCCTGAAGATGCGTGAAACGCGGCCGCAACGGCAAGCAATTCATTGTGATTCGGTGACTTCCACCCAGTAAATCTCGTAAGGATGCAGAGTGACACGAAGCGGCTCGGTTGCCAAGCCGGAGACCGGTCCGTTGCGAATCTGCTCCAGATTGTTGAGCGCCGCTTCGGGATTGAGCCGCACCAGCCGTACCTCACCGCGTTTCTCAGAAGGAAAATCAACGGTTACCTGATAGGTTTTTCCCATTCCTTGTGAAGGAAAATTCCAAAAAACCAGATTTACCCAGTGCTCTTGCCGCGCCGCCAGCGCATGGACATCGGAATTTGTGCCATTCGTGGCAAGCTGCTGCCCCTTGATCAAGCTGAGCAGCTTGAAGGAATAGTAGGCGGGCCGGACCCGATCCTGATTGTCGAACAAACCGTCATATTGGGGCATTTCGTTCCACCAGTGCGCCATAAAGAGCGTTCCCTGCTCCGACATAAACGGCGCGAACATTGCAGGGTCAACAAAATAATCCCGGATGTGGTAATACGCGGACCGGCTGAGTCCTTCCCGATAAAAGCCGAGCGTCGTCTCCAGAACGAACGCCGGCTGAAAAGACGGGTTCAAGACAGGATGTCCAAGCGACATGTTCCACTCATCAATGATCGTCTCGACCTTACTCAGTCCCGGATATTTGGCAAGCTTCGTCTTCATGTACCGGATGGTCTTCCAAAGCTCTTCAGGGTGGTTGGTGTAAAGGTGCCAGGAAAGAAAATCGAGGGGCGCCTTGCCCGTTCCTGCCGCTTCGATCAAAGCATCTCCGATAGGACTCCGGGAGTTCGCCAACGCCGGTCCGCCGACTTTGGCGTTGGGGTCCGCGCGGCGAATTGCGTGGACGGTATGCTCGTAGTACCTGACATAATTTTGCGGAGTAAACTTGTAGGGACATCCGCCCGGCTCGCCGATATCACCTTCATTGCCAACTTCCCAGTACTCGATCCCGAATTTTCGATCCTGATTGCAATGCTTCACAAGCTGGTAAATTAATTCCTCCCATTCCGAGTAATCGGTAGGATCGACAATCCGGTCGTCGATCTTTGGATACAGCGGCTTGGGTTTGAAGCAGATGTTCATGATGGGCTTGGCGCCCGTCGCGAGAATGGCTTCAATGGCTTTGTCGAGCGTGTCCCAGTGGTACTGATGGTGTGCGGGGTAAAGCTTAAAGTAACTCTGCACGAAAAGGCGGATCGTCTGAGGATGGAGTTGGCCGATTTGCTGAACACGATCGCTGATCATCGGCTGATCGCTCAACCCGCCCTGGCCCAGCGCATACCGGGTGAGATCGATGGGACCCGTCGCTCGCGACGTGTCAACGCGAATCTCAATCGGGCCCGGATCGCCTGCAGCCAGGCTCCTGGCCGCCGTGAATACCAGCGCCACAAACGCCAGCAGAACTACGGCGCGTGCCGAAAATTTCGTTCTGTTTTCCATCGCATTTATCCAAACTATTGAGGATTACAAATTATAATGACGGCTTTTCTGTTGCGGCGCAGATTCCGCGTGAAAAAGCCGATTTTGGGTGTTCGCGCCAGGCGCTATTCCCGGTGCAGGCGCTTCCTGTCAGAAGTACAGTTTCAGGGCGAACTGGATTTCGCGCGGATTGTCGCTGGTGCTGAAAATCCTTCCGGCAGTCGACGATTGAATGTTCGCGCTTGGGTTTGAAAAAGACGGCGTGTTCGTAAAATTGAAAAACTCCGCGCGAAACTCAAGATGAGATCCTTCCCGCAGTCTTCCCAGGCTGAAATCTTTGAACAAACCGAAATCCCAGTCGATCAGGCCAGGCCCTGTCAGGATGTTCACTCCTGAGTTTCCAAATGTAAACGGAGCGGGCACCGCGAAGTCGGCAGGATTAAACCACCGGTCAATCGTCGGATTGGGTATCGCGCCGTTTCCAATCCGGTCAGGCCTCATGCTGGTGCCTGTATTCGCGGGATCGGTGCTGATGGTGGGCGTGAATGGAAAACCGGACTGGGCGGTCAAAATGCTGGTAATCCGCCAGTCGCCGAGAACCTCTCCCACCGCATCCGTCCTGTTCTTCAAAAAGGGCAGACTGTAGACCCCTCCGAGGGTAAACCGGTTGGTAACGTTCAGACTGTCCAGGCCGCGTTCACAGACAACCTGACAGGCAGGATTCTGAATGCTCGCGTACTCCGTCTCGCTGGTACCCTGCGGCTGCTCATCAAGGCCCTTGGACCAGGTGTACGTGGCGAGGAGATTCAGGCCCTTCCACCCTCTTATTTCCGCCTTTGTCTGCAGCGCGTGATAGATGTTGTTATCGGCGTTGATGATGTACGTCCCGGGCCCAAACACGGGATAAGGGCGGCGTGACTGAATCCCGCCGGGTCCGGGGCTAGGCACGTTCAGTAAGTAAGAGAATGGCAGGTCCGTGCCCTTGCTGCCCACGTAGGCAGCCTCAACTGACACCACCTGGCCCAGCACTTTCTGAAGTGTCACGTTCCATTGTTGGAAATAGGGGAAGGGACGGTTGGGATCAAGGCTAAAGTACGAAAGCGGGCCTAAGCTGTACTGGCTAGCGATCGGAGGAAAGAGGTTGGCGATGGTGAATGACGGCGCCGGCGTGGTGTTAAACTGGGCCAAAGCGTCCGCAATGAACGGAGGATTGACAATTCCTTCGCTGACGTTTCTGTTTCCTTCCTCTTCCGAGTGCACAATCGCATAGCCCATGCGCCACACAAAGCCGTGCCCGGCGTCCCAGGCAAGCCCCAGGCGCGGATCAAAGTTGTTATAGTCCGTGTGTCTCAAGGTCGGAGGCAAACCGGCCTTTGACGAAGGAATAATCTGGTTTGAGAACAGAGGGAACAGAATGGAGGATACCTGCTGCGCGTTGGTATTCATCACACCGGACGGGGTGCTCGCGACCACAATTCTGTTCAACGCCGGCTCAACCGACGCCATCTGGTTGTGAAGCGCGGTGATGGGATGAAGCAGCGCGTAGCGCAGTCCCAGATTCAGGCTGACGCTCCGGCTCAGCTTCCAGTTGTCCTGGATGTACAGCGCCTGGTCGCGGGAAAAATTTCCGAAAAGGTTGCGCGGAAAATCCCGTGAGCCCCCAAACGGATAACCTAAAAGAAAATCCGCGAAGCCGTTCCCGGTGTACGTCCCGGTGAAGGAGAAATTCCCCCGGCTGAAAGCCGCGTTAAAGCTGTCCATGGCAAACCATCTTGCATCAAAACCCGCTTCGAGCGTGTGCGCCCCTCGGACCATCGTCACGTTGTCGCTCAATACCCACTGATTTTCCCGAATCCTGATAGGCCGGAAAGCGTTCCCGTTGATCCCGGCATAGCCCGAGATGTTCAAGCCCGGGAACCCGGGGAATTCCGCGCTGGTCAGCTCGAAGCCCGCAATTCCCGCTTGCTCGGTATAGTTGGTTCCATTGCCTTGCTCCGTCCCTGGGTAAACGATCCGGTTGTATCCGAAGTTGAAATCATTCACCGTCGCGGGGCCGAAGCTGTGCGCCCATCCCAGGCCCGCGCGCTGGCTGTGGACCTCCGTGGTGAGGCCGCCGTTTTCGGGGAAGGCGCCAGGCGCGATATCCGACTCTCTTTGAAGAGAGTAGCTCATCTTAAGCGAGTCATTGGGGCGCAGTTGGTAATCTGTCCTGACATCGAACTGATTTGTGGCATCGTTCTCCGTAGGGCTTTGCACATACGTTCCCGTCGCGGTGTTGGGCAGTGGAATGAATTTCAAAAAGAAAGTTGTCTGCGGCGAAAAGAGCCCGGAGGGGATCTGATCGCCCGGAAAGGGCTGCCCGGTTGTGGGGTCGGTGAGGGGCCCCAAACCGGTGAAATCACCCTGACGTATCGCGGCGGTGGGAACGAAGGAATTGAAAGTCTCGCCCCTCCGCACGCGCGTGCCCTGGTAATCGCCAAAGAAGAAGGCGCGGTCCTGCTTGATGGGTCCGCCCAGGGTAAAACCAAACTGATTTTGCCTCAGCGGAGCCTTCGAACGCGCGAAGAAATTGCGCGCATCGAGCTTATCGTTGCGAAGAAAGTCGTAGACGTCCCCGTGCAACTGATTCGTGCCGGATTTGAGTTCCACGTTGACCACGGCTCCGCCCAGCCCGTACCGGGCGTCCAACGTATTCGTCTGCACCTTGAATTCCTGAATGGCGTCCGGCGCTGGCAGCAGGGTCACGCCGCTAAACGTCTGGTCGGTTGAATTGACCCCATCCACCGAATAGATGGTGTTCGAGGCTCGCATGCCGTTCACCCGGATGGTGTTGCTCCCCAGAAAAAAGCCCGCTCCGCTCGCCATGGCTCCCGGAGTGAGTGTCGCCAACTGAAGGAAATTCCTTCCGTTCAGAGGCAAGTTGACCACCTGGGTTGAACCGATCACCTGGCCCGTGGCGGCGTTCTGCGTCTGCAGCAGCGGCGTCGCGGCGTTCACCGTCACATTCTGTGTGACACTGCCCACCTGCAAAGTAAAATCGATCCGGGCAATTTGGGCGATATCCAGTTTGATGGGCGAGCGAATGATCGTGTTGAAGCCACTCTTCGACGCGGCCACCGAGTAGCTTCCCGGAATCACCTGCGGGATTGTAAAGTTGCCTCGGGCGTTCGTGGTGGTATGGTTCTCAATGCCGGTTGCAAGGTTCTTTGCCGTCACCATTGCGCCGGGCACGCTTGCGCCTGTGGAGTCGGTAACCAACCCCGTGATCTGAGCGGTCTGGCCCCAGAGAATCCCCTGGCTCGCAAAAAGTAAAAGGCTGATGCCGAATAAATAGAACATGGACCGGCGTTTCATTCCATACCCTCCATCTCACGCGCTGCCTGCGCGGCGCGTGAAGATTTTGCGCGAGCGGCTATTCGAATGCTGAACAGCATCAGCCGCCCGAAGGATTCATCATACGGGCCGGGGACGGAGGGTCAAGAAAAATTGGACCGCTGTCCAATAGGCTGGCCGGATTTGTATTCCCTTGAAATATTGAGGATCTGCTGAACGCCCGACACTGTGGCTTCTCTGGCGTGTTGCTATCAGGAGAGGCGTGATGTGTTGTTTATCAGCCCTCTCCCGCCGGGAGAGGGTGGCCGAAGGCCGGGTGAGGGCGGGCTGTAGCGGCGGCGTCCTCGCCGCCGGTTTCTACTTCTTTAAAGACCGGCGCTCAGAGAGCGCCGCTACAACCTTCCGACTTCCGCTTTCTGCTTTCTGCCGCGCTGCCCTACAAAGCTTCTTTTTCTTTAGCGCCTTTGCGGTATTAGAATGGGTGGGACACATTCGGGTTTTGCCGTCCACCCGCAAGGAGCGCTATGCGAAGAGCAACCGTCATTCTCGTCTTGATCTTAGTCACGGCCGCCGCGGGTTTGGCGCAGCGACTGCCCGCGACGGCGACCCCAGAGCATTACCAACTCACGCTGACGCCTGATCTGGCGCATAACACTTATACCGGAACCGAAACCATTCAGGTTCGCGTTCTGAAACCCGTCCCGGCCATTACGCTCAATGCCGTAGACCTTCAATTCCACGAAGCCACCATCGCAGGGAACAACCAAACGCAGAAGGCGAAAGTCTCGACCGACCCGAAACGCGAGATGGCGACGCTCGCGGTCGCCGCGACCTTGCACCCCGGGCCCGCCACAATCCATCTCCAATTCAGCGGCATTCTCAACAACAAGCTTCGCGGATTTTACCGGGCTCACGAAAATGGCCACAAATACGCCATTACCCAGTTTGAGCCGACGGACGCCCGGCGCGCGTTTCCCTGCTTTGACGAGCCGGCCCTGAAGGCAACTTTTGACATCACGCTCGTTATCCCCAAGGGGGACATGGCCATTTCGAACAGCGAAGTTGTCTCAGACCGGCCGGGCCCCGGTCCCGAAAAGCACACCGTCCACTTTGCCACTTCGCCCAAAATGTCCAGCTACCTTGTGGCCATGCTGGTAGGCGATTTCAAATGCCTGAAGGGCGGGGCGGATGGCATTCCTATCCGTGTCTGCGCGCCTCCAAAACAGGCGCCGCTCGGCCAATTCGCTCTCGAATCCGCAGAGCACATCCTGCCATTTTACGATCATTATTTCGGCATCAATTATCAGTTCAAAAAACTGGACCTGATCGCCGCGCCCGATTTCGAGGCGGGCGCCATGGAAAACACCGCCGCGATCACGTTTCGTGAGGCGGACCTGCTTCTCGATAATCGCTATGCCTCCGACGTGGCGCGCAAGCGCGTGGCCGAAGTGGTGGCGCACGAGATGGCCCACCAATGGTTTGGCGATCTGGTGACGATGGACTGGTGGAATGACATCTGGCTCAACGAAGGCTTCGCCACGTGGATGAGCTCGAAGCCGATCGAAGCCTGGAAGCCGCAATGGAACGCCGGCACGGATGACGCGCTCGAAACGCACGAAGCGCTCTTCCTGGATTCCACGGCGACGACGCGGCCCATCCGCGCCCCGAGCGCCGAAACCTCCGCCGAGATCAATCAGCTTTTTGATGGCATCACCTACGATAAAACCGCCGCCATCCTGCGGATGCTTGAGGCTTACACGGGTCCTGAGGGTTTTCGGGAGGGGATTCACGCCTATTTGAAGAAATACGCTTACTCGAATGCCACGGCGCGCGACTTCTGGGATACGATCACCCAGGTTTCACACAAGCCCGTTAACAAAATCATGCCGACTTTTGTGATCCAGCCCGGCGCCCCAATTGTCGGCCTCCAATTGCGTCCGGAAGAGAGGTCGACGGCGGCTACGCTGACGCAGCAGCGCTATTTCCGCAACCGCGCCCGGTTCAAGGCAGGTAGCGATGAGCGCTGGATGATCCCTGTGTGTCTCAAGAGCGCCGCGGAGGGCGACCACTGCGTGATCCTTGATCAAAAGCAGCAGACGTTTCACCTGCCCGGACGTTCGCCCTGGGTCTTTGCCAACGCCGGCGCGCGCGGATACTACTGGGCGGCTTACGATCCGGCGACGCTCAAGCATCTGAGCGCCGCTGCCGAAAAGGGTCTCACCGCGCCGGAGCGCGTGGCGTTCGTGGCGGACCTGGGCGCGATGATCAACTCCGGCAAGATTTTAATCGGGGACTATCTCTCGACCGTCGCTTCGATGGCGAATGATCCCGACCGCGCCGTGATGAGCGAAGTCACCGCCGCCTTCCGGGCCACAGCGCGCGACTTGATCGCCCCGCCCGATGAGGCTTCTTACCGGGCGTTTGTCCGCCGCGCGCTCAAGCCCGCCGCGGAACGACTAGGGTGGAAAGCTAAACCCGGTGAACATTCGGAAACGCGGCTGATGCGGTCGGACGTTTTAGAAGCGCTGGGATATACGGGACGCGACCCGCAAGTCCTCGCCAAAGCAAAAAAGCTGGCCGAAGCGTATCTGAAAGACCGCTCAGCCGTTGACCCAACGCTCGTGGGTACCGTGCTCAGTCTGGCCGCGCTCGACGGAGGTTCCGCCCTCTACGGCCAGTTCCAGGAACACAGCAAAACCGCCTCCTCGCCCGGTGAAATGTACGGCTTTCTTTACGCGCTGACCGATTTTACAAAGCCCCCGCTCATTCAGCGCACCCTGGAATACTCTCTCACCCCGGCGGTGCGCGAGCAGGACTTTACCATGTTCATCGGCTCCCTGATGTCCAACCCCGCAGCGCGGGACATAACCTGGGACTTTATAAAATCTCACTGGGATCAGATTCAGCCCAAGCTTTCAACCTGGGGCGGAGCCTATATCATCGGCGACACGCGCACCTTCTGCGATGCCAGCCACCGTGATGAGATGGTGCAGTTTTTCAAAGCCCATCCGACACCAGCCTCCGACCGCACATTCCAACGCACCCTTGAGGCCATCAACAACTGCATTGATCTGCGCTCCCGGGAACAAGCTCCTCTCGCGGCCTGGCTGGATCAGCAGAAGGTGAGTGCTGCCGGGATGACGGGACCCGTCTCCGGGCGTGAGTGATGGCCGCGGGCCTGCCGCCATTGCGGTGACCATCGATCGCCGTTCGGGAATGATCGTTCAGTTTTTCTCGCGCAGCTTTTCGCGCAGTCTTAGCGCCTGATCGAATTCGCGCTCTAAAGCGCCATCGGTGAGATGACTTCTGAGGGATTGCAATTTTCGGATGAAGTTGTCGAGCGCTTGCAGGATATTCTCTAAGTTTGAAGCGCAAATATCCTGCCACACGGGGTAAGGGCTTTCGGCAAGGCGCGTGACGTCGCGGAATCCAGACGCGGCGAGGTCGAGAGGAAGCGGTTCGCTTTCAGCGATCAGGCTGGCGAGGCCGGTCGAGACCAGTTGCGGTAAGTGGCTGAGATACGCGGCGGCGAAGTCGTGAGTGGCGGGGTCCATCACCACCCGCCTCGCGCCCGCCGCGTAAATCCATTCGGAAAAAGCTTTCACCCGATGGTCAGCAAAATGGTCTGAATCCTCGGGCGTCAGCACGTAAACGGCATTCTCGAATAACCCCGCGTCTGCGTTCTCAACGCCGGAACGCTCCCGCCCCGCGAACGGATGGCCGCCAAGGAAAATCGGCTCGCCCCCGAAAACCGCCCTGGCCCGGCGGCAAATCTCAACCTTTGTGCTGCCCACGTCGGTGACGAGCGCCCTGGGCCGAGCCGCATTTTTCAGTTCCCCGATAGCGCGCAAAATTCCGCTTACCGGAGTAGCCAGGATAATCAGATCGGCCTGTTTGACGGCGCGGCGGACATCTTCTTCTCCCTCGTCGATGGCTCCGGCAGCTAACGCCTTCCGCAAAACTTCGGGCCGGTCGCATCCCACGCGAACGCCCGCGAAGCCGC
Source organism: Terriglobia bacterium (assembly GCA_036278555.1). Taxonomy (GTDB): domain Bacteria; phylum Acidobacteriota; class Terriglobia; order UBA7540; family UBA7540; genus RH2-MAG17b. The sequence continues at coordinate 12,125 of DASUKV010000208.1, forward strand.
GCTTTTTGAGCGCAAGCCCCCAGGAGCCTCCGATGAGGCCCACGCCAATGATCGCAATGCGTTCAAAGGGAGTTGAAGCGGTCACGATGGATGCTGGAACTGTAGCGTGTACCACCCGGTAGGGCTTTTCAAATCAGCGGCATAGGGGCGGCTTTGCCGCTTGACTTGCGGAAAGCCTCTGGCTTTCCGGACAAAGACGCATCATTTACGCTTCTGCTGGGCGCGGAGGCTCGGCCTCCGCGCCCAGCAGAAGCGGGGTTAAATCCGGTTGCAGGCTGCCGGAAGGGCAAAGCCCTTCCGCAAGTCGAGCGGCAAAGCCGCAAATCTCGTCTATAAAAGGGAACCTAATTCGGACAAACCTATCACCCGGTCTTTCTTGCCCTACCTTTGGTTAAAACGTTCGGCCAACGGCCGTCGCGATCCCGCGCAGCTCGCCCATGAGCTTTTCAAACTGCTCGGGATAGATTTGCTGCGGACCATCACTCAAGGCTTTTTCCGGGTCGTGATGAACTTCCAGCAGCAGCCCGTCGGCCCCCGCCGCCACCGCTGCGCGCGCCATGGGCAGCACGTGGTCGCGCCGTCCGGTCGCCTGCGAAGGGTCCGCAACAATGGGTAAATGCGAGAGCTTGTGAACGACGGGAATGGCGGAAACGTCCAGGGTGTTCCTTGTGGCGTTTTCAAACGTGCGGATGCCGCGCTCGCACAGGACCACATTGTAGTTCCCGCCGGACATGATGTACTCCGCCGAAAGCAGCCATTCCTCGATCGTGGCCGAGATGCCGCGCTTGAGCAAGACGGGCTTATTCACCTTGGCAAGCTCTTTCAGCAGATTGAAGTTCTGCATATTCCGCGTGCCCACCTGCAGGATATCAACGTATTCCAGCATCAGCGGGATTTGCGTCTGGTCCATAATTTCCGAAACCACCAGCAGGTGATGCCGGTCCGCCGCCTGGCGCATGTATTCGAGGCCCTTCGGGCCCAGGCCCTGAAAAGTGTAAGGCGAAGTGCGGGGCTTGAACGCGCCGCCGCGGATCACGCGAACGCCCAGCTTGGCGACGATTCCCGCAATCAGTTCAATCTGCTCCGGGCTTTCCACGCTGCACGGCCCCGCCATCATCACCACTTCCTTGCCGCCGATTTTCACGCCCCGGCCCAGGTCTACCACCGAGCCTCCGGGCCGGAAATGGCGGCTGGCCAGTTTGTAAGGAGCGATAATGCGGTGCGCTTCCTGAACACCCTCCAGCAACTCAACCTCCCGCAGATCAAAATCTCTCTGGGCGCCGACTCCACCCAGCACCGTCTGAACCGCTCCTGTGGAGCGATGAACGTCAAAACCCATCTTCATCAGCTTATCGATCACCGACAGAATCTGTTGTTCTGTCGCTCCTTCCTGCATCACCACCACCATTTTCAGGACTCCTTTGTCGTCACCCGCTCGCGGTCCATCACGTGGCGCTCAAGCGACCGCGCCTCGTCGATGATCCGCTCAAAAAGCCGCCGCACCGCCGCATCATCCAAGGGTCCGGCGTTCGCCTTCACAACGTTGCGAAGAATCTCCGCTTCGCGCTCCGGAGCCCACGCCGGCAGGTTTTGTTTCCTCTTATAATGGCCGATCTCCACCGCGCATTGCGCCCGCTCGTTCAGCAACTTCAGGATTTGCCGGTCAATTTCGTCGATGCGCTTTCGCCATGCGGCCATGTCGTTCATTCCGGTTCACTCCCCGTGCCTGATTTCAGCCATCGTACAAAGCGCTCCATGCCCTGCTCGCCCTCCGTGGGATAGCGTTCCTCGATGGCGCGCACGAAGGCGCTGCCCACCACCGCAGCGTCCGCGAGCGATTGCGCCTGCCGGATTTGCTCCGGGGTGGATAAACCGAAACCCACCGCCAGCGGCAGCTTCGTGAATCGCCGGACGCGATCCGTCAAGGGCCCCACCGCTTCCGAAAGACTGGCGCGCTCGCCCGTGACGCCGGGACGGGAGACCAGATAGACGAAGCCGGTGGAAAGCCGCGCGATGCGCGCGAGCCTTTCATCGGTCGAGGTGGGCGAGGCCAGAAAAACGGTATCAAGATTCCGCTCCCGCATCGCTCCGACGCAAGGGTCGGCCTCCTCCGGTGAGAGATCCACTATCAGCGCGCCTTCCGCCCCGGCCTGCGCAAGCTCCCGCGCAAAACGCTCGAGGCCATATTGCAGGATGGGATTGTAGTAGCCGAACAGAATCACCGGCACGCGAACCCGTGCGCGCCACTCCGGCAGCCGCTCCATGATCTTCCCGAGCGTCGTTCCGGCTTTGAGCGCCCGTTCCGAAGCCCGTTGGATCACCACGCCGTCGGCCAGCGGATCGGAAAACGGCACGCCCAGTTCGATCAGGTCCGCCCCGCCACGATCCGCCGCTACGAGCAGCTTCCCCGTATCTTCGAGCGAGGGATCACCGGCCGTCAGATAAAGAATCAGACGGTTCGCGCCTGCATCGGGCTTGCGAAGAGCAGCTTCAATCCGGCTTAGGGCGAGCGTGGCCATCACAGAATCCCCGCTGACTGGAAAATCCCCAAATCCTTGTCACCCCGGCCGGAGAGATTCACCACTACGAGCGTCTCCCGGCTCATTCCGGGGGCGCGTTTCATCACTTCCGCCACGGCGTGCGCGGATTCGAGCGCCGGAATGATCCCTTCAAGGCGCGAAAGCGTTCGCGCCGCGTCGAGCGCCTCCTGGTCGCTTGCCCGCGTGTATTCCACCCGCCCCTGGCGGTAGAGCGCGGCGTGCTCGGGGCCGATGGCGGCGTAGTCCAAACCGGCGGAGACGGAATGCGTGGTTGAAATCAATCCGTCTTGATCCTGCAGCACGTAAGTATACATGCCGTGCATCACGCCCGGGCGTCCTCCACTAAAGCGCGCGGCATGCTCGCCGAGCGATGGCCCTCTGCCTCCGGCCTCAACGCCGATCATTTTCACCGACGCTTCCGGG
>DASUKV010000209.1:0-4427 GCA_036278555.1 Terriglobia bacterium
ATTGCGCGTGCGCCTGCGGCTGGTTCAGCCCGCCCATAATGCCGAAACCGATGTGCAGATTCCCTTTTTGCATGAAGGCGGGAATGATGGTGTGGAAAGGACGTTTGTGGGGAGCGAGCGCGTCAGGACTGTGCGCATCCAGCACGAATCCACCCCCGCGATTCTGCAGCAGAATTCCGTAGCCTTGTACGGTAATTCCGGAGCCGAAGGCCCCGGAGAGACTTTGGATGAGCGAAACAATGTTGCCGTCGCGATCGACAACGGTGAGATAGTTCGTATCGGGCCCGGGCTTTGCGGGAGCCTGGCCTCTTGAAAGCGCCGCGCCGGGCGGCGTGCCAGGCTGCGGGTTGCAGTCCGCGTGCTTAAGATCAATCCGCTGGGCCTGCTTTTGCGCATACGCTTTCGAAATGAGGCCTTCGACCGGCACCTTCACGAATCGTGGGTCGCCAAGATAGTGAAATAAGTCGGAATAAGCCAGCCGCTGCGCCTCCATCTCCACATGGAAACGCTGGGGACTGAGCGGCCCGTAATTTTGCAGAGGAAAACGCTCCATAATGTTCAGCATTTCGAGCGCCGCCATGCCCTGCCCGTTCGGGGGCAGCTCATACACCGTCCAGCCGCGATACGTCGTTGAAATCGGCTGCACCCATTGCGCCTGGAATTGGCTCAGGTCAGCGGACGCTATCACGCCCCCAAGCGCCGCGGAAGTCTTCACAATCGCCTGAGCAATCGCACCTCGATAGAAAGCGCTCTCGCCTTCTTGCGCCACGAGTTTAAGAGCCTTGGCATACGCTGGGTTGCGAAAGATTTCTCCCACTTCGGGCGCTTTCCCCCCGGGCAGGAAAACCCGCCGGGCTTGAGCGTCCAACACAGACGCCGATTCTTTCCAATAGCGGCTATCCCACTCCGCCACCGGAAACCCGTGCGACGCATAGTAAATAGCGGGCTCGAAGAGTTCGGCCCAGGGCAGCCGCCCGAATTTCTGGTGCAGCTTCCACCAACCCTCAACGCAGCCCGGAACGGTCACGGAATCAATGCCGTGCGAAGGCATGCGCGTGTTGCCTTTGCTCTTAAGAAACGCGACGGTCAGCTTTTCCGGAGCCCAGCCGCTTGCGTTGAGGCCGGTAAGCTTTCCCGTCTTCGAGTCCCACTCGATCGCAAACAGGTCGCCGCCCATGCCGTTCATCATCGGCTCGATGACGCCCATCGCAGCGTTTGCGGCAATCGCAGCGTCCGCCGCGGAGCCCCCGCGCGCCAGGATCATCGCGCCCGCCTCGGAAGCCAGCGGCTGCTCCGTCGCCACAATTCCCTGCCGCGAAACCACCATTGACCGCGCCTGAGTGCGGTCAAGCAAGCCGGCCAGGCTTTCCCGCTTCTGCGGCGCCGCAAAGGCAACAGCCGCAGCAATCATTACGAGAACTGCAACACCCATTTTCCCCATAGCGCCAACATAGTACAGTGGCGAAAGGCGAGGAGCAAGAGCAAAAGGTAGCGGCACGGGCGATGACGTTGGCAGGAAATTCTTGGTGGCCCGCTACAATGATATACTCACAGTGAGAACCGGAAAATCCACATGACTTTACACGATTACAAAGTGGTTCTGTACCGTCAGGAGGACGGATCGTGGGTGGCTGAGGTTCCCGCCATCTCAGGCTGCTACGCCTTGATGCCAACACAGGCTGAGGCCCTTTCAGAATTGGCGAATGTCTTCGATATGATCAGCGAAGAATACCGCGAGAAAGGCGCCTCCCTTCCTTTGGACACCACCGAAATCATTCATGCCTAGCGCTAGCGCCCGAGATTTCCAGACCATCGCGCGCAGATTGGGATTTATCAGGAGGAGGCAAACCGGAAGCCATGAGCGATGGAATCATCCGGACGGCCGTGCGATGACAATACCTCTCCATGGTGGACGCGAGATTGGCCCGCCGCTCTTCTTTAAGCTACTAAGACAACTTGGAGTAAACCAAGAACAGTTTCAGAAACTTCGGTAGAAGAGAATCGCAGACTGGATTCGGCCAACAGAATGGATTGAAAATTCCCAAAGAGCTGTGCTCGGAATATCTTGTCCTTCGCAATCAGCGCCGTCGAAATTGCAAAGGCTAAGGAACAAGGATAAAAAGTGGCAGGCGCTGAGCGTGGCGGAGTCGGCGCGGAAAACAGGAACGGCCCGGAGGACGAAATGAAAATTGCAGCGTCAAGCGCTCCCGCCGCGACGGCAATTATTCGCCTGATGGTGGGTGCAGTGTTTTTCCTGGAGGGGATCAAGAAGTTTCTCTTTGTCGAGCAGTGGGGAGCCGGGCGCTTCACCCGAATCGGCATTTGGGAGCCTCATTTCATGGCTTCATTTGTCGGGGTGGTCGAAATCGTGTGCGGGCTGCTGCTGCTCGCGGGACTCATCACCCGCCTTGCCGCGATTCCGTTGATCATTGATATTGCTGTCGCCATCGCGGCTACCAAAATTCCCATCCTCCTGGCGCACGGTTTCTGGCCGATGGAGGCCGAAGCGCGCACTGATTTTTCGATGTTGTGCGGCCTCGTTTTCCTCCTGATAGCAGGCGCCGGAAAGTGGTCGTTCGACAAGCGGATCGAGGCCAGAGCTCTCCGTAAGACTTCCTGGCGCTGAATCGTTCGAAACCGTAGAAGGAGAGACTCATGAGAAGAGTTTACCTGCTCCTGTTTTCAGTGGTGATTGTCTCGACGACGGCTTTCGCCGGCCCCCCCTTCCAGACCGACGATCCGGAACCGGTCCCCTACAAAAATTACGAATTCTACGTTTTCGGAAACACCGACGGGACGCCGCTAGAGAGGGATACCGCAGGCCCGGCGGTGGAATTCAACTGGGGCGCCGTACCGAACGTCCAGCTTCATCTCGTCGTCCCCGCCGCCGGGATTTTTCCTTCTGATGAGCCGAACGCCTTCGGTCTGGGTGACATTGAGACAGGTGTCAAGTACCGCTTTGTTCAGGAAACGAAGCATCGCCCGATGATCGGCAGCTTTACGATGCTTGAAGTGCCGACAGGCAATGCCAACAGGGGGCTGGGCGTGGGGCAGGCGTGGGCGAAGCTGCCGATTTGGATACAAAAAAGCTTTGGCCCTTGGACCACCTATGGAGGCGGCGGAGCCGTAGTGAATCTCGCTCCGGGATACAAGAATTACCCCTTCGGCGGCTGGTTGATCGAACGCGACTTCGGCAAGAAGCTAACGTTGGGGACCGAGATTTTCTCGCATGGGCCGGAAGGCCTGGCGACGCCGCAAACAAAGTCCGCTACGCTGGTGGACGTCGGCGGCTACTACTATTTCCGAAATCCCGGCTTTCAACTGCTTTTTTGCTACGGCCATTCCGTCGCAGGCCAGCCGGAAACCTACGCCTACGTCGGGCTGTACTGGACATGGGGGGCGAAGTCAGCCAAAAGCCTGGTGGGACGGCTGGGACACTTTTAGCGTCGAATTTCTCGCCAGCTTTTCCAGACCAAGCCCTCTCCTCTCCTTCTGGAAGAGGGCGGCCGGAGGCCGGGTGAGGGCCATTGTTCGGTGCCACCTTCGTATCGAACGCATACCAGAAGGCGCAGCGAGCAGCGGCCCCTACACTTGTATCTTACTCACGCCGAAGCCGTTGCCGGCTTCCTTTCGGTGGAAGAATCTGACCGTTTCGGCGGCTGGTAATCGCCAGCCTCGCGGCGGAAGGCTACGTTGAGGCGATTCCAGCCGTTGATGGCGATCACCGCCATCGTCAAATCCACCAGTTCTTTTTCCGAAAATTGTTTGCGCGCGTATTCATAAACTTCGTCCGGGACGTGGTCGCGGCTCACTTCGGTAACGGATTCAGCCCACGCCAGCGCCGCCCGTTCACGCTCCGTGAAGAAAGGCGTATCACGCCATACGGAGACCGCATAGAGACGCTGCTCGGTTTCTCCACGAGCGCGAGCATCTTTGGTGTGCATATCAACGCACCACGCGCAGCCGTTAATCTGGGACGCGCGCAGATAAACCAAATCCAATATCGACTCTTCCAAGCCGCTCTTGTGCACGTACTCGTGCAACTTCATCATGGCCTGGTAAAGGCCCGGGGCGACTTTCATGTGATTTATTCGCATTGCAATCCTCCGTTTCAGTTTATAGGATGTCGCGGCGGCCGGGAGGTTTCATGGGTGCGAGCAAGCAACCCACACTGGAAGTTTTCGCGAACCTTCGGATGGGAGGATGCCAGCGAATACGTAAGGGTTTGCGGCAGGCACGGACCACTATGAGAATGAATAGGTTCCATTCCCCGCAGCTTACAATCCGCTTGTAGCCGCCGAGGAACGCTGAAGCGCTCCGGTTAGGATCCAGTCTACTTCCTGGTGAGGGTAAGGAAAAGCGATGAAGTCGTAGGCGCCCTGACACATCACTTCGAGATAGAGGTCTTTATCATAGAACTTGGCGCA
>DASUKV010000210.1:0-14672 GCA_036278555.1 Terriglobia bacterium
CGCCGAAGGCGGGACTGAGAAACGGGTGGTGACTCCCGATAACGTGCAGGACTTCCTGGGCGTGGCGCGCTTCCGTCCAGACCTGGAAATCGTCGAGCGCACGCGCAAGCCCGGCGTCGCAATTGGCCTGGCCTGGACGCCCACTGGCGGTGATGTGCTATTCGTGGAAGCTTCAGTTATGAAGGGTGGTAAGAACTTTAACATGACGGGTCATGTGGGCCAGGTGATGCAGGAGTCGATGCAGGCGGCGCTCGCCTGGGTACGCGCCCACGCCATCGAGTTCGCCATTGACCCGGACTTCTTCCAGGCGTTTGATGTCCACGTTCACGTACCCGCCGGGGCGATCCCCAAAGACGGCCCTTCGGCCGGAGTGACCATGGTCACGGCGCTGGTCTCAGCCCTCACGCGGCGCCCTCTGCGCGAGCGGTTGGCCATGACGGGTGAAATTACCCTCAGCGGCCAGGTGCTGCCCGTCGGCGGCATCAAGGAAAAAGTGCTGGCCGCCAAGCGCGCGGGCATCCGCGAGGTGCTGCTCCCGGCAGAAAATGAGCCGAACGCCCGCGAAGATTTGCCGCCCCAACTCCTGGGCGACCTGAAGCTTCGCTACGTGAAGACGATCCTCGAGGTTCTGGACCTGGCGCTCGAAACCGAACCGGCGCCGGTCGAGACCGGACAGCCCGCGCGCGAAGTGACGTTCGCCCATCCGTCCGCCGGTCCGCCGAATTAATACGAGTGAAGTCAACGCGCTTGGTGAATCCCGGGGGTTTACGCGGTCATCTGCAGACAGAAAAAATCGTAACTCAGCCCTCTCCCTTTGGGAGAGGGTGCCCGAGGAACGAGGGCCGGTGAGGGCTTCTGTTCATGCTTTGCGGGTGCTTGGTGAAGCGCGGGGCTTACGCGGTCATCTGGGGGACAGCGGATGCCGGAATCATATACGCCGGAGGCATCCCGTTTGACGGAGTCTGCAAGAGCTTCCGCACCTTGGCGCGAAGGTGGCTGACGGCGGCGCTGTGGATTTGCGACACGCGCGATTCGTCGATGCCCATTACGTCGCCGATCTGCTTCATCGTCATTTCTTCTCGATAGTACTGGTTCAGAACGGCACGCTCGCGCTCGGCAAGTTGGGCCATCGCATAGGCCAGCATTTCGTGTTGTTCGCGGCGGTAGCAAGACTCGAACGCGTCCTCTTGATCGTCCGCGGCGATGTTGCCCTCGTCGACCAGCGGAACTTCAGGAATCTGTCCGGGCCGCATCCACTCAACCCCCATGCTGTTCAGCTCCGACACCGCTCGATACCATTTCTTTAGGCTGATGCCCAAGGCCTGCGCCATCTCTTCGTCGCTCACGGCTCGTCCGAGCCGGGCTTCGAGCTCGCGGTAAACCTTCTCCGCGTTCTTATTTTTCCGGCGCATGTCCCGCGAGGCGGTATCCATTTCCCGCAGGCTGTCCAGGATCGCACCCCGGATGCGGTGCCGCGCGTAAGTTTCAATCCTCACGTGCTTGCGGGCGTCGAACTTACGCACTGCGTCCAGAAGCCCCAGCACGCCCGCTCCGGCCAGATCCTCCACTTCAACGTGCTGCGGCAGGCGCTCGCGCATCTCGAAGGCGACGCGTTTCACAAGCGGCAGCAACGCCAGCGCAAGTTCGTCCCGATCCACGCAGCTTCCGGCCGCCGCGGCGGGAGCGCGCAGAGAGCGCGACCGGGATGAGCCGGCAACATGAGGCCGCGCCCCGCTCTTGGTTCTGGAAGCTGCGCGCCGGACGTTCGGCGCCGATTGTGTTTTCTGGACCGCTACATCTCCGTAAGCAGGCATCGCGTTTTCCCCTTTTCAGTGCCGAGGTGAGCCACTTGGGCCCGCGCACCTTCGAATCCGCCTTCAGGCACACGGCCTCGGGAGCGCGAAACTCGTTCTCAGCGCTTAGGGCTGCTGTTCGCTTGTTCCCGGATTCGCTTGCGCACTCTGAAGAAAAGCAAGCTGGATGCCACTTCCTGAAAGGACTCGTCCTGGGAACACTGAAGAAGGGCAAACGAATTGATTTCCAGGCCGGACGATCTTGAACTTGGATTTTTTGGGGCCGGAGAGCGATCAGGGGCGGCACCGCCGATTGAAGCAATGCTTTCGGCTATCTACTGTGGTTGCATGAAGATATGGCGCTACTAGCTACTATCTCGAGAGTGGTTGAGGATCGTTCCGCGGAGCATAATTTGGATCTTCTAATCTTCTCCGCCGGATGGATTGAAGAGTTGCGGTTCCGGCTCGATTCTCCTGAAGACGGCCAGTTCCGGGTGGGAATCAGCGCCGGGCCGTTCCATCTTGGGAATCAGGGTTTCGGTTTGGAATAGCTGTAGCGGCAGGTCTCTCCAAATCCAAAGTTCAGTTACAAACGAAAAAGGCAAAAACCAAGATACAAGCGACGGCCTCTGGCCGCCGGTTTCTACTTCTTAAAAGCCGGCGGCGAGGACGCCGCCGCTACAACGTGCGGCCCGACCGGTGCTGTCGGTATGTGCTGTGGCTGGCCTTTGGCGATACCTCAAGTGCGCGCCGGAAAGCGCCGATAGAAATCTGTGATGAGCGAAAACAATTTTCAATCCCGATCGGGATCCCGGCTGGAGCTGAGCCACGGCAGGAAATTCCACCAGGTTCGAGCGAACCTCAAACGTGGCGGCAGTCTCAAGGATTCTTCAACGCGCCCCAAAACGTTGCGTCCAACGGCTCCCGTTTCCGCCCTCCATCACGTTTTTGAGGACTCGATGGATCGCATGAGTCCCGGAGATATTCTGCTGCTCGGGTTGACGGCGTCTCTGCGGGAGCTGGTCGATCCCGCATTTTTCGCGATCCTGGCCTGCCCATTTTGCGGAAAGCTGGACCTGATTACGCAGTCGCAATATTCTGGAACCGGCTCGGTGATTTGTGGCAACGAGGCCTGCGCCTGCCATTTCCGGATCGAACAGCAATACGGCCTGATCTATCTTCCTGTCAACTGATTCGTCGGGAGAGCAACGATGGTTTGCCCGAAATGCCACTTTGACAATCCCGGCTCGCCGCGCTTCTGTCAGCGCTGCCACATGACGTTGTCCTTCACGTGCCCTTCCTGCCGGCACGTTCAGCCGCACGGCGGAACCTGCGACCAATGCGGTGTGGACTTCGCAAAGTACGCTATGATGATGCAGTTTCAGTTGGAAAGCGAGATGCGCCAGGAACGCGAGCAGATGAAGGCTCGCTCGAATCTCATGAAGCAGGCGCTACTTCTGCCTTTAACGGGAGGGTTGTCCTTGCTGAAATATATGAGGTCAGCTTTCAGAGACGGCTAATACTTCGCCAGGGCGCTACTATCTCGTCCTCTGCCCTCTCCCTCCGGGAGAGGGTGGCCGAAGGCCGGGTGAGGGAGGCCAGATCCCGTTCCACTACTCATTGCGGCGGCTGGCCATATAACGTTTTGCGTTTTCAACAAGTTGCGCGGCCTCAGGCAAGCTCTGGATCGCCTTCGCCACCAGCGGATCGTTTTCCAGCTTTAGCTGCTGCTCTTCCTGCTCACCATAGATCGCACCAACAATATCCTCTTTGATGTTGGATTTAATGAAGTCCAGGTTGCTTGCAACGTCCTTTTCCGAAACGCCGATCTTTTGCTTCTGCAGATAGTCTTTGAATTGTTGAATCACGGCGTCGTCCGGCTCAAAATTCTCCGGCACGTCAGAGTGATGGGCCAGATACTGCTTGCCGAAGTTGAAGAAGGCGCTATGCGCCAGCAGCTTTTGCTGCACGCCGTTCAGCTTCGGCTCTTTGAATTCAATGTCCGGCGTAATGCCGCCCCCGCCGTAAACCTTGCGCCCTCCGTCGGTGTAAAAGACTTTCTCGTGAGAAGGAGAATTTTCGCCGTCGTGATTGTAATAATCCCAAAGCGAAATATCCGAGTAATCGCGCTGAATGAGACGTCCGCTCGGTGTGTAATAGTGCGCCGTGGTAAGGGCCAGGCCGGTGCCATCGCTGAGCGGGTAGACCGTCTGAACCAGCCCTTTGCCGAAGCTGGGTTCGCCCAGAACCAGGGCGCGGTCGTGGTCCTGCAACGCGCCTGTGACGATTTCCGCCGCGCTGGCCGTATCGGGACCAATGAGCACCACCATGGGATACTCATTCCCGTGGCCGCCATTCACCGCGTAGTAGCGCCGCTCTCGGGAGTTGCGCCCGTAGTGGTAAACAATCATCTGGTTCTTCTGCAGGAAGTGACCAGCCATTTCCACGGCCTGCTGCAGCAGACCGCCGGGGTTTCCGCGCAGATCCAGAATTAATCCACGCAGGTGCTTCACACCCATCCGCTTCAGCGTGGCGCTCAACTCATCATTCGTTGTCTCATCAAAACTCCTGACGCGAATGTAGGCCACTTCAGGACGGATCATGAACGCTAAGTCCACGCTATGCCGGGCGATTTGCGCGCGGGTAATCGCGAACTCCACCGGTTTTTTGATCCCCGGACGCCCCACCATAACGTGGACCACGGTGCCCTTGGGGCCTTTCAGGATGTCCGCAACCTGGTTAATGTTCATCCCGACGGTGGTCTTGCCGTTCACCTCAAGGATGATGTCGCCGACCCGGATACCGGCGCGCTCGGCGGGAGAACCGTGGAAGGGTTGCACCACCACCGTCACCAACCGGTTAAGCTGGTTCAGGCGTTGCTGGATCATCATGCCGACGCCGAAGTATTTGCCTTCCTGATCTTCACGAAGCTGTTGAAACGCCTGGCGGCTGAAAAAGTTGGAGTGGGGGTCCAGCGTGCGAAGCATGCCGGGGATCGCGCCCACGGTCATGCTGCCGGCGGGACCGAAAATGGACTTGTCCGGACTGATAGGAGTCGCATAATTGGCCTGCACGAGCGTGTAGATGCTCGTAAACGCCTGCAGGCTGGATTGCATGTCCGAACGGTTCGAAGCGGTACCCGTGGCTTCTACGCGGCTGCCATAAACACCGCCGAGAATAGCGCATAGTACAATGGTTGAAATGGCAAACCACAACAGCCGTCGCGTCTGTTTCATTACGACCTCAATTCACGCTTATTATAACATCCCGCACAGAATACCATATTCAGGCGGGGATGGCAGGACGGATGGATTTGCTAGAGTTTCGTTAAGGCAAAAGATGGAGAATGCGGTCTATGTGCTCTTGGGAAAGAAAGTAGGAATCCTTCACTACTGCTTTAACTGCGTAAAGGTATTTAACCGGGAGCCTTCGGGACAAGTCACAGTTCCTCTTTGATAACCATCGCAGAGGTGATCACGAGATAGCAGTTCTAGTTGGAAGCACTGAATTATGCTCTCTCGTCGAAGAAAAACCGTCGCGTTATGTGGGATTCTAACGACTTCACGTTTGTACGAATCCTGCTGTAGATAGCTAAGCTGACTTGATATCAGGAACGCCGCAACAACACTGCTGGACAAAGAGCCGAGAATTAAGAGGTATTTGTTCTTTGGAGGATGATCTCGAGATGAATAGTTCTCGATATGCAGGACAGAGCCGGGATCCAGGTTTAAGATCATTCTGCGCCATATCGGCGCAGAACGTCCCTGTTTTCCTGTTCTCGCTCTGCTAGAGCCTTGATCGACTCTGAATTCGGTGCGCCCTTGAAGAACAGCTCAAAGTCTATCGGACAGCCCTCCGTGGCTTCGGAATAGGTTGGCTCTTTATGCGTTAATCTTCTCAATTCTGCTGCGGTCTTGCTGCCATAATTCTCGACGACCCAGTCCAGAATTTCCAGATCGGACTTGGAAAAGACCTTCTTGTCTGCGGGTCTCTTGGGGTGAACCGAATTTCCGATAACCGAAACGTATTTCTCGAACAGAGCGTTAGCTTGCGGCGACGATTTTTGCCTCATCATGTCTAAGCCGCGTGTCGGAATCTGACCGTGCTCCAGACGGTAGTAAGTGTCACCTGTAATCGGTCTCCCAAACTTGACGAGGTGTTCCTTATCTGCAAAATAGAGCTGCTTGCAAATTGTCATCTTGGTGCTATTCGGACACACCTGAGCTAGGTAGGCGACAGCATTCACAAACTTTGAAACGTTGAATGGGAAACTTAACCTAGACATTCTCTGTAAAGTAGCACGATTCCGACCCTGAAGCCAGTACTCAGACAGGAACAGGCCGGTGACCGGTGATGAGGCGTACGTGAAGATTTTCCGGCCCTTGGCGCGCACCCCCAGGTCCCATCACACACACGCCACACTGCTGATTCCTAAAGCGACCTTTCCCATATCTGTCAAGCAGCTTCTTGTCAGAGAGATTCCTTGAATTGTCTCTCAACGCGATATGTTATTGACATTGGTACTTTGTTTGGCAAAAATAAAGCCATATGCTAGCCATTGACAGTAATAACCCTCAGATTCAGAACCTGAAATCATGCACTCCGTGCCGGGTGGTTGTTCGCAACGGCCAGGAGCCTCCCCAAATTTCGCAGTTTGTGATGGAGGGGCTGCAAATCGGCCAACAGGTGGTGGCGATGGCAGGGCCCCGGTTTCTGCGGGAGCTTGCCCAAGGCCTGAACGAAAGCGGCATGCGCCCGGAAATCCTGCTACGCAACGGAAGGCTGGTATTTCTAACGGCCCCGAATTGCCTGTCGATGCTCATCAAACCGGATGATCCGCTACAGCGCGGCCCGCTTCGCCCGAACGCTCCGCTGCTCCGCTGGGTTTCAGACTGGTCATGGGCGTACGGCAAAGGGTCCGAGCCGATGCTGACGCTGGAATATCAGCGGCGCGTGCACGATTTCATCCGTTCACTCGGCGCACTATCGCTTTGCTGCGTGCAAAGCCACCCGCTTGACCGGAACTCCATGCTGGCGCTTTTAGCGGACCACCGGCGCGCCTTGCGGGGAAGCGAACACCCCGTCCGCGCGGGTGCGGCGGCTTTTGCCGCCGGAGCCGGCCATTAGAGCCTGGGTGAGAGCTGCGGCTGTAGCGGCGCGGTTTGGCGCGCCCGGAGTTCGGGCTGGCCAGTCGCTGAGCCGGGCGCCGCAAGCAGCGCCCCTACGAACCATCGTACTCCAGCCGTACCTTTTTGAAGTCCACTTCCGCGAAGTTGCGCCACGCCCAATCCGCATGGTGAAGCTCTTCGAGGGGCCGGCTATGGGCGAGAGCTAAACACCTCATCCCCGCCGCGTGCGCGGCTCGCACCCCGCCGGGCGCGTCTTCAATGGCTAAGCATTCCTTCGCCTGAAGATTCTCGAGAGCGTCCAGCTTCCGGAGTTTTTCAACCGCCTTCAGATACACGGCAGGGTCGGGCTTCGAGCGCTCGCAATCATCGGCCGTGGCCAGTGCGCTGAATTTTTCCCAGAGGTTCAGTTTGCGCAGCAGGGGCTCGACTTCCTCCCGCAGACTGCCGCTGGCAATCGCCAAAACGTAATGGCGGGCGGATTCGAGAACGAAATCCACCGCGCCCGGCATCGCAGGCAGACCGTCGCGAACGGCTTCCTGATACCTGCGGGCTTTCCAGTGGACCAACTCCTCACGGCGGGCAACGTCGACGAGCCTGCCGTGGCTGCGGTAAAGGTGTTCGACAATGCCCCGATCATCCAGCGCCAGATAATCCCGATAGTATTCCTCGGGCGTAATCGTCCAGCCCTCGCGCGCCGCCACCTGCTGCGTCAGGTTCAGAATCAAGGGCTCGCTGTCGACGATCACCCCGTCAAAATCGAAGATAATGGCTCTTAGCAATGGGCTCCTTCTCGCGCACATCGAGGGAGATTTCCCGCCCTATGCGTGTGATAAAATTAACCAAGGTGTTGAAATGCATCCGCGGGATCACCCACCGTGGATTCGTCACGCTGACCATTTTACAGGCTGCCCAGGAATCATTAGGAGTTTTCGCGGGCTGGACCTGTATTTTTTTGTGATACGCTCTTCGAACGTAGCTCCCGATGGCGCATCGAACGGAATATTGATGTTGAAAGAGGCTGGCGGTTGAACAGTCACCAACTGAGCTTACCCATCGCGTTTGTCGCGGGAGTTATTTCGTTCCTTTCTCCCTGCGTGCTGCCGTTGATTCCGGGATACATCTCGATGCTGTCGGGGACCTCGGTTGAGGAATTGCGCGGAGGCAGCCAGACGGCTCTCATGGCGCGCGTTTTTCGCAATGCCATCGCGTTCGTCATCGGGTTTTCCGTAGTGTTTATAGCCCTCGGGGCTTCGGCGACGGAGGTCGGCAACTTTCTGGCTTCGCATCGCACGGTTTTCAATATCGCGGCGGGAATAATCATCATTATTTTTGGCGTGCACCTCACGGGCATTATCAAGCTGCCGTTCTTATATCGCGATACGCGCCTTAACGCCGGGGCTCCGGGCCGGAGCCTTTTCGGCGCATTCGTTCTGGGATTTGTTTTTGCCTTCGGCTGGACGCCTTGCATTGGCCCGATTCTCGCCGGCATTCTCGCTCTGGCGGCAACTCGCAATACCGTCTTTCAGGGTATGTTCCTGCTGGCGATTTATTCTGCGGGTTTGGCGATCCCGTTCCTGCTGACGAGCCTGGGACTTGGCCAGTTTCTCAAGTTCTACGGACGGTTTAAGAGGCACCTTCACGCGGTCGAAGTCGGCTCGGGAGTGCTGCTGATCCTGATCGGTGTATTGATCGCCTTGAACCGGTTTACAATTCTGTCGGGATATCTTGGATTCCTGAACCGGTTCACCTTGTGAGAGGCCACCCCGTCGCGCCGGGCGTCCCGGATCCCGGCACTTCAGAGATCTTCTAGTCCGGCTGAACATCTTATGCACCCTATTCTGTTCCGTATCGGCTCTTTGCAACTTCCCACCTATGGCTTTTTCCTGGCTCTGGCGTTGCTCGCCGGGATTTATGTGGCCATCCGCTTGGGCCGCCGCGAGGGACTTCAGACCGCCCAAGTGGTCGATTTCAGCACGTGGCTCATTATTACCGGGCTCATAGGAGCCAAAATCTATATGATTTTGACCGGGTGGGGTTTTTATACCGCCCACCCGGGCGAGATTTTCAGCCTGGACACGCTTGAGGCGGGCGGCGGCTTTTATGGCGCGTTCATTGGGGCCGCGTTGTTCGCCCTCTGGTACGTCCGGCGGCACCGCTGGCCACTGGCCAAAGTCTTCGACGCTTTCGCCCCAGCGGTAGCCATTGGCCAGTGCATTGGCCGCCTTGGCTGCTTTGCCGCAGGGGATGATTATGGCAAAGTCGCGCGGCATTCGTCTCTGGCGGTCGTTTTCACCAACCCCTATAGCCATCAGATGACGGGCGTGCCGCTGGGCGTTCCTCTTTACCCTGTCCAGCTCTTCGAGTCGGCGCTGACGCTTATCATCTTCTTGATTCTGTGGGAGTTGTACCGGCACAAAAAGCGCGATGGCGAGATTTTTGTGGCCTACATGATGCTCTATGCCGTGGCGCGCTTTTTTCTCGAATTTTATCGTGGCGACCCCGACCGCGGATTCTTTTTTAACGGATTGCTTTCAACGGCGCAAGTGGTTGCAATTGTGGCATTTATCCTAGGGATCATTCTGATATTTTTATTGCGGCGGCACGGCTCGTGGGTCTCAACGCCAGCGCCGGCAGTCCCAAAGGCAAAGCGCGCCGGGGAAAGGGTTTCAGGTTCCTAGCATCGGGCGGCTGGCCGCGCGGGAGGCTGAAGATTAGAAAAACGGCTAAGCGCCGCGGCTTCCCCCGAACCCCGTCAAGCGGGTACAATGGGTTATAGGAGAGTTTAAAGATGTCAAAGCGCAGCAAGATTTCGATTGTGGTGATCGTGGTCGCGGTCGTTGTTGCCGGCCTCTATCTCGCGAATCGCTTCTGGATCGCTCCAGTCGCCGCCAATCAGCCGCTCACCGCCGCGAACGGGGAATATCCGGCGGCTCCGAATTTCAGCGTCACGGATATCTTCGGCCAGAAGGTGAGCCTCGACAACTACCGTGGAAAAGTAGTGATGGTCGATTTCTGGGCGACGTGGTGCGGCCCCTGCCGTATGGAAATTCCAGGTTTCATCCAACTCCAGAAGAAATACGGTCCGCAAGGCTTCCAGATTATCGGTCTTTCTATGGACGATGACCCGCAGCCCGTGCGCGATTTCTACAAACAGTTCGGCATGAACTATCCGGTGGCGATGGGTAATTCGAAGATCGGGGAGCTTTATGGCGGCATCATCGGGTTGCCGACAACTTTCCTGATCGGGCGCGACGGGCACATTTACGACAAGGTTCCCGGCGCGGTCGACACGCAGCGCTTCGAACAAGAAATCAAGACACTGCTCGCGGCCTCACCCAGCACCGAAGTGAAGAATTTCCAGGCGGCGGGCGAAAGCGCGCCGATCGACGTGGAAACGCCGGCTGAGGCAAATTCCCCGGTCCCCGGCATCGATGTCAGTAAGCTGAGCAAAATCGAGCTTCAACAATATAAGGCCTCGCTCAACAAGCAGAAGTGCACCTGCGGCTGCGGTTACAACGTGCTCCAGTGCCGGATCAATGATCCCAGTTGCGGCGTCAGCCGCCAGATGGCCAAGGCCGAGCTTCAGCGGCTGCAGAAGGCCAGCCCCAAGATTTAAGGGCTTACGAACCGGTAGTGTGCGAGGAATGAACACAACCCCTCACCCCCGGCCCCTCTCCCGCAAGCGGGCGAGGGGAGACAAAACTCGAAAGTGGTTCCCCGGTCGGCGAGAAATAGGGCGCCTAGCGTTTGTCTTCGGAGGCGCGGCCCTATTGGTTTTCGCAGGCGGGCGCTGCGCTGTTGGGCAGCGCCCGCCCGCCGTCGTGAAAGCCCATGTGGCGCTTGCCACCGAGGCGGTCCGCGCCGGAAGCTCCGCCCAGGTTTCCATCATTGCGGAAGTTGAACCGGGTTATCACATCAACGACCATCATCCCAGCCTCAGTTATCTCATTCCGACCGTCGTCCAATTTGCACCCGCCCGGGGGTTCCAAGTCGAAAAAATCGTTTATCCGCAAGGCAAGGTCCAGAAGTTTGTCTTTGCGGAGAAGGGGCTTTCGGTTTACGAAGGCCAGGTCGCGATCCGAGCGGTTTTCAAAGTTGCTCCTACGGTCGAGTCTGGCAATCACAACCTTCACGGGAATTTCGAATACCAGGCCTGCAACGATCATGCCTGCCTGCCCCCAGAGAGCGTTCCTTTAACGCTCAAACTGAAAGTGGTGAGCCGGAGCGCGCCGCTGCGGCACGTGGATTCTTATGTCCCCGGAAAATCCGAGTGACCGTTCTCCGGCCGCAAGCCCCGCCGGCCCCGGCAAGGGTTCGCTGATCGCTTTGGCCGTCACGCTGGGCCTGCTCGCGGTTCTTGTGGCGTCACTTTATCCTGCTCGATCCAAGCTGAAACCCGCACCCCTTCAGGTGTACGCGCCCGGTTGCCTCAAGCTGCGCCGCACTTTTATCGCAACGAACGTCACGGAAGTTCCGGATCTCTCCCGGAGCGCCCTTCCCGCCCGCGCGCAAACGCGGGCGCTCTTTCGAATTAATATGGAGAGCTGCTCTTGCGGCTGTAATCACAGCGTCGCGGATTGCCGCCTGACGAATCCTTCCTGCCAGGCAAGCCGGAACCTGCTTCAGCAGGAAGTTGGGCAGGCCGCGAAAAGCGGCTCCCAGGAACAAGCGGCTGGACAGGATCAACAGAAAGTTTCAGAATAATTGCTGCCGTGCGCCCGGAAGCGCCAGAGAAGTCCTGAAGCGGCGCTGCGACGGCGGCGTACCCCAATGGGAACTCCACAAACACCAACTCACGAAATGATCCCGGTGCACGACTACGTTCGCGAGGGAATTAATCTTCTCTCGCAGTTGCCTCATGGCTGGCAATTGCATTCCGCCGTGCGTCTGAGTCCGGCGGAGGAAAGGACGATGGTGCGCGAGCCGGCCCACGCGATTCCCGCTTCCATGGCGGAACGCATCGGAAAGCTTCGCGTGCTTGTCGTTCCCTACATTGGCTGCTTCGAATCGGGCGACGCGGTCTGCTTTACGAAACCGGAAGGGGAAACCCATTCCGCCGTTTGGGTGGAATCCGGCGACTCGACACACCTCATCCTGGCCTGCCGCGAGCTGGACGCCCATGACACCGGCTTTGAGCTGCTGGCGAGCGTCGCGCAACTGCTCCATCCGAAGTTGGCCGCTTCAGAACTTGGGATTTATACGCGGCTTCTTGACGAAGAATTGCATCAGAACGTTCCAGGAGAGATCGACAAAGAAGCGCTTTCCGCCAAAGAAGCTTATCTGAATTCCCGCGGCGCCGCCGCTAACAAAAGCGAGGAATTTGCGCGCTATCGCGACACGTCTCTCGTGAGCACGCTCGCCGAATACATGCACGGCCTGTGGCATGACGTGCAAATCCGCACCGGCCCGGAGCATTTGCCGGTGCCACAATTGCGCCAGCGCATGACAGCGCTTGCGGAAATGTTTCCGCCCAATGAGGGGTATGGTTTGTTCGCCCGGGAACTGCAGGAAGAACAACAATGACCGCAATCCAGCCTTCTACCAATTCGGTGCGTTCCGACTGGACCGGGGCGGAGGTTCGGGCCATTTTTCGTCAGCCGCTGCTGGAGTTAATGTTCCAGGCACAGCAGCTCCATCGCCGGTTTCATCCGGCGGGCGAAGTGCAGCTTTGCCGCCTGCTTTCCATCAAGACGGGCGGCTGCCCGGAGGATTGCGCCTATTGCCCGCAGAGCGCACACTATCATACGGAGGTGAAGCCTGGGGCGCTGATGGCGGTTGACGAAGTCCGGCGCGAGGCGGAAAAGGCGCGTGAGGAAGGTGCGACGCGCTTTTGCATGGGAGCAGCGTGGCGCGAAGTACGGGAAGGCCGAGACTTTGAAAAAGTCCTGGAGATGGTCCGCGAGGTGGCTTCCCTCGACATGGAAGTCTGCTGCACGCTGGGTATGCTCAACGAACATCAAGCCCGGCGGCTGGCCGAAGCCGGCCTGACGGCTTACAACCACAACATTGATACTTCGCCCGAATACTACGGAAAGATCATCACGACACGTTCTTACGAAGACCGCCTGAAAACTCTGGCGCACGTCCGCCAAGCCGGCATTTCCGTCTGCTGCGGGGGAATTCTCGGGATGGGCGAATCGGAGGAAGACCGCATCGGGTTACTGCACCAACTGGCGTCGATGAAACCTCATCCGGAGAGCGTTCCCATCAACCTGCTGGTGCGAGTGAAAGGCACACCGATGGGCGCCGCGGAAAACCTCGATCCCTTGGCGCTGGTGCGCACCATCGCCGCCGCGCGCCTCTTGATGCCCACTTCGCGCGTGCGGCTCAGCGCCGGCCGCCGCTCGCTCACGCGCGAATCCGCTGCCCTGTGTTTTATGGCCGGAGCAAATTCCATCTTCTTCGGCGAAAAGCTGCTGACCACCCCTAACCCTGGCCAGGACGAAGACGAATCCTTGTTTCGCGATCTCGGCCTGAAGGCCATGGGCCGTGCGTAATTCTTCCTCCAGCACGACCCTCGCGCGCATCACGGCAGAATTGGCTTCCCTCTGTTCGCAATCCCAATTGCGGGAGCTCTCGCGCACTTCCGGCGTGGACCTTAGCTCGAATGATTATCTGAATCTCTCCCGCGACCCGCGCCTGAAGCATGCCGTCCTGAGCTCAATAGAAGCAGACGCGGCGCTTGCTTCGGGCGGCTCACGATTGCTCTCCGGGAACGCACCGGTGTGGGAAGAACTCGAAGCCGAATTCGCGCGCTTTGTGGGAGCCGAATCAGCGCTTTTCTTCAGCTCGGGCTACGCTGCGAATATTGGCGTACTCAGCGCGCTTGTGCGTCCGGAAGACATCGTCTTTTCCGACTGCGCTAACCACGCCAGCCTCATCGACGGCATCCGCCTTTCGCGTGCGCGCAAGGTGATTTTCCCCCACCGGGATATGAATTTTCTGGAGCATCATTTGCACCGGGCAGCCCCGGAACTGTGCGAGAAATTCATCGTGGTGGAAAGCCTTTTCAGCATGGAGGGGGACCGGCCTCCGCTTCACGACATCGCCGCGCTTGCGGAAAAATACGGAGCCGCCGTCATTGTAGACGAAGCGCACGCGACCGGCGTTCTGGGCCCTGAAGGGCGCGGTTTGATTGCGGAAGCGAGCCTCGAGAACAAAATTCTCGCCTCTATCCACACGTGCGGAAAGGCGCTCGCGAGCGCTGGCGCTTTTGTCGCCGGACCGGCCGCCTTAAAACGATACTTAGTGAACCGAGCACGCACGTTCATTTTTTCAACCGCTCTGCCCCCGTACATGGCTCACCAGATTTGCGCGGCGTTAAAACTCGCGCGAACGGCCGATGACCGGCGGCGACATCTGCTTCACCTGGCTTCGGTATTGCGCAGGCGATTGAAACAGGCTGGACTCGACACTGGCCGCTCAGATTCCCAAATCGTCCCTGTCCTGTTAGGAGCTAATGACGTAGCCTTAGGCGTTGCCGCTGATCTTGAACGCGCCGGTTTCGCCCTTCGCGCCATTCGCCCGCCGACGGTTCCAGACGGGACCGCGCGGCTGCGAATCTCTCTGCATGCGGGGCTTTCTGATGCGGAAGTCGAGCGCTTGGCGCAGGCGCTCGAGCGGAGCGTTGAAAAGCAAAACGCTTGCGATCTTGCAGTTTGAAACGATTCCTAAATCATGGCAATGAATCTCTTCGTCACGGGGACTGATACGAACGCCGGAAAGACGGTGCTTTCCGCACTGCTGACCG
>DASUKV010000211.1:0-15162 GCA_036278555.1 Terriglobia bacterium
AGCTTCGATTCTCGAAAGGGAAAACCAGGATGGTGCGCACCTGCGGAGCCGCCCTCAGGGTGGATGCACCGAGGACTAGAAACAGCAGGATTCCTATGGCTTTCTTCATGTCTGCCGGACCTTCAGTGCATTATAGCATCATGTTTCAACAGCCTGGGCTGTGCCTGTGGGTTGTTTAGGAAAGCTGCGGTGGACGACGTAGCGCCGCCATCCTGGTGGCATTTGTCGGGAGAACTTGCCCACGGCGGGGTACGGGGATATAGATCGGAAAAACCCTGAGGGTGGACTTAGTCCCGGCGGTTCATGACGGAGGCGAGGTTCAGAAGGGCGGCGCTGCCGCATCCCGCGCAAACGTGCTCGCCGTTTTGCTGTGAGATGCGCTCGCAGTCCATGCAAAGCACCGCTCGCGCCAAAGGAATAAGGTCCGGGGTGTTGGCGAGATCAATCAGGCTCATCCCGGAAGCTAAGGCTCCAGCTTGCCCGCTCATGGCTCCTCCTGTTTCGGCCGGCTTAGAGTTCAAGAGCTACGATGCGATACCTGGAATAGCACGAGGATGGCCAATGATGTTAATCGGCCAGTTAAGAGTTCACGAGAGTAGGCGCACGATGGGCCGCACCTTTCTGCGGGCGCTAAATCCTTGGTAATGCGGCAAAAAAGACCCCAAAGCTTCGGACACGCCAGGGAATCCGTCCGGGTGGGCGGCTATTCCGTTTTTTGGTATGGTTACCGGAGAATAATAGTTGACGCGGGGCGGCGGCCTTCGGTTTACAACAAAATGGAAGAATTAGAGAGTTCTAATCGCGTCTCTCTCTCTACGGCGCGCTTCACTGCTGAGGTTGATTGGAATCCTGCTTGTCGGTTTTCGCTTTGTGATGCCCGAAAATAGAAAAAATCTTCTTCAGGATGCCTTCGGATTTCTTGGGGGGAGGCGGCGCGGGGTTCTTCTGGGAATTGGCCACCGCGGGATTGGGATTACTGGATGGTGAAGGCTGTGCCCCGGTTGGGGAGGACGAAGACCCGGGAACTGCTCCAGGCGCAGCCGGCTGGGCAGGTGCTGCCGTATTGCTCTTATTATGGCCAAACGGAAGTATTTTCCTAAGCCAGCCAGCCACCCCTGAGGCCGCGCTTGCAGAGACCGGCTGCGTTCCATCGATAAAAACGTCCTGGCCAATCGCCAAGGGATTATTGGCGGTCAGAACTTGAGTTTGGCTGTCAATGGGAGCGACGATCACCCCCATGGGCGGTGCAAACCCCTCCATTTTCTGGTAGGCGGGAACGAGCGCCGCCTGCTTCATGAACTCCGTCCAGAGGGGCAAGGCGGAACTGGCTCCGGTGAGGCCGAGGTCGTGGTTATCATCATAGCCAACCCAGGAAACCGCGAGAAGGTTCGAGGTGAAGCCGGCAAACCAGCCATCGTGCAAGGTACCCGTCTTGCCCGCCGCCGGAGCCGTAAAACCGCGAGCGCGCACGCCTTCGCCGGTCCCATGGTCAATGACGGTTTGCATAAGGCTTACCATGAGATAGCTAACGCGCGGATCGATCACCTGATGGGACGCCTCAGTGGGCTGCCACAGAGTTTTCCCCGAGGAATCGTTTACCGCGATAATCGAACGGGGCTGTTCGTAAACGCCGTTGTTGGCGAAGATTGTGTAAGCGCCGGCGAGTTGCAAAGGTGTGGTGACGTAAGCGCCAAGCGCAATCGCGGGGGTGGCCTGAATGCCGTTGTCCAGGCCCGCGGCGATGGCAAGATCGCGGATTTTTTCATAGCCGATCGTTTGCGCAAGATTGACTGTCGCTACATTTAAGGAAAGAGCCAAGGCTTCGCGCACGGTGACGGTACCGTAGTACTCGTCCTTAAAGTCTTTGGGTTCATAGGTTTGGCCATTGAATTCAAAGGTCGTAGGCTGGTCCTGTAGCACGGTCGCGGGAGTAATCACGGGTTGCGATCCGTCGACACCCGAAGAGAGCGCTGCCGCGTACACGAACGGCTTGAAGGATGATCCCGGCTGGCGGAGCGCAAAAGCGTGATCGAGCTGACTCTCGGCATAATTTCGTCCGCCCACGAGCGCTCGGATATCGCCGGTGTGGGGGTCCAGAACCACGAGCGCTGTTTGCGGTTGATCCGGCGCGAGCGGTGGAGCATTCTTCCGCCGGCGCGCCTTGATTCGCTTGTCTACTTCTTCCATGCCAACGTGAACAGCCTTTGACGCCGCGGCCTGGAGCGCGGGATCGAGGGTGGTATAGACGCGGTAGCTTTCCGAAAGCAGGTCCTGCTCCGAAAAGTGCGACAGCAACTGGTCTTTCACCATATCCACAAAGTATGGCGCTTCGCTTCCTCCCGCGGTCCGCTTCGTCACTCCCAGGAGGGACACCTTCGCCTTCGTGGCCTGATCGGCGGTGAGATAGCCGTCCCTTTGCATTTCACTCAGCACCCAATTGCGGCGCTTCGTGGCCCGATGCGGATAACGGTAGGGCGAATAAATATTGGGGCCGCGAATGATGCCCGCAAGCAGAGCCGCTTCCGGCAGCGTCAATTGCTTGACGCCCTTATTGAAATACGTATCCGCCGCCTGGCCAAAGCCATAAATCGAAAAGCTCCCGCTCTGGCCCATGTAGACCTGATTGGCATAAAGCGTGAAGATTTCCTCTTTGCTGAGCCGCTGCTCAATCAGCATGGCCAGGAAAATCTCCGCCAGTTTGCGCTTGAAAGTCCGCTTGGGGGTGAGGAAGAAATTGCGCGCCAGTTGCATGGTAAGGGTGCTCCCGCCTTGCAATCGCTGGTCCGCGCGAATGTCCCTGATCGCCGCTGCGACGAGCCGCATGAAATTGACGCCGTGGTGTGAAAAAAAACGCCGGTCTTCCGCCGCGAGCACCGCGTGCACCAGGACCGGCGGACAATCCTGATAGTCCACAAGCAGCCGCTTGCTGCGGTTCTGGTCAAAAAGCGTGGTGATGACTTCTGGCTCCAGGTTGTACTGGTTGAGAGAGGTCTTGTGATCGACGTCGTCGATCGAGGCGATGTGGCCGTCCTCAAAACTCAGAGCGGCGTCTCCCTCCGGGTTTTCTTCGCCAGCAAAAAACGACGCCGGACCCGGATAGATCAACAACCGGCTGCCTTTGAGTTGAAACGTGCCCGTGCCATAATCCCGCTTCGGACCCTCGGAATAAAGCGCACGGCGCAGGCGGTCCTCGATCTCTTTGGGGGTCGCTGCTTCGCCGGGAAATACCGGCTGAGGGGCAGAAAAGATCAATGAGGCGTGATGAAAGATCGGGCCGTTAAGCCGGGCGTCCACCAGATGCGAAAAGCGAAGGTAGTAATGCAGGAACACGCCGCCGCAGATCAGGATAATAGCGATGGCAGCGCCGAGCAGGTATTTCCTTCGTTTTCTCAAAAAACGGCGAAAAGATTCGTGTTGGGGGCGCCGGCGGAGGGACCGGGAAGACCGGCTTGGCTGGTTTTTACCTTGAACCACAGTTCGTTAACCTAAAGCGATTCTGGGCGCGGAAGCGGAAATCGAAAAATGCAGGGACCAGATGTAAACCCACAGATCAATCAGGGCCGTATAGGCGACCTCAATTTTCACAGCACTCCCGCCAGGATCTACCTTTACATTATCCGGTGCGACCGGTAAGTTCAAGTCCTGAGCGCGAGCAGCGATCAGCGCCGGAACATCTTCGGGCTGGACACGGTGCACGGCGACCTGCTGAGCCAGGTCTGTGGTGTAATCATTCAACTCGTAGTTGTGAACATAAACGGGAAGTGTCTGGTAGGCGACGAACGCGGCAATCAGAAGGATGATCAGCGTGACAAACAGGCTGGCGTAGCCTTTGCCGGACTCGGATCTGTGCAAGATGTCAACCCTGGTGGCGGACGAATTTCCGGGCATCAAATACCTCTATTGCGGT
The DNA here is from genome assembly GCA_036278555.1 of Terriglobia bacterium. Lineage (GTDB taxonomy): Bacteria > Acidobacteriota > Terriglobia > UBA7540 > UBA7540 > RH2-MAG17b. The sequence goes on from DASUKV010000211.1 coordinate 3,908, forward strand.
AACAAGCGGGTAGCGGGTAGCCACGGCATGCTTTTTATGCCGTGGGTTTTTCATTGTGCAAAGCCCACGGCCACCAATTGTAGCGGTGGCGTGTGGCCGCCGGTTTTTAAACCAGAGACCGGCGGCCAGAGGCCGCCGCTACAGCGGTTCGCGCTCTAAGCATCAAGCTCTTCTTTCAGCGCGCTCACCGTGTCTTGAAGTTTGACATCGCGGGCCTGCTTGGCCGAACGGCGGAAGATTTCGGCCATCCCTTGCTCCACCTTCTTCTTGCCGACGGTAATCCGGTAAGGCACGCCGATCAGGTCCGCGTCCTTGAACTTAACTCCCGGACGCTCTTTCCGGTCGTCAAACAAAACATCAACCGACTTCTCACGCGCTTCAGTGTAAATCCGTTCAGCGGCTTCGCGCACCGCCGCATCATCCATATTGGCGGCGGTAATGATCGCTTCAAAGGGCGCGATGGGGCGGGGGAAGAACAGGCCGTCGGCGTCATGGTTCTGCTCCGCCGCGGCGCTCAGGATACGCTCGATCCCGATGCCATAAGAACCCATGACCAGCGTCACTTCCTTGCCGTTTTCGTCGAGCACCCGGGCGCCCATCGTTTCGGAATAACGTCGGCCCAATTTGAAAATGTGCCCGAGCTCCATCACTTTTATCACGCGCAACGGCTTGCCGCAGTGAAGGCACAAATCTCCTGCCTCGGCTACGCGCAAGTCGTGATATTCGGGATCGAAGTCGCGTCCCGGCGTGACATGGCGCAAGTGAGTGTCATCCTGATTTGCTCCGGTGATCATATTTTTGCGCCCTTCGAGCGCGCGATCGGCCAAGATGCGCACGCCCTTAAGCCCCACCGGACCGAGCGACCCCACATGCGCCCCGTGAAGGTCCAGGGCTTCCTCAGGCGTTGCGGGACGAAAGACGTTTGTGCCCAGCACCGTAGCGAGCTTCGTTTCACTCAGCGAATGGTCGCCGCGCAAGAGAATTACCACGGGGCGGCTCTCCATCACGTAGTCCAGGGTCTTAATCATCCGCGCCGGACTCTCGCTCGTGAACTCCACAAGCTGAGGGATCGTCTTCTGGCCCGGAGTCGGGAAAGGCTCGGGACCCCCAGCCTCCGGCAAGTCCTCCACCGGGGGAGCCTGGGACTGCGCCCTTTCCAGGTTCGCGGCGTATCCGCAATCGCAGACGGCGATGAAATCTTCGCCCGCTTCGGTGGGAGCCATAAATTCGTGCGAGAACGAACCGCCCATCATGCCGGAATAGGCTTCGGCAATCCGGTAATTCAGCTTGCAGCGGTCAAAGATGTTGCTGTAAGCGCTGTAGTGCTTTTGGTAGCTCACGTCCAAGCCGGCCTCATCCAGGTCAAAGGAGTACGAGTCCTTCATCAGAAACTGGCGCAAGCGGAGCAGACCGGATTTGGGGCGGGGCTCGTCGCGGAATTTTTCCTGGATCTGATACCAGATTTGCGGAAGCTGCTTGTAAGAATGCAACTCGCCCCGAGCGATATTCGTCATCTCTTCTTCGTGCGTGATCCCCAGACATAAATCGTGCTGATTGCGATCTTTGAACTTGAAGATTACATCCACCTTGTCCCAGCGGCCGGACTCTTTCCACAGCTCGGCGGGATTGAGGGCTGGGAGTTGGAACTCCTGCGCGCCAATGCGGTTCATTTCCTCCCGGACAATCTGGGAAATCTTCAGCATCGACTTGCGCGCGAGAAAAAGATGAGCGTAAAGGCCGGCGGCGACCTGGCGGATGTAACCCGCGCGCAGCAGCAATTGGTGGCTGGGCGCGTCAGCCTCAGCGGGAGCTTCTCGCAGTGTGGGAATAAAAGCCTGTGTCCAGCGCATCCGTAGAGCCTTTCAAGAAGAGGGTTGAGCGCAGAATCAGCGCCCGGGCGAAGAGCCATTGTTGAGGATTGGGTGAAGGCTTGTCAAGGAAGGCTCAGGTTTTGCGAGCGCTTAGCGCCTTTCGGCTTTGCGGGCTTCGCGCTATAATAGGGCCATTGCACGCCTCGCGCCGGAACTGGCAAGCGCACGGAGGGGGCGTGAGGCGGACAGGGCTGACTAATGCACGTCCGTCGTTCAGAAGGCTTTTACCACACGGGCACTCGCAGTTCATCCGCGCACAGCCATTATCTTCCTTCCTTTCTTTTTGCATTTCCTTATTTTTCGTCAATCGACAAAACAAAATATAGCGCAGGTGTGTGGGATAGCTTTCTGACGGATGGACGAGCACCGGCCCACCTTCTCGATCCGGGGGTTCGATATGTGCTCAAAAAGAAGTTTTGCGGGGTTGGGAAATCATGAGCCTCGTTTAAGCGGGTTGTTGAAAACCGCTTCTCTTGTCTGCGTTTTCCTGGGGGCCACAGCTTTCTTATTCGGACAGTTCAGGGCTGGGGTGGAAGGGACCATCACAGACACTTCCGGGGCGGCGGTCCCCGGAGCTTCTGTAACTCTCGAAAATACCCAGACGGGATCGGCCCAGAAGACCACTACCAACGGCAGCGGATACTACAATTTCTCGTTCCTGCCGCCCGGTTCGTACAACATCACGGCGAATAAGCAGGGGTTCAATGCCGCGACCCTTTCGAACGTCGCGGTGAGCGCTGAGCAGGTGCAAGGCGTGAACCTGACGCTCGCTCCGGGCGCGGTCTCGCAAACCGTCACCGTTACGGGCAATATTTCCCCCGCTTTTCAGACGGAGACCGCCAGCATCTCCAGCCACATCACAAGCCAGCAAATCACGCAGCTTCCCCAGATTGGCCGCGACCCTTATGAGCTGCTGCGGCTTGCGCCCGGCGTTTTTGGCGACGGCCAGCGCACCGGCTCAGGGAACGCCGTCAATCTTCCCAACACCACCGGCCCTGGAGGCTCGAACAACTCCATCTTTCAGGTGGAAAACCAGGTTCCGGTCGTGGCGAACGGCCAGCGGCTTTCTGAGAACAACTACACGGTCGATGGCGTGAGCGCCAACAGCCTGAGTTGGGGCGGGGCGTCCGTGATTACGCCCAACCCGCAATCGGTTGAGCAGATGCGCGTCTCCTCGACCAGCTATTCGGCGGAGGATGGCCGGAATTCCGGGGCGCAAATCAACGTGATTACCAAGAGCGGGACCAACAAGTTCCACGGCAGCGGCGAGTTTCTGGCGCAGCGCCCGGGCCTGGACGCTTATAACGCCTGGGGCGGACCTTTTGGGGCGGCGCCCACTCGGGTGAACGAACGCTACAACCAGTTTGGCGGCGCCTTGGGTGGGCCCATCAAGAAGAACAAGCTTTTCTTCTTCTTTTCTTATGAAGGCATTCGGGACAACTCGGTGAATGTGGGCAACGGCTTTATCGCCACACCGGAGTTTATCCAAAGCGTCACACAGCAGCGGCCCGATAGCGTGACGGCGAAAATCTTCGGACAGACGGGCATCGCGCCGCGAACCATGCAGACGATCAGCGTTCCGTGTCCCTCCGGCGCCAAGCCCGGAACCTGCCAGCAGGTGAATGGCGGCCTTGACATCGGTTCGCTCACGGGTGGCACAGGGCAATACGTTGACGTCACGAAAAATCCGGCCGGCGGCGGCCTGGATGGAATCCCGGATATTGAGTTTGCCCAATTCGCGCTGCCGCAGATCAACTCGGGCAATCAGTACAATTTCCGGGCGGATTATCAGCTTGATCCGAAGGACCGCTTCACGGTTAGTTCCTATATCACAAAGCTTCACACTTCGGGGACGGACGCCGCGACCGGCGGCGAGCCGATTTCGGACCTGGTGAACCGGCCGCTGAATACCACCGGCATGATTACTTACAATCGCGTGCTCTCACCGAGCATGCTCAATATCGCGCGGTTCAACTTTACGCGCTACGCTTTTAACCAGGTTGAAGCTTCCTCAAGCACCAACTTCGGCGTGCCGCGCCTTGACGTGCAGGACTTGCTAAACCGCACGGTCTCAGATGTTCAATTCGGCGCGCCCCAGGGCAATACCACGCCCGCCGTCTTTGCGGAAAACACCTTTGAGTTCAGCGACACCGTTAGCAAAATTGCAGGCAATCACGATCTGCGTTTCGGCACGCAGATCATCCGCGATCAGGATAATAATGATCTTTTGGGCGGCGCGCGCCCGGTTTACTCCTTCGACGGACTCTGGAATCTCGCCAATGACGCTCCCATCTACGAAGGGATTAACGCGAACCCTGCGACCGGCGCGCCCGCGGACGCGCAAACGTATTTGAGGACGGGCGATTACGCCTTGTTCCTGCAGGACGGCTGGAAAGCGCGCCAGGATTTGACGCTCACGTTGGGATTACGGTGGGAGTATTTCAGCCCCATGACCATCGCGCACGGGCTGATGAGCAATCTGCAACTTGGACCTGCCGGGCAGCCGCTCGCAGGCGCGAAGGTGGTGCAATTAAAGCGCCTTTATGATCCTGATTATCACAATTGGGGTCCGCGGTTCGGTTTCGCTTTCAATCCCGCCGCCGATAAGAACCTGGTGGTGCGCGGCGGTTTCGGGATTTATGAAAACCGCATTCCCGATACCATGTTCAGCAACACGGCCACCGACCCTCCCGATTTCGCAACTTACGGCCTCTGCTGCGGCAGCCCGAGTTCGCCTTTTGCCGCGGGCCAGATCCTTTACACGATGGGCGCCAGCCGCTCTCCTTTGAGCTATCCCGTGAACACCTCCGCGCTCGCCGTGGGGATTGATCCAACAACCGGCGGGCCCAACGGCCGGCAGGTGCAAATCTGGGGGGCGCAGCCGAACATGATGAACCCCTACGTTTACGTCTATTCGTTTGATCTGGAATACAACCTGCCTGACCACTGGGTGGCGTCGTTGGGCTATCAGGGTAGCGCCGGGCACCACTTGATTCGACTTGTCCCTCAGCAATACCTGTATGTCAACAAGACCTTGACCACAACTCCGACGGGACCTGCGCCGGCCTTTACGCCGATCTACTTCCCTCAGCCGGATACGAATTCCAACTACAACGCTCTGAACGTCAGCGCGAACCGCACATTTTCTAAGGGGTTCCAGCTATCCCTGAAATACACCTACGGCAAGAGTCTGGATGAGCTTTCCTACGAAGGACCCGGCGCGGTCACGAACCAAACCTATCCGCAAGACCTGAAATCGGAATACGGGCCCTCGGACTACGATGTAACACACTATGTGACGCTCGAGGGAATCTACGCTTTGCCGTTCTACCGCTCGCAGCACGGCCTCGCCGGCAAGATTCTCGGCGGCTGGCAGTTGACGGGCATCATGACCGCTCACACAGGCTTTCCCTGGACGGTCAAAACCGGCCATTCCGTACCGACGCCCGGCGGCCCCACGCTCGCGCCCACCCGGCCGGTGGGCTACTGCAACTGTGTCCAGCAGAATCTGACCAACTATGCTTTCATGAATCCCGGAGTCATGTTCCCGGGCGGCGGCTCCGAGTATTTTGACTTTACCGCTTCCGGACCTCCCGGAGTGGGCCGCAACTCCTTCCGCGGTCCCCGTTTTTTCTCAACGGACGCAAGCTTCCAAAAACATATTCTGTTGCCAACAGCGCTGCATTTGGGAGAGAATGCAGCCCTTGACTTGCAGGCGAATTTCTTCAACCTGTTTAATCAACTGAACCTTCTGCCGCTTGGCTTCTTCAGTCCGGGAACGTTCGCTGATAACAATGCATTTTTCGGCGTCGCGGATGGCGCGGGGGCAGGTCGGGTGATCCAGTTGCAAGCGCGGTTCAGCTTCTGAGCGTTCGGCTGTAGCGGCGGCTAGCTCCCCTCCTCGGCTGAGGAGGGGTTTAGGGGGTGGTGGGTTTTCGCAGAAGCGCCACCCCAGCCCCTCCTTACCAAGGAGGGGAATAACCATTTTCATGGAGCAGTAGTGGCGGCCTCTGGCCGCCGGTCTCTAATCTTTAAAAACCGGCGGCCAGTGGCCGCCGCTACCGCCGAACTTCAAAATCCTTTCAACAATTTTTCAGAAGAGGAAAGGTGAGGTAAACTTGTTTTTCAATCTCTCCAGCAGATTTCCAGGGCGGTTCTCAACTTATCGCATTCCCAATCTACAGGATGGAAGCTTGGGTCAATTCGAGGGGCGTAAGGCGTAGCAGACCCAAGAGACTCCCGGCGGTTCCGGTGGTCCTGCTCGTAATCCTGGCCGCCGTTCTCGATCCCTGCCGGTCGGCTTATGCCCGGGGTCTGAGTAGTAAAGATAAAACCTTTCTGGAAGGGCTTTCCTACCGCTGCTTTCTTTTGTTCTGGGAACAGGCGGATTCGAACACCGGTCTCGTCCCCGACAGGGCGCTTACTGTGGGCCTGCCTGAAACCGGACGTCACCGCGACGTGGCAAACATTTCCGGCACCGGCTTTGGACTCACCGCCATCTGCATCGGCGCCAAACACCACTGGATCAGCAAAGATCAAGCGCGGCGGCGAATTCTCAAAACCCTCGATTTTCTGGCCCATCGCGCTCCCCAGGTGCACGGCTGGTTCTATCACTGGATGGATAAGACCACCGGAAAGCGCATTCTGCACAGTGAGATTTCCTCGATTGATACGTCGCTGCTCCTCGGCGGCGTCCTGACCGTTCGCAAAGCCTTTTCGCACGATCACCAGATTGTCCGCTTGGCGGACCTTATCTACAATCGCGTGGATTTCCCCTGGATGCTGAACGGCAGCCATAACCTGCTTTCTCACGGATGGCTGCCGGAAAGCGGCTTTCTTCCTTCCCGCTGGGATTCCTACAGCGAGTTGATGCTCCTCTACCTGCTGGCGATCGGCTCGCCCACCCATCCCATCCCGGCGAGCTCCTGGTACGCCTGGAGGCGGCCCGTTGTGCATTTTGCCGGCTATACCTATGTCGGCGAGGGTCCGCTCTTTACCCAGCAGTATGCCCAGGCCTGGATTGATTTTCGCGGCCTTCGCGATGGCCCGCCGTCCAATGTGAACTTCTTTGCGAACTCGTTGACCGCCACCCGCGCGAACCGCGCCTTTTGTCTGAGCTTCAGCCGCACCTTCCCGAAGAGCTATTCGGCCAATGTCTGGGGGATTACCGCGTCGGACGGCCCCGACGGCTATATGGTTTGGGGTGCTCCTTCGTCGGCCTCGATTATTGACGGCACCGTGACCCCATGCGCACCAGGCGGCTCCCTGATGTTTGCTCCTCGGATTTGCCTTGCAGCTCTCGAAACCATGGAAACCCGGTTCGGAAAACAAATCTACAGCCGCTACGGTTTTGCCGATGGCTTTAATCCTACGACGGGATGGGTGGACAAAGATGTCATCAGCATCGATACCGGCATCACGCTGCTCAGCGCGGAAAACTTACTGGACGGCGGCGTTTGGCACTGGTTCATGAAGAATCGCAATATTCGCCGGGCTATTTTCCTGGCGCAGCTTCTCTCGGAAAACAAGCTTATTCGGACGTTTGAGCTGCACTATCCGGGTCCGTATTTGTTTTACCCCTGAGGCTGGAATTACCGCTGGCCGACGGCGGCAAAGACGCGCAATGACTGTCTGGAAAGCGTGGTTGCATCTATAATTAAAGATGCTTCCACCCGAGCGTCCACAGTCGTATTTCGCGTTGTCAGAATCACCTTGTATTTGGAAGGAGTCATTCCCGTGCTCCATCGCAGAAATTTCCTCTCCTCGGTTGGCAGTATGGCTTTGGCAGGCTCGTTTGGAAGGACTCTGGCCGGTCAGGTTGCGCAGCCCGTCTCGGCCCCGGAAGGATCGGCGCCCCAAGCTTCCCCTCCATCCGGCCCTGTGACTTTCACGATCGACGTCCGCCATCCGGTCGGAACGCTCCCGCATTACTGGGAATCCACCGTCGGATCGGGCCGGGCGGTCCTGGCGCTGCGCGCCGATTACCAACAGGACCTCGATGAGGTGCACAAGCGAACCGGCATCGATACCGTGCGCTTTCACGGCATCTTTGACGATGAGGTGGGCGTGTGCCGGCTCAGCCCGCGCGGCGACGTGCTTCACAATTTTCAGTACGTCGATGAGATTTACGATAGCCTGCTGGACGTCGGGGTGCGCCCGTTCGTCGAGCTCAGTTTTATGCCCCAGGCCCTTGCCAGCGGCAATAAAACTGTTTTCTGGTACAAGGCGAACGTGACGCCTCCGAAGGATATCGACGCCTGGGTAGACCTCGTAACGGCTTTTGTCCGCCACCTTTTTGAGCGCTACGGCGGCGTGGAGTTAAGCCGCTGGTATTTTGAGGTCTGGAACGAACCGAATCTCGATTTTTGGGCCGGTACCCAGGAACAATATTTCGATCTGTATCAGCGTACCGCGACCGCCCTGAAGGGGGTGGACAAGCGGCTGCGCGTGGGCGGTCCGGCGACGGCGGAGACGGGCTGGGTCTCAGAGTTTATCCAATACTGCTCGCAGCACGACGTCCCCGTCGATTTTTTCAGCACTCATATCTACGCGAACGATCCTCAGGTAAAAGTTTTCGGGCATGAGACGAACTATGCCCTTGAGGATGTGATCCCCCTGGCCCTTCAGAAAGTGCGCAACCTCGTCCAATCCTCCGACATGCCTCATCTCCCCATCTTTATTACCGAATGGAATTCCACTTATATGAATGATTCGGCCATTACCGACTCTCCGTTCAACGCGGCGTTTATTGTTTACACTCTCAGCCGCTGCCGGGGGCTGGTGGATTCGATGTCCTACTGGTGCTTCAGCGATGTTTTTGAAGAGCAGGGTATTGTTCAAAACATCTTCTACGGCGGCTATGGAATGATGGCCATCCGCCGCATTCCCAAGCCCTCCCTTCACGCTTTTGCGCTGATGCACCGCCTGGGACACGACCGGCTGGCTGTCGGAAACGGGCCGGCCGTCGCGACCCATCGCTCCGATGGTTCTGTGGCAATCATCGTGTGGAATCTTACCCCGCGTGATAAGCAGGGGAAGCCGACGCCGGGCCAGACGCTATCTCTTCGCCTCGTCCTCCGCGGCCTGGAGCATCGCAATCAGCTTTCCGTCACCCGCGTGGATGATTCGCACGGGTCGGCTCTCGCGGCCTATCAGGCGATGGGCAGCCCGCAATATCCGACCGTCAAACAGCTCCATGACCTGAGGCGGGCGGCGGAACTCCCCTCTCCGGAAAAAAGCCTGGTGGCGGGAGGCCACTACACCGAAGTTCCTATTGACCTTCCTCCGAGTGGCATCGCCCTTCTTGAGTTTCAGGGGAAAAAGGGCTAGAGACCTAGTCCTCGGCAGATGGAGGATTCTCCAGATAAAGGGAGCAAACGCACCGTTGGCAGGTTGGATTTGTGGCGATATTCAGATTGGCGCGGAAATTCAAGGCGCGGTCGCTGTTGAGAATCTCCACGAGCGGTTTTTCGTGAATATTTCCGATGGATGGATGGAAGAAACACGGGAGCAAGCTTCCGTCTGAGCCGATAACCGCCGAGACCCAGGGAGCGTTGCAACGCGGCGAGAGTGGCGAGCACTGTCCCAACTGCACGCGGAAATGGCGCACGACGTTCCGCAGCTTGGAGGCATTTTCCAAGATGAAGCGCTCGTGGATGTCTGTTTCGTTTTCGCAGATCAACGCTTCCATCTCCCGGGCCAATTCGTCGACTTCATCGGAATCGAGACGCACCGCCGAGCGGCGTTCTTCAGGCCAACCTTCGGCGCGATTGAAGGCCGCGGAGGACAGATCGGCGGCGAGAAACGAAATTGAGTTGAAATTCATGCGGCGGGCCGCGGCAACCGTCTGGCGCAAGCGGTTGAAATTTTCCTTCTGAACGGTGCAACGGGCGTGCACTGGAAAATCTGCGTGCTGCACCCTTAGAGCGCCGATCCCTCTACTCAGCCTTCCGAACGCGCCCGGCACGCCCCGAACCCGGTCGTGGATCTCCTCCGGGCCGTCGAGCGAAGCGATCACATCATCAAAGCTTTCCGCGACCATCGCCGCGCGTTTCTCAAGGAGCAGGCCGGCGGTGAGCAGCGTCACGCGAATCCCCTCGCTTCGAAAGAAAGACGACAGGTCCCGAAGATGGCTGTGCAGCATCGGCTCGCCGCCGGAAAAAACCACCCACTCGACGCCTAGCGCACGGATCGAGTCCCGGTGGGGCTTGAGGTCCTCCGCCGTCAGTTCCCTCACTTGCCGGATTTTCCAGATGTCGCACATCATGCACCGGCAATTACACCGGCTATGAGGCATGATGACGAGAACCGGGAGTGATGTAACAAGATCTCCCCGATCTCGCTGTCCGATGCGGGGATCGCTCGCGTGAGCGGGTTCAGCTTTCATCGCGCGACCCTTTTGCCCGCCAGCCGGATTTCTTTTCCGAGGTGTTGCCGGGCGATGTTGATGAGATTTCTTACGGGCGCAGCGATCAGGCGAGTCACGCCATCAACCTCAATCCGCTCGAAGCACGCGGCTGCTTCGTCCGGCAGACGATCAACGAGACACGGGGAGAGAAGCTTGGGGCTTCCTGCGACCATCACCAGTTCAAGGTTCTCGCGGGTCAGCGCGCTGAGCGCGTCGCAAGGGCGGGCGCTATCATCGGCCACGGCGATCAGGTCCGCGACGGCGCCTTCCGCCAGGGTTCCTTCGCCGCGTGTAAGTTTCAGCACATCGGCGGCCCGGTCAGTTACCATCGCGTAGGTTTCTTCGGAACTCGCCCGTGCATGCGTGCACGCGAACCGGATTTCATCTATAAGATCACCCGCTGCGGTAAGGCTTGAATCCGAACCGAGCGCGACCCGCCGATGCTGCCGGATGGATTCCATGTCCAGCGTCGTTCCCAAAAGGAATTCGTTAGACGTGGGACACCAAACCAGCGCGGAATGGCGGCGCTCAAGAAGCGCGTGACCGGCAGCGTCCATTCCGGCTCCATGGACCACAACGGTTTTGGAACCGAGCGCCTTCATGCGATCGAGCCAGAAGATTTCCGCGCGGCTTTGCTCATCCACGCCCTCGGCGGCATGAATGATGAATGGTGTATCCGCGGGTGTTGACCGATACGTTTTTGCGATGTCCTTTCCCAGGACCAGGGAGTGCGCCCAGGTGTATCGGGTGACGGCTCGGACCGGCAAACGGGTGCGGAGACCGCGAGGAATGGGAGGATTGTGATGGCAGACCGTTGTGATTCCACACAGAAGGTTCCGGATGGCTCCCCACCACAACCGCGCCGGCTTGGGAATGGACAGATGCTCTTTGACTGGTGACTGGCGGGGCTGGTAAATGTCGGCAGCCCACTCCAGGAAATTCTGATAGGGTCCGTGGCCGAGCCGCGGAAAGAGTCC
>DASUKV010000212.1:0-5648 GCA_036278555.1 Terriglobia bacterium
CAGAAAGTTGTTATGGGCGCTTAAAAAGAATGAAATCCTCGGAGCAACCTCATCCACGCTCAAACCGCGCTCCAAAGCGGCTTCAACGTATTCGATAGCGTTCGCGAAAGTGAACGCCAGTTCCTGCACCGCCGTCGCTCCCGCCTCGCGGATGTGATAGCCGCTTACCGAAATCGTATTCCACTTCGGAGCGTTGAGCCGGCAGAATTCAAACAGGTCCGTCACCAGGCGCAGCGCCGGCCGCACCGGGTAGATGTAAGTCCCCCGCGCGATGTACTCCTTCAGGATGTCATTCTGCACGGTCCCGGAAAGCCCCGCCAGGGGGACGCCGTGTTTCTCCGCCACCGCAAAATACAGCGCCAGCAGGATGGGCGCCGTGGCGTTAATTGTCATCGAGCTCGAGACGCGGTCCAGCGGAATTCCCGCGAAGAGCGTCTCCATGTCCTCCAGCGAATCGATGGCCACACCCACGCGCCCCACCTCTCCGCGGGCCAGCGGATGGTCCGAATCCAGCCCAATTTGCGTCGGCAAGTCAAACGCTACGGAAAGTCCCGTCGTGCCCTGTTCGAGGAGATAGCGATAGCGGCGGTTTGACTCCGCCGCCGTCCCAAAGCCGGCGTATTGCCGCATCGTCCAGAGGCGGCTGCGGTAAAGGGTAGGATAGATGCCGCGAGTGTAGGGATACGCGCCGGGGAATCCCAGTTCTTTTTCCCACTCCCAGGAAGCAAGATCCCCAGGGGTGAAAAACCTCTTCTCGCCCGTTCCGTGGGAAGTTGGCGGTTCAGAGCTAGACCGACTGCGATTTTGGTGATCGCCCATCAGGAATTGCGAATTTTTACCGAATGCTGCGGGCCTTGAGAAAGGAATATAAACAAAGGAAGACCAGGGTGACTGTGAAGCTGGCAAAGAGATAAAACTTCACCAGACCTGCCGAGGGATGATCCAGGTAGCTGTGCCAGGCGGTCATTGAAAGCATGACGCCCACCCCGGCAAAAAACAAAAAGACCAGGCCCATCACAAACTCAAAAATGCGATGGGCCTGGCGTTTAGCCCTTCCGGCCCTGACAGCCCAATTGCTCAACCGAACACCTTCCGCGCCCTTCGCCCCCCCCCGCGCGTCTGTTACTTACTCATGGTAAGAAGATTGGCATTGCCAAGTCAATGGCGCGGGCGTCAGGGACCCTAGTGTCGCGTCTCATAAATTCGCTAAACAATTTGTCAGGACAAAAATTCCGCGATACTACATGTCGCCCCCTCACCCGTCCCGCTTCGCGTGACACCCTCTCCCCCTTTTCAGGGTGCGAGGGCCGTAAATTCGAGAGATTCCAGCCCTCTCCCTCCGGGAGAGGGGGGACCGCGAGGCGGTGGGTGAGGGTTTTAACAGAACTCGCCTTGTGGCGAGAATTATGCAACGAACTGATGAGACATAACACTAGTCTTTGGAGACCTTCGTAGAAACACTGTTTATCAGATTCGCCATGTCCATCAGGCACGCGTGTTGATCAACACCGTGGGAATGTAACTGACTGGAGAAAAGCGGCAGATTTTGCTCGAAGAACAACTCCCCGGCCGCCGCTTCGCCGGTGGCGGAATAATCCGTAGCGAGCGTCTGCAGGAGATGGAGCGATCGCTTCTTCGTGTTCTTCCATTTCGCAAGATTTTCCTGAAGTATGCTGCCAAGAAACTTGTCAAACTCCCCCGTCTGATCCGTAATTTTGCCGTTCTGGAAATCGTAAATCGAGATCACGTCGGCTGCATCGGCGTGAAGCCCGCAAACGGTGTGGTAAGGCCGGTGTGCGATCAGCTTGTAGCCTGGCGGTGAGGCGCCCAGGCGCCGAATATCGAGACCCTCAAACGGCAAACCATCGAGACCGGTAATCCGGCCGAGCACTTTCGCGGAATCCTTACCTAACTCGATCACGGTCACCGTGGTGCAGCAGTGGTCACCGCCGGAATACTGCCCCAGCAAAATCTCAGGAGCGCCGTCGTGGTCAAGGTCGCGGGTATAGTCGGTTGGCCCGCGCTTGTGAAAATCCGGCAAACCCCGCGTGCCGCCAAAGTCGTAGAGCGTGGTCCAGGGCTGGGTGGTAGCCTCAACACTATCCAGCTTAAAGACCGGCTGGGTCTGATCGTTATAAAGAATAAAGCGATAAGCGGCGAAGACCAAGGGAGCGGGACTCGCGCGGTACAAAGCGGCGCGATACGAGCCAAGCCGGAAAGTCTTCACCCGTTCAAACCCGGGAAGATCGGGAATCCGGCTCTTCAAGCCGGTTGTGTGCAGCACGAAATCCTCGGCGGAGGAGGCCATGTTCGTGAACGTTGAGCCGTTCCATCGCCGCTGCACCCCCAATACGACCAATACCAGTAAAGCGGTAAGGGCAATCGAGATAGCGCTTTCGCCCTTATTCATAAAAGCCCAGATTCTTATGCCGTCGCGGCGGCCTGTGGCCGCCGCCGGTCTTTACGTCTCAAGAACCGGCGCCCCTTCCAGAGCAGGCTTCGACCGCCGTTACAGAATAGAAATTTTCAGTTCCAGAGTAAATTATACCGGTCATCAGGAGGGGAATCCTACTCGTAGCGCAGTGCAACAATCGGATCCAGGCGGGCCGCCTTCACGGCGGGCCAGAGACCGAAAAAGAGTCCAACGCTCACGGACACCACAAAGCCCGCCACTACCGCCCAGATAGGAATCGTCAGAGGCCACGCAGGAAGCACCGCTTGCACCAGCAGGACAATCCCGCAAGAGACGATAATACCGATGATGCCGCCCGCGCCGGTGAGTGTCATCGCTTCGAGCAGGAATTGCCAGGTAATGTCGTTGCGGCGCGCCCCGATGGCTTTGCGCACGCCAATCTCCCGCGTGCGCTCCGTAACGGAGACCAGCATAATGTTCATCACCCCAATGCCGCCCACCAGCAGTCCCACAGAAGCCAGGGCGATCACAGCAATTGCCGTCGTGCCAATGATGGCGTTGAACTGCTGGATGAAAGAATCGGCGGTTCCGATGCCGAAGCTGCTGGGTTGCCAGGGCTTGTCACCGCGCAGGCGGCGCAGAAGTCCGGTGACTTCATCAATCGCCTGGGTCCGCTTCCCGGGATAGGCTTTGGCGATGATGAAGTTCTCTTTGGTCGCGGGATAAATTTTCAGGTAAGTCTCGTAAGGGATATACACCATGCGGTTGGCCCCGGTATCGAAGAAAGAGCTCTTGCGCTGGCCGATGGCGCCAATCACTTCAAAGGCGTTTCCGCCGATGGTGATCGTTTTCCCGATGGGATCTTCGTGCGGGAACAATCGGGTGACGACGTCGGAGCCCAACACGGTCACATTCCGGCGGTGCCAGTTATCAATTTCGGTGTAAAAACGCCCCTCCGCAAGGTCGGTGTTGCTGATGCTGAAATCACTGGGCGTCGCCCCCACCAGGTTCCCGTCCAACATATCCTGTGCCCGGTATTTGATATCGGGCGGGGCGCTGTTCCACCGGACCGCTTCGACCGCCACATTCTCCACATTGGGACACTCCGCCTTGATGGCCATCGCCTGGTCGTAGGTAAGAGGCTTGCGGAGGCGCATCTCCCGGCTAAGATTGAAGTTAATGCCGGGCTGCCATTTATAGATATAAAGATTGTCGGTCCCGAACGACTTGGCCATGTCCGTCATCTGGCTTTCCACCCCGACCAAGAATGAAGCCACCATGATGACTGTAATCACGCCGATCATGACGCCCAGCATGGTGAGGAATGACCGGAACTTATGGGTACGGAGGGTATCCATCGCCAGCAGCAGGTTTTCGCGCACGTTCGTGCGATAGTCGTGCATCGCTCAGCCCTCCATCCTGAGGGCTTCGATCGGATCAAGCCGCGCGGCCTTGTTCGCCGGGTAAATCCCGAAGAAAAGCCCAATGATGCACGAAAGGAGCAAGCCGACGACGACGGCGGAAACTGGCATGGAGGCGGGCATAATGACGACTCGGATCAGTGTGGTAATCAGAAACGCCAGGACCACGCCAATAGCGCCGCCCGCCGCGGCGATTACCGTGGATTCCATAATGAACTGCATCAGAAGGTCACTGCGCCGCGCCCCCAGCGATTTGCGCAAGCCGATCTCCTGATATCTCTCCGTAACGCTGGCCAGCATGATGTTCATAATCACGATGCCGCCGATCACCATAAACACGGCCACCACGCCGACCATCGCCGCGAAAATCGTCCCGGTAAGCTTGTGCCAGGATTCCATAAGCACTTCGGAGGTGTTAATGCCGAACGTATCGTCCTGGCTGTAAGAGATGTGGCGCCGGACGCGCAGCAACTCGCGGGCGGCGTCTTCGAGCGGCGCCATCTGCTGCGCGGTCCAGGCCTGCACCATGACGTTCAACTCCGGCCGGCCCATAAAAAGGTTCTGGAAAGTCGTCAGCGGGATGTGGACGAAGTTATCCTGGCTCTGGCCGAACGTGCTGCCAATTCTTTTCGCGACGCCGATCACCCGGAAGGGAATGCCGCGGACCACCACTTCCTGGCCCAGCGGGTCCATGTTCGGGAAGAAGTGCGTCACGAGATCATTGCCAATAAAACACACCAGTGAGCGGTGAAGGTAGTCCGATTGGGTAATGTAGCGTCCGTAGGAGACTTCCGTCTGGCCGAAATCAATCAGGCTGGGCGTCACGCCGTCCAGCTCGACTTCCTCAATTTGCTGGGTGCCATAATGCGCGGAAGGCTCCGGCCGCAACTGGGTCATCGCCGCGATGTACTTGTAGCCGCCCAGGTTGTTCTTCAAGAACGTATATTCGTCCATCCGGATGGGCTTGTTGTGGCGGCGCGCCTTCAGCCAGTTCTCGTAGCCCTGCGCCCATTTATACTGCGCAATGATGAATGTGTTGGCGCCGAGGTTGGCGACGTGCGTGGCAATATACTGGTTGAGGCCGTGCACGACCGACATCACCACGATCAAGGTCATGGTGGAAATCACAATGCCCAGCAGCGTGAGGAACGAGCGCAGCTTGTGAGCGCGCAGCTCATTCATGGCGATCCCGAACGCTTCGCGCGCCGTGAACCAGAAGCTTGAGTATTTTCGCCGGTCGTCCGGCCGCGAGGGGGAGTGAGGCGGAGTCTGGGGGTCTGTGGTCACAAAGGCTCTGCTGTTGTAGCGAAAATCGCGCGCCCCTCACCTGGCGCTTCGCGCCACCCTCTCCCCAAGGAGAGGGCTGGAAACCAAGGATATCTGCCCTCTCCCGCCGCAGCGGGAGAGGGTGGCCGAAGGCCAGGTGAGGGCAATCGCAGCATGGCGGGCCGCTTACCGGATGCGCTCGTCGCGGTCGATCTTGCCGTCGCGAATGTGAATAATATGCGCGGCGCGGATAGCGATATCGCGCTCATGGGTCACCAGCACGATGGTGTTGCCCGCCTGGTGAAGCTTGTCGATAAACGCCATGATCTCAAGCCCGGTCACCGAATCCAGGTTCCCGGTCGGCTCATCGGCAAGAAGGAGCGAAGGGTTGTTCACCAGCGCCCGGGCAATAGCGACGCGCTGCCGCTGGCCTCCTGAAAGCTCATTGGGTTTGTGGTGCATGCGCGAGCCTAGCTCAACCCGGAGCAGCGCCTCCTTAGCGCGCTCGATGCGCTCCACGGCAGGCGTCCCGTTATAGATCAGAGGCA
>DASUKV010000213.1:0-3839 GCA_036278555.1 Terriglobia bacterium
ATGATTGGAGGCTTGAGGATTTGGGGCTTGAGGATTGGAGGCCGGCTGGGTCGCCAGAGCCATGCTCGCCACGAGAAACACAG
This sequence comes from Terriglobia bacterium, assembly GCA_036278555.1. Classification (GTDB taxonomy): domain Bacteria; phylum Acidobacteriota; class Terriglobia; order UBA7540; family UBA7540; genus RH2-MAG17b. The sequence continues at coordinate 84 of DASUKV010000213.1, forward strand.
AAAGCACGCAGATCGGAATTGCGAGCGCTCGTTTCATCTTTCACCTCCCAGCGAGAGCCAAGTAGCCTGAGACGTCAGACCGCCTGATACCGCCCGCTTGAGGCATCACGGCAGGAAGCCTCACATGCCCAGCGCCTGCAGTCCGTCAATGCCTCGGGATTCCCTAAGCCGAGTATACTCCTGCCCTTCTTCGAGGAAAAGGGACATTAATATGCTCTTTATCTGATTCCGCAGAGGGGCGCTTAGTTGCCCGAAAACTTGACTATTCGGCTGCCGCCTCGTTCATCTGTTGGCTCTCTTCATGAACCATCTTGATGAGTTCGATCACATTTTCGACCGGCGTATCGGGAAGAACGCCGTGGCCTAGATTGAAAATGTGCCCGGGCCGGCCCGCGGCCTGGCGAAGGATTTTACGCACGCGCTCCCGGATGTATGGCAGATCCGCGTATAGAACGGCCGGATCGAGATTGCCCTGAATCGCGTGATCGAAGCCAATCCACCGCCAGGCTTTATCCAAGTCAACGTGGTGGTCCAGCCCGATGACGCTTCCTCCGGCGTTGCGCATGTCCTCAAGCAACGGCCCCGTTCCCGTTCCGAAATGGATGACAGGGACGCCGGGCGTAAACCCCTGGAATAGTCTGCGCATGTGAGGGAAAACAAACTCGCGGTAGTCCCCGGGACCTAGACAGCCGATCCAGGAATCAAAAATCTGCACGGCCTGCACACCGGCCGCGATCTGGCCGTTAACGTATTTCACCAGATTTCGTGCCAGGCATTCCATCAAGTTGTGCCACGCGCCCGGATCACGAAACATCAATGCCTTAGTATGCCGGAAACTCTTGGACGCTCCGCCCTCGATGAGGTAAGAAGCGAGAGTAAAGGGCGCTCCGGCGAACCCGATCAGCGGCGTGGCCGGATCGAGCGCCGCGCGAGTGCGGCGCACCGCCTCAAAGACGTAAGCCAGCGAGTCCTGCGGTTCTACTTCCCGCAGCCCGCTTATTCCCGACGGCGAGCGCAAGGCGGGGGTGACCCAAGGGCCGCCGCCCTTGTCGTATTCCAACTGAAAGCCCATTGGCTCGGCGATTAAGAGCAGGTCCGCAAAAAGAATGGCCGCATCGGCGCCAATCTTTTCAGCCGCTGTCACTGTAACTTCGGCCACGAGATCCGGGTTTTTGCAAAGCTCAAGGAAAGGCGTGCGCGCCCGAATCGCCTGGTATTCCTTCAAGTAGCGTCCTGCCTGCCGCATCAGCCACGCCGGAGTAGCATCGACGGGCTCCCTGCGGCAGGCTTTCATGAAACGCGAGTTATGCCATCGCGGTTCAGCCGCCGCCTTCCCTGAAGAAGGCTCGTCGGCCACGGCAACCCGCGAGCGCGGTTTTGCGCCGCCTTGCGCCTTCTCGCGCAGAAGCGCCGGTGCGCGGCGGGCGGCTTCGTGAATGAGGATGCCCATCTTATGGTGTTCCGGCTCAATGTCCACCTGGATGCCGTGTTGGAGAAGAGCTTCGGTACAGGTGGGCCCTACCGAGCAGACGATGGAGGCTTTGAGCGCGGCGGGCAGCCTCTTCTGCAGCCCTTTTCGTGCCGCAATCTGCATGACGTGGTCCACCTGGACGCCGTTTGTGAATACCACCACGGGTACCCGCCCTTCGGCTAGAGCTTCAACCGTCTCTTCGAGCGGGGCCGTATCCTCCGGCAGCGCCCAGCGGTACACCGGCACGCGCAGAACTTCCACCCCGCGCCGTTTCAGCTCGGCGATGAGAGCGTCATTGGCCGCGCCATATTCCTGGATAGCAATCCTGCTCCCGTTGAGTTCGACGCCGCGCGGGCGCTCATCCAGCTCACGTAAAATTTCGTGCCAGGTGTTGGGCTCTGGAACTGGCAGGATACCGGCCACGCCAAAGTCGCGCAGGGCGCGAACCGCCTTGGGCCCGCGAGCCACCACCGTGGTCTGGGAAAGCCCCTGGAGGATTCCATCGCGGGAATAGCGGCTTTCGAGGACCGCGAGGAGCGTTGTCGCGCCGACGCCGGTCATAAAGATGACCGCGTGGAGCCGCCCTTCCAAAAGCTCGGACGCGAACTCAAAGGCGGCGTTGTTCTCGCTCAGCGGGATTTCGCGCATCGACGGCGCCACGCGCGGGACGCCTCCGTGGCGCGAGATCAGCGAGGCAATTTCTTTGGCGTTGCGGCTCTCAAATGCCGCCACTTCAAGACCCGCAAAGCTAATGATAGGCGCGGACGTTTCGGTCATGGGTTACGATTCTGATTGAAGGGACTCGGGGTAAAGTGACTTGATTCGATGGCCCTCACCCGGCCTTCGGCCACCCTCTCCCGGAGGGAGAGGGCCGTTATCTTTGCTTTTTTACACTTACCCAGAAAAGGAAAAAGCGTCCAGCCTTGCGGCTGCGTTGTTGAAGAAACTCGCCAGCGTTTCCACGCCCTCTCCCGGAGGGGGGTGGCCGAAGGCCGGGTGAGGGTGGGCGCATCAGGAGATTACGCAACTTGCGAGCCCGTCGCGCCTAGAGCACTCAGGAGCACGCCGCCGTCCGGGCTGCCCCAGCCCGTGCAGGCATCCCAGCCTGCTGCCGCTTTATACGAGCCGTTCGTACCGGCCGTAATGTCGCGGAGAGCGCCGGCATGAGATGAAACCTGGCCGTAGAGCGACGGATTCAAGTAACCCACGGGCCGGCCGAGGCCCTGATTGAGGCAAGCGATAAGCCCCGCCCACAGCGGAGCCACCGCGCTCGTGCCGCCAATCACGGCATTCGAGCCGTCCACCCGCACCTGATAGCCAGTATTCGGGTCCGCATCTCCTGCCACATCCGGCACGCCCCGGCCGCGGAAGCTGCCGGGGTTCACGGAAACGGGGACATCTGCTTTGGCTTGCCACGAAGGCAGCGGAAAAACCGCGCTGACGCCTCCCCCACCGGCCCCGTCATCCGGCTGATCATCCCAGACAACTTCTTTGGCAATGCCTCCGCCTGAGGCGCTAAGGCTCGTTCCTCCGCAGGCTAAGGCGTAGGGGCTGGAGGACGGGAAATCCACGTGGGCAAGACCGTCTGAAACGCCGTCGCTTGATCCGCCATCTCCGGAGGCAATGCAAATGGTGATGCCCAACGCACCGGCGGACTGAAAGGCGTTGTTGAAAGCCGTCTGGTCCTGAGCCGCCCAGGATGATTCCGGGCCGCCCCAACTGATGGAGACTACCGACGGCTTGTGTTGGGTATCGTGAATCGCCGTGTTGATCGCATTGAGAAAGCCCGCGCTGGTGTTGTCGGCAAAGTAGACGACGATGCTCGCTCCTGGCGCGACCGACCCGGAAACTTCAATATCGAGCATCACCTCGGCGTCCGGCCCGTTCGGATCGCCCGTCGGAGAGTTCGAAGCGCCTCCCACAGAAACTGCGGAAACCGAGGGCGCCGGCGCGATTCCCAACTGGCTGAAATACGCCTTCAAATCCGCCGGATTATACCCGCCGCCCAGTTCAATGATGGCGATGGCTTCGCCGCTTCCGTTGAGATTCGCCGGGAACTTATAGAGTTGAGCCACTTGGACCGGTGTGTAGGAAACCGCCGCGGCCTGGGCCACGCGGTAATGGGGCCGGGCCGCTGGTGAATTATCGAATCCCAAAACAGCCGTCACAATCCCCGCGAGTTGGGCCGGAACGTAAATCGCGCCGGTGCGGCAGCGATAGGTGCGGCCCAGATACTCGTATCGCGCGAGATCCACTTTGAACGCGTCGCACATTTGCTGAACCGT
>DASUKV010000214.1:0-4499 GCA_036278555.1 Terriglobia bacterium
CGGCGTTAAGTCCCAGACGGGTCCGCTTCGCGATTCGTTTTTTAGCTGGGAGGCTCGCTCGGGGCCAGCGATCAAGTTCACAAGTTCTCCGCCGTGCGGCGCGATAAGGTGATCAGGCATTCTCGATGTCTCCTGGTAATAGGTAGTTGATTGTGATTTTCTGCCGCTGGGCAGGATTACAAAAGGCGCAGAGATATCCGCCGGGAGTCTATTTCACTACGGTGAGCAATGCTCCGCGGGACGCAAGCTGCTTTTTTACAATTTATTAGTATATCCGATGAACGGCATCCTGGAGAGGAACTATTAAGGATAACAAACATTGTAGCGGCGGCCTCTACTTGTTAAAAAACCGGCGGCCAGAGGCCGCCGCTACAGCGGATTCGAGCGATTCAGAAGGTCTCTATAAACGCTCAGCCATTGGGAGCGCACCGCTGGCCATTGGTATTTTTGTGATTCGCGGAAAGCGTTTTGGGATAAGCGAAGCGCCAAATCCGGGTCGTTCAGCAGGCGGATGACATTCCGCGCGAGGCTCTCGAAATCTGCGGGTTCACAGAGCAATCCGCTGTATTCGTGCCGGACAAGGTAACGAATTCCTTCCGGCGCCGTCGTTACAACCGGAGTGCCGGACGAAAAAGCCTCAAGAATTGAAAGGGGCATGTTATCCAGCCAGGAAGCATTGACAAAGATATCCGCACGATCGTAGCACGCCCCCATCTTGTCATAGGGCACGGCGCCCAGGAATTCCACGCGGCTCAGTTTCAGTTCCTGCACCAATCTCCGGATGACCGGCTCTTCAGGACCTGTCCCCGCCAAGGTCAGGCTTGCTTCAGGAAACTCTCGCTCGACCTGAGCGAATGCGCGGACAACGTGATCCACGCTGTAATAGGCGCCAAAACCCCGAGTGCAAATCAAGCGCGGCTGAAGCGGACGGCGGAGCCGGTAGTGAAATTGATTTTCATCAATCACGTTCGGCACGGCCTGCGCGTGAAGTCCGAACTCACGAAAAACATCCACCAGGTAATTTGAGGGCGTCACGATCCGGTCAAAGCGCCGCAGGATGGGCAACGCTGTCCGCCAGCGGCTCAAGTGATCCCTTGCTTCACCGCTGTGGTAATTCATCACCGTCTTCGCTCCGCGCAACTTTGCTACCAGCAAAGCGGGCGAGGGCGCCAGCAGAAATGACCAATACGAAGCCGAAAAAATATGGGCGATGTCGGCGTCTTTCAGGCCGCGCCAAAGGGCCGCCAGGTAGAAAGGCGTTCGGGCAACGGTACGGAAGTAAGGAATGCGCCCCGCCCATGCGAGGCTGCGTGGGAAATCGGGATCGGCCGCAATGAACCGGACCTCAACGTCTGGATCATCCTTCCATTGTCGCAAAAGCAGATTCGCCTGGGCCGATTGTCCGCCGACGTAGCGCAGCGAGGGCGCGACAATCGCAACCCGGGACCGCGTCTTCACAGCGCCTCTTCGACAGCGCTGGCTTTCGATGACTTCGGTTTCCAGCCCTTCGCAGCAAGTAAACGGAAATACAAACGCTCATACCGCTCAAGCGCCTTGTCCATCGAGAAATTGTCGTAGGCCGCCTGCCGCGCCCGTCTGCCAAGCTCCGCCCGCAAGCCCGGCTGGGTTAGAAGCTGCTCCAGCGCGCCAGCCAGACTCGCGTCGTCACGAGGCGGTACCAGGAATCCCGTCTCACCTGCGCGGACCAGGTCAACGTTGCCGCCCACTTTCGTGGCCACTACCGGAAGTCCGGCCGCCATCGATTCAAGAATGGCATTCGAGAGGCTTTCTGAAAACGAAGGCAGCACGGAAATATCAAGCGATGCCAATACCTCGGGAATATCACGCCGGTCACCCAGAAAGCGCACCTGCCGCGCAAGCCCGAGACTCTGCGCCATTCTTTCAAGTTCCGGGCGCAGCGGTCCATCACCCACCAGGAAAACCTCCAAGTTGGGGAATCGCGGCCCGAGGCGCGCCGAAGCTTGCAGCAGTCCGGGGTAGTTTTTCACCGGATTGTTCATGCGGGCGATCATGCCGATTCGTAACGCGCCTGGAAGCTTCGGAAAGGCGGGGGTCGCCTGCCGGAAAGCCTCTTCAGGCAGGCCGTTGGGAATCACCTCAATTTTTTTCTCCGGCAACCCTTGTTGCGCCAGCAGGCAGGCCGCCGCTTGCGAATTCGAGACCACGCAATCGCAGAGCCGGAACGCAAGGTGCTGCGCCGCAAAGCGCGCGCGGCTCAGCAAATCCCCAAGCTGGCGCTGGCTGCCAATCACGACGGGAACCCGGGCGAGCCGGGCCGCGGGAATCAGCATCAGGTTGGAATAGAAATCGAAGGCGTGCGCAATCGCGATTCGGCCGTGCCGCAAACGCCGCGCCAGCCGCCATCGCACGCGCAAGGAGTGGCGGCCGTAGAGGCTGCCCCAGGGCGAAAACTCCTCCACTTCTCCTAATCCCTCCTGGAAGGCGCCGGTACGCCAGACGCATCCCAGCTCCACCTGGAAGGGCCCCTGCCGCATCGCCCTGGCGAGAGAGGCAAACTGCCGCTCGCTTCCGCCAGTCTCAAATGTGTTGGTCATCAAAAAAACGGAAGGGCGGTTTGGCAGGCTGTCTGCGGTCATCGATATTCATTTGAGGAGGCGCCGGAATCAGCAGCGGGCAACGGGAACCTTGGAGCTCTCACCGGCGCTCTGTCCTAAACGAATCGAAAGATCAGGGCGCCCGGAGGGAACGTTTTCCAGAAAGTTCCGGTGCCAGAGCTCGAGGATCAGCAGGCCCCAAATGCGGCCCGAATGGTCGCGGCGTCCTGAAAAATGTTCGTCCAGCGTCTCTTCGATCACCTTCGGATCAAAGTATCCGCGCTGGAGCGTCCGGGGGTCAAGAAGCAGCCGGGGCAGCTCTTTCCTGAACTCGTGTTTCATCCAATGAACGAGCGGCAGCGCAAAACCGCGCTTGGGACGGTAGATCACATCCCTAGGGACTCCGACTCTTTCCGCCAGCCGCTTCAAAATGTGTTTCTGCTCACCATCTTGAAATTTCCAGGCCACCGGCAAACGCGTGACACACTCCACAAATTCGTGATCCAGCAGAGGCACGCGCGCTTCGAGCGAACAAAGCATGCTCATGCGGTCAACTTTGGTCAGAATATCACCGGGCAAATACGTCTTCGTATCCAAGTAAAGTAATCGGCTGAGCGGGTCCTTCGCGGGTGCGTGATCGAAGTATTGGCGGAAGTTCGCGAGCGGGTGCGGTGTTTTCTTTGCCGATGCCAGAAAATCGCGCGAGAAGACAGACTGATCGCGCGAATAGGCGGGCAGCCAGCTCATTGAATCCAAATAGCGGTCCCGAAACGGCAAAGACCGGTTATAGACAAAGTTCCGGCCATAGGCGCCGCGCGAGATGAGCGGATGAACGTAATTCCGGTACCAGCGTCCTAGAAAGGGCGGAACATGATCCGCAAAGCCGCCGCGGAGGGCCAGCGCGTAGCGCCCATAACCGGCAAAAAGCTCATCTCCGCCGTCCCCGGAGAGCGCGACCGTCACGTGCTGGCGCGCAAGCCGGGAAATATAGTACGTCGGGATCATCGAAGAATCGCCGAACGGCTCTTCGAGAGATCGCGTTAGACGGTCCAGCGCCTCACCGATGTCGGGCTGAACCATCAGCTCATGATGCTCGGTTCCAAACCGTTCAGCGACTTGCCGGGCGTAGGGCGCCTCGTCAAAATCCCTTTTCGAAAAACCAATCGAAAACGTCTTCACCGGAGAAGACGTCGAGCGCGCCATCAGCGCGACAACAATGGAGGAATCCACGCCCCCGCTCAGAAGCGCTCCCAAGGGCACTTCCGCGATCAGCCGGATTTTTACCGCCTCTTCCAGGCGCCGCTCCAGTTCTTCCAGGCATTCTTCTTCTGAGGTGGACGCTGAGCTGCCGTAGGCGGGAAGATCCCAATATCGCTGGACTTTGCCCCTTCCGTTCTTCCACTCCATCAAGCAGCCCGGAGGCAGCTTCCGAATCTTCCGGAAAACCGTGGCAGGTTCAGGGATATAGCCAAAATAAAAATACTGCAACAGGCTCTCCGGCTGAATCTCTTTCAACTCCGGCGCGGCGGCCAGAATCACTTTGATTTCAGAACCAAACAGGAGCCTCGCGCCGTCGTTCGCATAGTGCAAGGGCTTAATGCCCAGGCGGTCGCGGGCAAGCAGAACACACCGGTTCTTTTCGTCATACACGGCAAAGGCGAACATGCCGCGCAGTTTCTGAACGCAGCCGGACCCATGCTCCTCGTAAAGATGCACGATGACTTCCGTATCGGTATAGGTGTAAAAATGGTGCCCGCGCCCTTCCAATTCCCGGCGAAGGCTACGGAAGTTATAGATTTCGCCGTTAAACACCACCCAGACGGTCCGGTCTTCGTTGTGAACCGGCTGATGCCCGCCGGCAACGTCAATAATGCTCAACCTTCGCATGCCAAGCCCGGCAGGGCCTTCCACATAAAGCCCTTC
>DASUKV010000215.1:0-14986 GCA_036278555.1 Terriglobia bacterium
AAGGCTGGTTCCAGGGCTCGCGGGGCCACGCTCTATATCACCCTCGAACCCTGCTGCCATTTCGGCCGCACGCCGCCCTGCACGGACGCGATCCTCGGTGCAGGTATCCGCCGCGTGGTCTATGCTCTGCGCGACCCGAACTCTGTTGTCGCCGGCAAAGGAGCGCGAATCCTCAAAAATAAGGGAATTGAAGTGCTCGCGGGAGTTTGCGCCGCCGAGGCCGCAGCTTTGAATGAAGTGTACCTGAAGTTCAGGGCCACGGGCTTACCTTTTGTGACCGCCAAGGTTGCCGCGACGCTCGACGGCAAAATTGCAACGCGAACCGGTGATTCAAAATGGATCACTGATTCAATTGCGCGGCGGCGTGCGCGCGAACTCCGCAGCCGTCATCAAGCAATCCTGGTAGGTATCAACACGATTCTCGCAGATGATCCCCACCTGGGCCCCCGCATGGAAGGAGCCAGCGAACCTTGGCGCGTAGTGCTGGATTCACGATTGAGAATTCCTCTTGACGCGAAGGTTCTCAAAACCGGCAGGTGTATTATCGCCACCACTGCTTCAGGCCAATCGCCGAAAGCGCGGCAGCTACAGCACGCGGGAGCGCTTGTCTGGCGCTTCCGGGGAAATCGGGTTCCGCTGCGAACTTTGCTTCGGCGGCTGGCGCAGGATGGGATTTTCAGCGTGCTTGTTGAGGGGGGAAGCGAGGTCTTGGGGAGCTTCTATGATCACTGGCTCATCGACCGGATGTGCTGGTTCCTTTCTCCGATTGTCGTAGGTTCCCGCCAAAGCTTGCCCGCCGTCGCGGGCAAGGGCATTGCGCGGCTGGGAGATGCTCCCAGGCTTCGGCATGTTCAAGTACAGCCAGCCGGCTCGGGTTGGGTGCTGTGGGGCAATCTCAGCCGCTGGGCCCGAAGCGCCGGGGCGCCGTGATCCAGCCAGCGCAGCGCCTGTTCGAATCGATCCGCCATTCCTCCCGAAAACCCGAGCGTGGCCTGGTGTCGTGTCCCAATGATTCGTGGCATAAGTCAGGACGGCTGAACGGCGGCTGTCCGCTGGGCGAAGCGAGCGATGCTGGCCAGGGTTTGGGTCCGCCGTTTTCGTCCAGACAAAGGGTTTGAGATTTTCGTTGTGCACATCGATGTATTTGCGGATGGCCGCTTCCAGCTCTTTCACGCTGCGGAAGACACCGCGCCGAATCCGCTGATGGGTGATTTGGGCAAACCAGCGTTCCACCAGGTTGATCCAGGAACCGTAGGCGGGGGTAAAGTGGAGATGAAATCTTGGCCGCTTGGCGAACCAGTTGCGGATGAGAGCCGTCTTATGTGCCGTAGTTATCCAAGATGAGGCGCGCCTCCAGTCCGGCAGGCGCATGGGCCTCGATCCCATCCAAGAACTGGCGAAATTCCACGGAGCGATGGCGGCGGTGCAGTTGACCGATCACGCGGCGGGTCTTCAATTCCAGAGCGGCAAACAGCGAGGTGGTCCCGTGGCGCTTGTAGTCGTGGGTGCGCCGGCGGGTAGTGCGGTATAAAGTGTGTAAAAGAACCCGGAAGGAGAGGCGGCTGAAGACTCCGGAAGTGATATAAATCTTTTGTGGGAAAGTTAAATCACCGAGGAGGACAACCGCCGTGCTGAATATTACCACTGGAACGCGCAGGAGTGCGGAAGAAAACGGAAAGGCCCGGGAAAGGCAAAAAGTAAAAGCGCTTATTGAAGAGGTACTTGCTGGAGAAGATGCAGATTTGGATTAACAGTCTTCTGGAAGCTCACGGGAAAGTATCCCAAGTGCGGTAGCACTTTCAGCAAAATAGCTGCCCGCTGGCGGTTAGCTTCACCCCGGAATGTGCTGATAAATCTACGCTCGTCGGAAGTCAGTGAGAATTCTTCGGCCAACTCCTCCTGTGAGTGGTGGGTCTTGAAATGCGGATATGCCGCGGTCATCGTTTCCTCCTTCGCTTCCAAGGCCCTCGATCCTGGGAGCGCGGAGTATACTATGACCGAAATCCCTTAATTATTGAGGTTCAACAGGCTCGCCCTTATGGCGCTTTATCGCAGCTTCACTTCCATAGACCCGTGTAGGCCTCGCCCGCCGCGATGGCGTTGTTGGATTTCAAATACACGGGCAGGCCTCGACTCACCCAATCGGGAAAATCGATCTGCTTCAGAAACTCGATGAATACACTCAGCCCCCCGAACGGTGTCACCGCTCGCGCCGTCTGACGCAAAACCACTTTCTTTTCTCCCCAAAGCACGCTAACTTTTCTCTGCACTGTTCGGTGCCTCCGTCGATGGTTTCTAAGCAACTCCAATCCAACGGATTAGAACAGAACAGTGCCCTTCGATTTAAGAATTCGGGTTAGATCGCGGCCCCATTGGAGCGAGGATTTGCATCAGGTTTGGGCCGTCTCGCGGTGCCGCCTCATGGTGCAGGGCATTACGTTTTAGCGTTTGCTGGATGAAGCGCGCCGTGAATTGGCCCGCTACTACCTGACCCACTCTTCCCGAAAGCTGCACGAATCTGCCTATCTCTTAGGGTTGCGAAGACGACAATTTTTTCTTCCGGGCATTCCACCATTGGGAAGGAACTACACCAGGACGATGGCGGCTGCTCCAAAAGAACTCGCAGCTGCTTGGGCAGGCGATATCGGGCGACGACATAACGTCGAGGTATGCTGATGAGCGAGGAAAGTGATCTGGATTTTCGGCGTGGCCGCGTTTCTTGATCATTGTTCAGGGCCTTACGCTTGAGCCGCTGATCCGCCTCCTCGGGCTCGGCGCGCCAATCCTTACCACCACGCCCGCCTCATACCCTAAATAAGCCCTTACGGAATCCTTACCTCTCCCTTACGACTTTCTCACGCGGGCCGATACATTCTTCATTGTGTGGTTGAGCGCCGCCCCGGAGATCGCGGCGCAGACGACCGCCTCAAGCTCGTTCCGGGAGCGCGCAAAATCACATGCTGGACTTCGTATTTCTGGCCGTGACGGCGCTGTTCTTCATTTTGGCGATTCTGTATACGCACGCATGCGAACGGCTGAAGAAGGAGTCATCCGATGAGCCCCGGTGACGCCGCTCTCCTGGTGGTTGCGGTGCTGCTCTGCGGATATCTGCTGTATGCCCTGCTCAAGGCGGAGGACTTTTAGCCAGTGACTGCAAACGGTTGGTTCCAGATCGGCTTTTTTCTCCTGGTCGTTTTACTGGTGACGAGCCGCTCGGCGTCTACATGGCGCGCGTGTTCAGCGGCGAGCGGACCTTTCTCGATCCGCTGCTCCGGCCGGTTGAACGGCTGGTTTACCGGCTGGCCGGAATCGATGAAAACCGGGAGATGCGCTGGACGGAGTACACCGTCTCGATGCTGCTCTTCAGCGGCGTTTCGATGGCGCTGCTCTATCTCATCGAACGCACCCAGAAATCGCTGCCCTTCAATCAAGCCCCCGATCGTGGTGGGGATCAGGCAAATCAGGAGCGCGACCAGCACGGAAAGGTTCTGCGGCGCTCCGCTGTAAATTGCAAACGGCTGCAGGCTGACCACCGCGAGCAGAAAAATGATGGCGAGGCCGGCGAGCAGAATGTTGAGCGCGATTTCGTTGGGCGTCTTCTGGCGTGACGCGCCCTCAACGAGTTTGATCAGTGCTCTTGCTCGACAAGACCGGAACGATTACGCTTGGCAACCGCCAAGCCACGTCGTTCATTCCGTGCGCCCGCGTCCGCGAGGAGGAGCTGGCACGCGCGGCTCAACTCTCCTCTCTGGCCGACGAGACGCCCGAGGGACGTTCGATCGTGGTGCTTGCCAAGGAGCGATATGGGCTACGGGGCATGGATCTTGCGCATCACGCGCCGGCATTTATCCCCTTTACCGCGCAAACGCGAATGTCTGGCGTCGATCTCGATGGCATGGAGATCCGCAAGGGTGCGCCAGAGGCGATTGCCCGTTACCTGGCTCGGAGCGGGCAGGAAGTGCCGCCTGAGATCCAGCAGCGGGTGCGGGAGATCTCGAGCCAGGGCGGCACCCCGTTGCTGGTCGCGCAAAATGCGCGCGCGCTCGGCGTCATCGCACTCACCGACGTGGTAAAAGGTGGCATTCGCGATCGTTTCGATCGCCTTCGCGCCATGGGGATTCGCACCATGATGATCACCGGTGATAATCCTTTGACCGCGGCGGCGATTGCGCGCCAGGCGGGCGTCGACGACTTCCTCGCCGAGGCCAAGCCGGAGGACAAGATGGCGCTGATCAAGCGAGAACAGGCCAAAGGGAAGCTCGTCGCCATGACCGGCGACGGCACAAACGATGCTCCCGCGCTCGCGCAGGCCGACGTAGGCGTGGCCATGAACACAGGCACGCAAGCCGCCAAAGAAGCCGGCAACATGGTCGATCTCGATTCGAACCCGACCAAGCTTATCGAGATTGTGGAGATTGGGAAACAGCTCTTGATCACGGAGGATGACGAATCTATGAGCCTTTGTCCCACCACCCAATAGATTTCCTTGAGATGTAGCCTTACTCTTCGCCTTGCCAGCCTTGCTTGCCAAGCGCGGTCGCCGTTGAGTTTCGTTGCCTCGTCGGCAATTTTCGCCTAATCCGGCGGGGCGCTTCGTCTTCGCTCCTCTAAAACGGCGGGATCCAAATCGAGGCCAATTCTAATTTGAATCCTGGCAGCACAGGATCGGCACTCATGTTGACAGGCGAGTTGAGCATTTCCATCCCGGCTGAAGTATAAACCTCGGCTTGCGTCGACGCAGGCAGGATTACCCATCCCAGACGTAGACCGCATTCCACGTACTCCCGCATCTTTGCGCGCAAGTCAGAGATTTCATCGCTCGGTGATGCGACTTCAATCACAAAATTCGGGCAGAGAGGAATGAACTGCTCCTTCTCCCTACGGCTCAAATTCTTCAGCCGCGACAGTTGTACCCAGGCTGCATCCGGCGACCGCATCGCGCCGTTTGGAAGCCGAAACCCCGCACTCGAGTCGAAGGCGACTCCACTTCCATCCTTCGTAGCCCACATGTCAAGCTGACTCGCAACCTTCAGGTTTTGAAAACTGGCGTACCCTTCAGCGGGTGACATCACAAGGATTTCTCCCTTCGGCGAGCGCTCGATGCGCAGGTCACGGTTGGCTTGACAGAAGTGGAAGAACTCTTCTTCACTCCACTTGAGGATACCCGCCGGGAAGCGGACAGCGACTTGGCATTCGGGAATGGGAATCGTAAGTTGCATGACTTCACTCCTTGCGCGCTCATTCTGCATTCAGAAGACCTGCGAGTATTTTAGTATTATCACTTGGCTACCACGCCAGGAACCGGCTCGAACTCTCTTGGGCCGGGCATGAAGATAACGGCTGGTGGTGGCCAAGCTGGCCTGCCCCAGCGTCGTTTGCACGAGATGAATCGGAGCGCGCCGCGGTCCATAGCATGAGAGGCATGGGCGTGACGGAGCCAGTGCGGCGAGACTTTCACTTCAAGCCCCGCCCGCTGGGCCGCCTTCCGAACAATCCGCTGCGCCGCGTACGGCCTCAAAAAACCGCCCTTCTTCCGGGACCGGAACACCGGATCGAGGGGGCCTGCTTTTGGCGCAGCTTCAGCAACCGCTTCCATACCGACGCGGGCAGTTGAACGGAACGCGTTTTATCTCCCTTAGCCAACACGGTGATTTGCCCTCCCCCGACCGTGGGCCCCGCCGGACCTTCAGGCCCCGCCCCACATCGAAAGGCAGGTACCCTATCCGGTAGCCAAAGGCGAGGAGCGACTTCACCGCCGCGAGAATCCGCGCCGCCGTGGCACGCTTCAAGCCCGTGAGCGTGGAAGCAAAGTCTTGCAGGTTTTCGAGGTTCACAACCACAAGGAGCTTGGGAACGTGGGCCCGGAAGCGGGCGATATCGGCGGCGTAAGCGCACTAGTTTGCGGGCGAGTGGCCGTTGAGCCAGAGATCGACCAGCCGGTCGTCGTCTCTGGGCCGGGCAACGGCGGTTTTTCCGCTCATGGGTAACGGTAGCACGAAACACAGATAAAGTGTCTTAGCACTCGTTCATCCTTGCATGGCAATCAGACGACTGAGAAACGCTTCGTTTGGCATCTTGCAGTGCGACCGTCCCGAACGGATAATTACCTTCTCATTAAGAACTTGCGTATCTTAACAGGCTTCGGATCGAGCCGCGGGGTTCGATGAGACGTTTTCCTTAAACCCGAATCCGTAAGGTAAACAACTGTGCTTCGAACTAAACCCTGTATTGTCAGATGATTAGATTGGGTAAATTCAACTTCGCGCAAGTTGGATTTGTGCCATCTAATTTATTGAAAGCGAGTGAGTTGCCTATCAATTTCATGGAATTGCGCTAAGGCCTTTATTTTCAACTTACGAATTCGGGTTAAAGGGCGCCTCCGTCGGACGACGATAGTCGTGTTTGCCGTCACATCCTTGGGCTGCGGACTGATATATCTCGCAAGTGAGTGCCGCCTAGCGTTGCGCTACAGGAAGAAAGGCTCGATCGTCGTGGTCACGGAAGGCCTGGGGCCGCAGGAATTTCACAGGCGCGTGGTGCTTCTTGTGAACGAGCATAGCGCAAGCGCGGCGGAAATGGTCGCTGGGTTTTGCACGCGAGAACGGGCTGGCGAAGATCGTGGGCACGACTACGCCGGGCCGCCTTCTAAGCGGAACATCTTTCAAAATTGGACATGGTTATATTCTTGGGCCACCCGCCGCGGCATACCTGACGTGGCAAGGAACCATGTTGGAAGGAAAAGGAATCGCCCCCGACGAGGAAGTAAACTTGTCACGAGAGATGCTCAAGGAAGGGCGAGACTCGCAACTGGAGCGGGCGATTGAAGCCGCCACACGTCTGTAGGCCAGCCTTCGCGGCGAAAGACCAAGTATCACTCGCAGCCGACCTACTTCGCCCCCGGGCCAAAAACGTCGGCATATCTGTTTAGCTGAGCCTCAAGATCTTGAGAATGCCGGATGACTATGACCCGATATCCGCATTCCTCCAACTTCCCGCGCTCGACTTCATCCCGTGCCTTACGCTGTGGCTCGTCATGATCTGGGCCATCACAAAAGGTGCAAGCGCCGGGAAGAGCATGCCGATCATAATAAAAATCGGCCTCTCCGTACACATCCGGATTCGGCCGATATTGTGCGCGATCGGGAAGGCGGCGCCTGGTGCTGTGCAGTAAGGCGAGGAATTCTCCTTCCAGGCCGGAATTCTTGTCGCGGCGTTCTTCCAACCACGTGTATTGCTCGTCGTATGTCCGTTCCGCAGTTCTCTCGAGTGTTTCGCCTTGCGAGAGGGCCAGCAGGTAATCCCTGATAATGTGCCGGTCGAACTGGGGATGATCGAGTTGGTTCCGATAACTCAGCAAGCAGTCGTAGCAGGCATGGCTACACTCGTCACCTGCAAGATCTGAACCTCCTCTCACATCGAAGTGGCACACTTTGAGGGCTTCAGCAGCAACATTTGCAAGCGCGTGTGCATCGTCCAGCAGCCGGGGCCAGACGCCCGTGCCGCCCTCGGCAGCTTCCCAGAAGAGAATTCGCTGTTCAGCTTCCTCGCCGATCAATTCCACAGCCACTTCCTGCTCTTCCACCTGGAACATCATCTGGATCCCACGTTGTAGGGCATAAGCCAAACTCGGAAGGAAGGCTCCATCCGCTCCGTCTGTGCGGCGCTCGTCTCCGGTGACGGGTTGGAGAAGTAGAAGATTCCTTGTGTCCCGCACGAATGGGCGCACTCCGAGAAGGAGGTTATTGCCTTGCACATCGGGAGCATGGTCATCATCATCCGGCCGTCGCGCCCAGTAGCCAGTTCTCTTGTCCAAAGTCACTGCTGTCCGGTTAAAAGTCGAACAGAATCAATTGGTTCTGTTCGGCGACGAAATCATCTTGGGAGCCAGATGCTTCCAAAGCCTGTAAAATGGGCACTTTCTCAAAAAGCGTGAGGCTAAGAATCTGTAAAATTTGGTAGAGGCTCGCTTCCAGACCGAGGCGCTTTCGGACAATGGCCACGAGCACATAAATGGAAAGGGCGATCCAGATCTGAGTCTTCACGGCATTTTCGCTGGTTCCGTAAAACGCCTTGATGCGGAGGTGCTGCTTGATCCATTTGAAGAACAATTCTACCTGCCAGCGGCATTTGTAAATCTGGGCGACGGTCAGGGCGGGGAGCATGAAATTGTTGGTGAGGAACCTGAGCCGCTGATTTCTCTCCACATCGAAGTAGATAACGCGTCGCAGCGCATCGGGATAGGCTTTGGCCGAATCGAGTGTGGTCAGGATGACGGTGTGATCGGATCGTAGACCGGTGGCCTTGTCGACCGGGCGCGAGTAGCGACGTTGAAGCAGCACGTTTTCTTTGCTGCGCACGACGAAGAAGGCGGAGCAGAGCGTGAAGATGAAGAGCCGCTCGAAATCGATGTAGCCGCGATCCATCACGTAGAACGCGCCGGTTTCGGGAAGGAACTCGTCGAGGATCTTCACGTCGTGCACTTTGCCGTCGGTGACGCGGATAAACGTGGGGATGTTGCCGTGCAGGTCCAGCAGCGTGTGCATCTTGACGGCCGCTTTGTGCTTGCGGAATCGGGCCCAGGGAAACAGCGAAAGGCAAAGGTCGATGGTCGTCGAGTCCAACGCGTACAGACTTTGATCCAGATCGACGCCCATCGGGTCGTGTGTGTATAACGGCCGCGCGATGCCCATCAGCACTTGGGCGAAATCCGCGTAGATGCGCCAATCGCGCGACTCGTTGGCATCGGCCAGCGTCGAGCGCGCCACGCGACCGTGGAATCCCATATGATAGAGCTTGCCCTGCAGGGAGCGAAGACAGGCCTCGATATCGCGAAGACTTTCGCGGTACGTCAACTGAGCGAAAGCCATTGTCAAATACTGGTCCCAGCAGGAGAAATCCCGCAGTCGGCAGTCCCCATTGTAACGGGCGGCACAACGACGGAACGCTCGGTCGGGGAGGAAACTGATCAACTGCGAAAAGACCGTGCGGCCAGAATTCATGAGCCATTGTAGACCGCCTTCGAGCTGGGTTTTTTAGCATGTTGGCGTTCAAATCGCGGCAACATAAAATCGGACGTAAGTCCCTGCCGGACAATCAATTGCCGCTTGCGAGTCGAGCGTTAACCGGACAGCAGTGGTCCAAAGTGAATCCGTTTTGCTCAGACCGCTTCCAGCGGTGATTCACCCGCCAAAGCACAGAGCGCGGGGCATGAACGATGCGGAGTATTTCACCTCCGTCACGGTCTCGACAGCTTGCTTCCTGCCAAAGGGCATCCCATCCGGGCCCGGAGCAAAGCGGTAGTGAGTTGTGATATGGAATCCCTCCCGTACGCGCTCCTCTTCATCGCAAGTGATCCGCTCGACGCGAGTCCCGCGCACCGCACTCATTTCGAACAGGCTTGCCACGTACTGGCTGTGTTCGCCGTCAAGCTGAGCCCCGCAGTGGTCGCAGCGGTCCACCAGGGCATGCTCTCCATCATGAAAGTAGCCGCAGGCATTGCAGAGCTTGGCTCTCACCAGCCTTGCTTCAACTCCTTCCGGCGGAAGAACGCAGCGAGCCATTCGATACTTGCGTCCTTCGTGGTAAACGACATTTCGAGGGCCAAACTCCGTCAGCGCCAGAAACCTCGCGCGCTGGATCACATGCTGTCGCTCGGCCGCCGGCACAAGGGCGCGAATCGGAAGACGGGGGAAATTGTATCCGGGCAAAAACCCTTCGCTCGCAAGATATCGGTATGGATAAAAGTCTGACTCTGCCGATTCATCGCTGCGATTCAGAAGAAGGTCGAGTTGGCGTTTAGCCTCCTCTTCGCTCCGTTCGGCGTCAGCCCGCTCTTTCCTGCCGGCAGCCGGATTATCCACCACCCGGCGTGATAAGTCTCGTTGCCGCCCCGCGGCCGCGTAAAGTTCCCGCCAGCGGTCAAAACCATAGTTAAAAGCTTCGGCGGAGCCTTTCAGCGTCTGATCCAGCCACTCAGGTGTATTCCATGTGGCCTGGCGCACGTCTGTTCCGCCCGCATCCAGAATTCGCCTGCACTCTTCCGTCAATGCTACGAGCTTCGCAGACGCCATGCTCATCCGGCTTTGGATATCGGCATTGAGCGGGTATCCCTGCCCCTGAAGGTCCAAGACCTCGATCATCCCTCTTCCGAGCTTGAGGCCCGTTGCCGCCACCCACGCAGAATGGATGTGCGCCTCTAGCAGTTCTTGATTTTCAAGGTCGAGCCTCGCAGGTGCGACGGTGCCCGCTACCATGTCGTCGGGCCTCTCGAAGAAATACTGATCGTGCGGGCTTCCCTCGCTGCAAAAGGCCATCACCAGGGCGGGTTGCCCGCCGCGCCCGGCGCGGCCGCTCCTCTGGGCGTAGTTCGCGGGCGTTGGAGGCATGTTCCGCAGGTGGACCACATTCAGATCGCGGATGTCAACACCAAGCTCCATCGTGGGCGAGCAGAACAGGGCCGCCAACGCGCCTTCGCCAAATCTCTTCTCTCGTTCCTGGCGCTCCAGCAGGGGAATCTGGCCGGTATGTGCTGCGCCTTCCACGCCTGCGAGCTGCCGAGCTGTTTCCCGGTAAAGACGCGCGAAGAACTGGTTCGCTTCCCGTTCGGTTTTCTCCAGCCGCTGTGAGCGCATTCGCTTCGCCCGCACCGGATCGGGGGCCGGCGGCGAGCCGTCTCCGCCGCGCCATTCAAAAGACGCTGCCATCAGTTGAATCCCCTGCCTCCGCCCGTCCGAAGCCGGTATCTGCGTGACATATTGTCCCCGCAACGCTTCGATCAACGCCAGAATCAGCTTTTCACCGTCTTGGACCCCGAGGTCCGAGGACAAATCCCACGTGTGACGGTTGCGCATGAAGCGGGCGATCCTGGAATGTCCGGAAAGGCTTCGTTCGCGGCCCTCCATCGTTGGTCCGCTCCCCGGCAACAGAAACAACGAACTTGCCAGCAGCTGATCGAACTCATCAAAAGCCCACGGATCACGCAGAACCTGTTCCACTCGCTTGCGCAACTCCCAGTGTTCTTCCGGGTTGAGAACTCGTGCGTCGATGGCGATTTCGTGCCGAAGATGATCGAGAAACGCCCGCGCGGATTTCTCCCGGACTTCCGGTGAGGCCTTATGAAGAACCGGATGCGCCTTCCAGGATTCTTCCGCGGAGCACATTTCACCGAGTCCCGGGTATTCAATCAGCAGCAACCCGCATTGTTCCAGGTTGGGTTGTACGATTCGCCAGCCTCGGCGCAAATCCTCGTACAGGCGGTACTCGAGCAGGCGCTGCATCGCCTCCTCGTTGCGTCCTTTGCCTGGTCCCCATTCCGCCGGTTCTCTGGCGTAAGCTCGCTGGCTGAGCGCCAGTGACTGAAAGACTGCCTTTGTGATAGCGGCGTGATCCAGTTTCCCGGCGTGAGAAAGAGCCTTAAATAGCGCCCCACGCACGAGCGCTACTTGAATGAAGTCATTGAAGTGCCCGGCCTGTAAGGATGCGTCCTGGCGGTTATCAGTAAAACTCAGGATCTTGCGCGCCTCCGCGCTTACCTGGGTATCTTCGCGAAGCTGTATCACTGCCGAGCCGCTCACCAGCGTCGTTGCCGTGCTGCGGCCGGTCTGGCTCAGGCGGGTCAGCTTACGGAAATCATTCTTTTCTGTCCGGTCGTAGGCGGCCCCGCAGCGCAGGCAAAGAAGAAAAGGTTGAGGCTGGAACAGCCTTCCGCTCGCTCCCCGTCGCCGTCGCCGCTGTCGCCGATCATCGCATTCGCGGCCGCTCGCAACTTCTCGGGCAAACAGGGCTTGTAGTCCCGTTTGATTTGGCGCTCGCCCTTCCGTTCGTCAAACCAGAAGTCCGGTAATTCTGCTTGGTGCGCCTCGCTCCAGACCTCGCCTTCATTGAGTGCGAAGTAGCCCGGCTGCACGCCGCCTTCTTCATTCTCGGAGTCAAAAAGGGGCAGGCGCGGCGTCATTCGCTTCGGTTCGCCTTTGCTGCGATTGACCAGGTAATATTCCTGCCCGCATTCGCGGCAGAAAGCGAGCGGATAAAGCAGCCGCCCTTTGCTCCCGGGCGCGTAGTATTCGCCTTGCAAGCTCAGGTAACGCGAAGCTCCCGCTTCGAGCGTCGCGTAGACGGTCCCGCCAGCCGCCAGAAACTGATGAAGCCGGAAGGCAAACACTGGCTCGTCATAGTCCGTCTGAATTCGATTGCCGGCAGAAAGGATGGATTGCAATTTCTCAACACAGACTGATTCCGGCAAGCCTGTCCTTTCACTGAGTTGCCGCACGCCCTCCGCAAGAGTTATCGGTTCGTGGCGCACCAACCGGCCGTCTTCCATCGCCACACCGAAGGTTTCCTCCACCCACGCCGCCAAGGGGTGGTGGATGAAAACCTCAGCGGTTTCCTCAGAAAGGGGAGCTTCAACGGCAGCGCGCAGCGACTCGGCGTTCTGCGGGCATGGAACTCTGACCGCCTGCCGCAGTGTTTCGTCAACCACGTTCTCCGGCTTAACCACGACTCCAAAGAGCTTGGCCGCCACTTCCGCCGCGGCCGCCTTGCGTTCGGCGCGCGTGCCCTCGCTGACCATCGTGGCGCTGGTGCCGATATGCAGCATTCGCGGATTGCCGGCCCTCTCTCGCACCCGCCGCACGAGCATGGCGACGTCGGCCCCCTGGCGTCCTCGATAGGTATGCAATTCATCCAGGATAAGGAATTCCAGGTTGGCCGTGGCGCGGTCTGTGAAGTGGCGCTCAGTCGGCCGCACCATCATGTACTCGAGCATGACGTAATTCGTCAGCAGAATGTGCGGTGGATTGTCCAGGATCCGCTGCCGCTGCTCGTCGCGCTCCTGCCCCGTGTATTTGTCAAAACGAATCGCGGAGCCGCCGGCCTGCGCCGCGTAGTCCGACAGAGCCTGGTGCTGGCTATTAATCAGCGCATTCATCGGATAAACGATGATGGCCCGGACTTGATGGCGTTCAGGGTGATTGCGCAGAATGTGGTCGTAAATCGGGATGAGGTAGGTCAGGCTCTTCCCGGAGCCGGTTCCGGTCATCACGACGAACGATTCCCGCCTGCTCGCGATCTGAATCGCTTCATGCTGGTGGTGGAACAGCCGGATGGGGTTTCCATCCCTCAAGCGGAAAAATCGCGCCGTCTCGGGGAGAAGTGAACCTTTCGCGGCAAGATCATCCAGCGTGGGTCCAGGCTGATAGGCGGGGTTAAGCTGCAGAATCGCTTCCGGCCAGAGCGCGCCCTTTCTCAACTCTTCCTGAACGAAACCGTCAATCCGCTCATCTCGGATGCGAACGAAGCTCTCGATATACTGCTTATAATCCGAAACGACTTTCTCACGCAGTGCAAATACATCCATGGCCCACCTGCTCCTCGCGGGAAACGTCTTTAAGATTCCGGCTGGCGCACACGCAGCTTTCGATCCGTGGCGACAACCAGGCATCCTTCCCAGTTCGCCGTATCCTCTTGTTTGAAGAGGCCTTCAATCCGCTCCGTTAATGCGCGCCGTGAGGGTTCCCGAACGCGCACCAGTAAAATGCCGGGATGCGTGCCGGGGATGAAGCGGCGCGCGTCGGAAAAATCCAAGTCCTGCGTTATGAGAAAGCGTTTTTCTGTGTGGCAGGCCTGCCAGATCGAGACATCGTCCTTGCCGCCAAGTCCTTCGGCTGGCGCCGTCTCGACATCGTGCCCAAGCGCCGAGAGCCGTCCCGTGAGACCAGCAGGAAGGTTTTCGTCCAATTTAATCCGCATTCAGATCTGTGGAATCGCCGGCATGGGAAGGTCCTCCTCGGCCGAGGCCGCTGCAAACGCGATAGCCGCCCTAATATCGTCCGCGCTCAGCGTAGGAAAGTCAGCAAGGATTTGTTCAATGGAATCCCCCTCCGCGAGGCTTGCAAGAACGGTGCGGAGCGTAACGCGCGTCCCCTGAAACACGGGCTGCCCGCCGCAGATCTGCGGATGTCGAATGATCCGGTCGGCGTAATTCTCAGGCTTTGGCTGGTCCATTGCCGTAGCTCCTTGTAGCGCCATCATATCACGCGCTGTTTTGCCGTGGCTGGAGGGTCTCGCCTTCGTTCAAACTTACGAACTCGGGAGCAGCGCAAACCCCCGCGCTTCCGCCGCCCCGTTCAGGGCGCCGTCGAAGCAGGCAAAGGTCACCGCAACGCGCAGCGCGGCCTGGAGGGAATCGGCAGCCGCCAGGTGCAGCGCGTCCAGTGCGCGCAGAGCGTGTTGCTCTGCCAACTCTCCGGCTTTCCGCACCAGCAGCTCATCGACCGGCAGCCTATGGAGTCTCAGCCAGTCCCGGTCGAAGTCCCTTTTACATTTTGTGAAGGCCGCGCGCGAGATTTCACGGCTCCGGCTCTTCCTCGCCAGCGCCGAACGCGTTTCGGCGTAGGACAGGAGACTGGTAGCGATGAGATCGGAAACGCGAATCCCTTCCCGCACCCGTTCGCTGCCTTCCTCCTCCGCGTAGAGCTTAACCAGCGCCGAAGTGTCCAGGTAAAGGATCAACCGCGATCCTCCAGAACGATCTTAGCGAGGCTCTTCTGCCCCGGTCGCATGCGGATCGGACGCTTTGCCCCCAAAGGCTTGTCGCCTGTCCCCAGCCGGACGCCGGGCAGATGTTTCAGCCGCCGCAGCAGTTCTCCGCCAGAAGGCTCGCGAGCGTCTTCCTCCGAAACGGCCAGCAGGCGGGCAACCGGCCGCCCCCGGGACGTGACCACCACATCTTGGCCGGCATGGGCCTCTCTCAAATAGCGGGAAAGCTCTGCTTTGAGGTCGCGCACCGATACGTTCATGACCACATCCTATAATTTTGTGACTACAAATGCAAACCCCTGGCCGGTTCGCGATGCGAAATTGGAAACGTTTGCCCCCCGGCAATCGCCCCCGCTGTCTGATACGCGAGTTCGTAACCCAACAGGTCATTCAGCAGCCGCGCCATCCAGCGCTCGCGCGTGAGCGTGGCGCCGGTTTCGCTTTCCGGAAG
>DASUKV010000216.1:0-4642 GCA_036278555.1 Terriglobia bacterium
CCGAAGGGCTTTTCGAGCAGGCCCGGCAGTTGGGAATCGAGCTCGGCTTGCGCCTGGAAGAAGCGTCCACCGGCGGCGGTTCCGACGGCAGCTTCGTCGCGGCGCTGGGCGTTCCTACCTTGGATGGATTAGGGGGAGTGGGCGACGGCGCGCACGCCCGTCATGAGCATGTGATCATTAAAGAACTTCCCCGCCGCGCAGCCTTGATCGCTGCGCTCCTCGCAACCCTCTAATGAACTCCCGGCGGGGAGGGAGCCTGTTGTCTTCCCTTCCGACAAAGGGTGCGGCAAGCAGCACCCCTACGACCTATTCGCTTTACCTTTTGCCTTCTGCCTTCCGCTTTCTGCTTTCCCGGATTTCAGAAAAAGCTGCCTATTCCAAAAATAGGAATATTCCCCTCTGCTTTTTCTAATTGATGAAAGGGTTAGTACAGATGACAATTGCAGCAAATCAACTGTTCTAATAACGGTAACAATAAGTCGGAAAGGATAAAGAAGAGGTTCTCGGGTTCCAGATTTCTCGCTCCGGGGCTGTGAAATCCGGTATTGTGAGCATTTTCTATGGATACGTGGCCGCCGGAAGCGCATATCCCGCCCTACGTAGCGTAAATAATCGCCAGTTCAGCTAAGGAAGAGCGATGCCGCACCATCTCATGCTAATTCAGGCTGCTTTGCCCGGTACGGATGGTATATTGGGCGGCTTGCTCTCAACCGATGAAAGATTCGTTTGCGAGGCGCGAACGTGGGAACTGTTCCGCCCGGAATCGCTTGAGCCTTCGCGGACCGACCTGATTGTTGCCGAAGGCAGCGCCGAAGCACAGGAGATTCTCCGTCTAGCCGATTGGACCCGAAAATGTCCTTGCCGAATGCCGGTGCTCGCCATCATTTCCGAAGGCGTTCCTGAAGCTGTGCTGCAAACCGTGGGAGAAATGGTGGATGACTTTATGTTTAGTCCCGTGCGCGCCTCGGAGCTGCGCCAGCGGCTCATCCGGCTGCTGGGAGCCAGTCCCCGCCCGGACGATCCCCAGGCTTTGCAGAATCTCCTCCTCGAAGAAGCGGGACTGGCACACTTCGTAGGCCGTCATCCCGCGTTCGTGCAACTGGTCCAGCGGATTCCCCCCATCGCGCGCAGCGATGCCCCCATCCTCCTGACCGGAGAGACCGGGACCGGCAAAGAGCTTTGCGCGAGGGCCATCCACCAACTGAGCGCCCGGAAAGCGGGGCCTTTCATTCCTGTCGAATGCGGGGCGCTGCCTGAGCACCTGGTTGAAAACGAGCTATTCGGCCATTCCCGCGGCGCGTTCACGGATGCCCGTTCCGATCAGAAGGGCCTCGTGGCGATGGCCAACGGCGGCACGCTGTTTCTCGATGAGATTGATTCGCTCTCCCTTTCCGCCCAGGCGAAGCTCCTGCGCTTCCTCCAGGAACGAACCTATAAACCGCTGGGCGCGGAGCGCTACGCCCAATCGAACGTGCGGGTGATCGCGGCCACAAACCGCAACCTGGAAGAATGCATCCGTGAACAGAGGTTCCGCGGTGATCTTTATTTCCGCATTAATGTCCTCCGCCTTGAACTTCCGCCCTTGCGCGAGCGCCGTAATGACATCAAACTCCTGTCATTGCGCTTTCTCCAGATGTTTGCGGAGGAAGCGGAATCCCCGCTGAAATCGCTTTCTCCCAGCGCACTGCGGGTCCTCGAGCAGTATCACTGGCCCGGCAATATCCGCGAGCTCATGAATATCCTTCAGCGCGCCGTGGTGCTCGCGCCCGGCCGCGAAATCTTGCCGGTTCATCTGGGTTTTCCCAGCCTGTCCCCTGCTTCGAATGGAAATTCCGCGCTCTTCAACGAGGCGCGAGCGCAAGCCATGAAAGAATTCGAGCGAACCTACGTGGAAGAGATGCTGCGCAAGCACCGGGGCAACGTCACGCGAGGCGCTCAAGAAGCCGGGAAGGACCGCCGCGCCTTCGGACGCCTGGTCAAGAAATACGGCATTGACCGGCTTAATCCTTAGCAGGACCACGATACGATCCGCTGCGCTTCAACCCACCTCAAAATCCAAAATCTAAAATCCAAAACCTGAAATCCGAATGGAGTGTGGTGGGTCAAATTTGACCCGCCGCGGGTCTTTTTCGTCCCAGCGGCTCTTCCTGGCTCTATTGGCGGCAAACCAGCAACACCACCGGTCACCGCACCGGGCTTCCGGACGCCCATCGCGCTGCCCACCCAGTCCCCCATCCCATTGCTAACATAGGACTAACAACCTCGTTTTCAGCAGCTTACACGGCGGCACGCTCTTTGGTTCTTGCCATGCTCTCTAGCTGCTGCTGTGGGGAACACACGCCGCCCGCCACGACGGTTAAGGAAGAATGACGCTGCGGAGGACTTGGCGCGCGACGTGATGCGCTACTTTCTCCGTAACCCCCAGGCTGCGGACAACTTAGAGGGAGTGGCGAGATGGCGGTTGGCCGACGAGCACATACGGCAGACGGTCCAAGGAACGTGGGAGGCGCTTCAACTGCTCGTCGCCAAAGGATACCTCGTTGAGCGCCGGTCCGCATTAACTGGTAAGTTCTTCGCGCTCAACAAGGAGAACCGCCGGGAAGCCGAACGCTTTGTGCAGAAGGCGCCCGCGCCTCGAAAAGGGCTAACGCATGAGTGATTCTTCGCCCAATCCGCTGACGGAACATGCGGAGCAACCTGAGAACAATGCGCCCAAAGGGCTACTCACCGCGCTGGCTCGCCTTGACGCGCTCCTCGGGAGCGCCGTCGCTGCGATGGGCGGCCGGGATAAAGAAGATCTTTCTGCCGGGTTCTATCGCGGGTTGCAGATTCGCCCCGAAGATGCTGAGCGAGCGCTGGCAGGTACGCCCGGCCAGCCGCTGTTCCGATCCTCTGCGACCGGTCCGCAAAATCTCGCTCACGATGCGCCCGCCTTCCAGTGGCTGGCGGAAACCTTCGCTTTGATAGCCTTTGACCTGGACGTGGTGCTGCTGGCTCTCGCCCCCGAACTCGATCTCCGCTATGAGCGGCTCTACGCCTATTTGCAAGATGACATCACCCGCAAGCGTCCCACCGTCGATTTGGCCTTGAACCTGTTCGCTGATAGCGCGGAAGAAAAGCTGGCGTTGCGATCCAGGTTTGCGCCCGGCGCGCCCCTTGCGCGGCACGAACTGATCCGCATCTTTGCCGACCCGGGCGCAGCGGAAGCGCCGTTGCTTGCCCGTTACGTGAAGCTGGACGAGCAGATTGTCCATCTTCTGCTCGGTCATAGCCAATTGGATTCGCGGCTGGCCAATTTTGCGCGCCTGACAATCCCGGCTGCGCCCCCCGGTGGTTCGAACTCTATATGGCAAGAACCGCTCGCCGGAAGGCTGGCGGCCCTCGCGGAGCGCGCGCAGCGGGAGCAGAAGCCTCTACGCCTTTATTTCGAAGGCCCCGAAACGTCAGGGAAGCAGCTTGCGGCCGAGGCTGTCGCGCAGGCGGCGCAGGGGCGAATTCTTACGGTGCGCCTGAGGCCGGCTGCCGAAGCGGCATTTGACCTGAATGCATTGTTGCGGCTTGTTTTCCGCGAGGCGTGGCTTACCGGCGCCGTGCTTTTTCTGGACGGAGTCGATTCTCTGCGGCGGGACGAGCGGTCCGCGAGCTACCCAACGTTGCTAGAACTTCTGGCCGTCCAGCCGGGCGCCACCATTTTGTCCGGCGCGGAACCTTGGCGCCCGAGCCCTCATGCCGCCGGCGTCCTCGCCTTGCGTTTTGGAGCACTTGACCCAGCCGCCGCCCGCCGTTCTTGGGAGGAACACCTCACCGCAGCGGCCATTGAAATCAGCGCGCCGGATGTGGACCTGCTGGCCAGCCGCTACCGCCTGACTTCCAGCCAGATCGCGGATGCGGTGGCAAGCGCCATCAGCCTCTCAGGGTGGCGCTCCACGGCAAATCAAGACATCGGCCAGGCGAGTGGAGATGTTCAGGTTAACCTTGACGATCTCTGCGCGGCGGCGCGTGCTGAGACCGGCCATGAGCTCAGCCGCCTCGCGCGCAAAGTTCGGCCTCGGCAAACTTGGAAGGACATTGTTTTGCCCCAAGACCAGATGGACCAGTTGCGCGAAGTGTGCGATTGCGCGAAGCACTGGCAGACCGTTTTCCGGGCCTGGGGCTTTGACCGCAAACTCTCGCTTGGCAAAGGGCTGAACGTGCTGTTTTCAGGCCCGCCGGGAACCGGCAAAACCATGGCGGCGGAAGTCCTGGCGAATGAGCTGCAACTGGACCTTTATAAGATCGACCTCTCACAGGTGGTCAGCAAGTACATTGGCGAGACCGAGCGTAACCTCGACCGCGTCTTCACCGCCGCGGAGAACTCGAACGCCATCCTGTTCTTCGATGAGGCGGATGCGCTCTTCGGCAAGCGATCCGAGGTGAAAGATTCTCACGACCGCTACGCCAACATCGAAATCGGCTACCTGCTGCAGAAGATGGAGGAGTACGAGGGCGTCGCCATCCTGGCCACCAACGTGAAGCACCACATTGACGAAGCGTTCGTGCGGCGCATGCAGGCCGTTGTGGAGTTCCCCTTCCCCGAGGAAGCCGAACGCCGCCGCGTGTGGCAATCGGCCTTTCCGGAAGAAGCTCCCATGGGCCAGGAAGT
>DASUKV010000217.1:0-3776 GCA_036278555.1 Terriglobia bacterium
ATGCGCGTGCTGCCGCGGCCCCTCAAAGGCGCGCCCCAGTTGCCCTTCTCGAGTTACTCAGGGCTTGTTTCCCGCGCGCCTGCGCGCCGCCAGTCTTCCCGCCCGGTCGAGCGCGAGACGGTTCCTCCTGATGAATCCGGCGAATAGCACTTATTTCAGTTCGGACCTTTGGCAAGCGGTCCTCGAGAAGTTTGCGGCCGCAACCAATTCGCAGTGAGCGTTGGTTACGTGCGGCGCGGTGTATCAGGGCACGACTTTAGTCGTGCCGCAGCAAGGCGCGCAAGTTGCCGGCTTTAGCCGCTGTGCTGCTTTTCAGGCCGGAACCAGGGGCTAAAGCCCGCTTCTATGGGTGGCTCTGTGCGGCATGGCTGAAGCCATGCCCTGATACAAATCTTTGTTAAAAAAAACAAGAATTTGCGGAATTGCAATGCATACATCGCGCTTTTGCGATGTGTGCGATTCACAAAGGCCGCCCCACACGGCGCGAGACGGTTCCTCCTGATGAATCCGGCGAATAGCACTTATTTCAGTTCGGACCTTTGGCAAGCGGTCCTCGAGAAGTTTGCGGCCGCCACGCAGTTGACCGTCCAAGTGTTCGACGCGGAGGAGCGCGCCGTCTTAGGTCCCTTCCATCCCACTCCGTTGTTCAACTTTCTCGGCGAGACAGACTACAACCCCGGGATATTTGCCAAATGCGCGCGGCAATGCCTTGAGCAGACGAAGGACCGGCCCGCCGTCATCGTGTCCCAAGTATCCGGCCTCACCGTCATCGGCACGTCGCTTGATCTCCAGGACAAAATTGTCGGGGCCCTGGTGGGCGGGTACGTCTTGTTGGATTTCTCACGACCCTCGGAGATCGAGCAGTTGGCGATGAAAGCGGGCGTCCGGTTTGAGCGGCTCTGGCAGGTGGCTCGTGAGCAGCGGCCGGTGCCGCAGCGCCAGCTCATCCGCTACGGCGAGTTGCTGCAGGTGCTGGGTGACGCCCTGCTGAGGGAGAACCTCCGGGTGCGCCAGTCGCAGCAAAATGCCGAAGATCTTGAAGGCATCGTCGGCGAGCGGACGGCCTCCTTGCGGAAGCTCTCCTTGAGTATTCTCCGCACGCAGGATGACGAGCGGCGCAGGATTGCCCGTGAGTTGCACGATAGCGTGGGCCAGTATCTGGCCTATGCCAAAATGACCGTTGAGACCTCAATGAAATCCGGCCTGCCGGAAAAACAGGTCAAAATCCTCGCGCAGGCCACGGAGGCTCTCGACAAATGCGTCTCGGAAACGCGCACCATTTCCCACCTGCTCCATCCGCCGCTTCTTGAGGAGGTCGGCTTTGCTTCCGCGGCCGAATGGTACGTGAAGGGCTTTTCCCAGCGCAGCGGCATCCTGGCGAACCTTCGCATTCCGCGTAAACTGAAGCGCATGCCCAGCGCTTTCGAGATCACCCTGTTCCGCGTCCTGCAGGAGAGCCTGACCAACGTTTACCGCCACGCCCAGAGCCAATCCGTGGATATCGGCATCGAGGCGAAGGCGGGTGAAATCGCCCTGGAGGTGCGGGACTATGGCCAAGGCATGCCGCCGGAGTCACTCGAGCGGTTCAGGCATAACGGCGGGGGCGCGGGGGTCGGCTTGAGCAGCATGCGCGAGCGGATTGCGGAGCTGGGCGGACGATTCGACATCGAATCGGGCAAGAATGGCACGACGATTCGCGTCACGATTCCGGTAACGCCGGCGTCACCGCCCCTGTAGATTCTCTCTTGAATTTCAAGAGGATTTTTGGGTCAAGCTGCCGGGGTGGCGCATACATCGCCATTTTGCGATCGCTACAGCCCTCACCCACCGCAATGCGGTCCCCCCTCTCCCGCCGTGGCGGGAGAGGGCTGAGTTACGATTTTTTCTGCCCTCTCCCTTCCGGGAGAGGGTGGCGAGCGGGGAAGCAGTGCTTCCCGTCGCGAGCCGGGTGAGGGGATGACAGTCGAACCTTTCAGGGCAGCCGAAGGTGGTCAAACCCCTTGATCTTCCCTGGCCGAAGGGTTAGTATTTTGCCGTTGCAGGATGCGCCCCGTGCTCGCCGTCCCGCCATTTGGATTATCGAAGTACAATAAGAATAGAGGTTCCCGCCGGCCCGAACCGGCGGGGACGAAATGCCCTGTGGAGGGGAACATGAAAAAGAGGAATTCCACAATTACCAACGTCCTCGCGCTGCTCCTGGCAGCGGGAATTGTTGCCGCGCTCGCGCCCATCGCCCTTCAGTCGGCGCCGCGCAGGAAAAAAGATAAGAAGGACGCTGCCAACCTTACGAACGACGCTACCGCGAAGCTCTTCAAAGCCCTGGACGAGTCTAACGGCGGAAAACTCGATATCTACCTCCTGGCCGATGTTTATTCCGATCCCTCCGATCCCAGCCAGCAGTATCAGCGCGTCCTCCACGTGATCTACAACAAGAACATCTATTTTGGCCGCTTCACTATTCACGTCCGCAGCGTGGGGAAAATGAACTCCGAGCAGCTTGCCACCTACAGCCCGCAGTCTATCTTCAGCTTCGGCGGCCAGGATACCCAGGAGTTTGAGAAGATCAACCCGGGGCCGTTTGGCGGAACCGGCGATTTGTTTCTTGAGTCCTCCGACGGCCACCCGCTATCGGCCTCCGCCGTGACGGATGACGTGGCGCAGGAATACGAGATGCTGATAACGAAATACATCATTCCCGCCGTGGAAAAACAGGTCGCCGCGAAGTAGCTTCGTAGCGCTTTCTTTGCCGCTCTGTGACCCTTTCAGGGTCACAGAGGGTGTTTGTGGGAATTCCGGTTTTCGGGGGCGTTGCCCCCGGCTATTTTATGGATCCCCTTCAGGGATTGACGTTCACCTGCGATCTTTTTGTGGCCCGTTCGGTTGGCAATGGGAAATCCCAATTTCCGGGGGCGTTGCCCCCGGCTATTTTATGGATCCCCTTCAGGGATCAACGTAGCATCGCGCACCCTGCAAAGCCCTGGCTCGCGCACCGGCGACGGGCGCGGAATCCCTTTCACAGGGATCGACGCTGCATCGCGCGCCCTGCAAGGGCGCCATGGAATAGCCGGGGGCAACGCCCCCGGAAACAAAGCCCATCCCTGATTCCGACCCTGAAAGGGTCGCACATCCTGGAAGCAAAACCAGCCCCTGAATCCGTGCCATCGCGCGCCCTGCAAGGGCGCCATGCAATAGCCGGGGGCAACGCCCCCGGAAAACTACCGGCTGCTGGCAAATGCCGCCGGGGACGGGGGCGCTACACGGTGTCTATCCGCATGGCGTACGAGCGTCCAGAACGACGGTGATTCGGAGCCGATTCGCCACGCGGCAAAGCCCCTCAGGTGAAATTCCGGAACCAAGCCCAGCTTTTCGCGCAAGCTGCGGTCGTCTTCAAAGTACACCGTCCGCAGCGATCCTCCGGCGCGGTAGCGAAACCACGGCGCCTGCCCGCGCGCGTCCCATTTGGCCGCTAAGGCGTGGTTTACGAGCAGGGTATCGATATCCGAAAAGGTGAGACTGCGGGTGGAGTACCCGTGCCGGGTCGCAGTCCATTCCCGGCCGTAAAGGGGAATACCCAGCAAGATTTTGCTTGCAGGTATGCGCGAGAGGGCGAAGGCGACCGCGCGGTTCACCCAGTCGAAGCCGGCGATGGGCCCGGGCGGATCATCGCGGCCGAAATTATCATAGGCCATCAGCGTAACGAAATCCGCCGCCTCACCCAGAGCGCGATAATCAAAAGCCGCGGCCCACTGCCCGGGAGCGGCCTCGCCGGGTTTGCT
>DASUKV010000218.1:0-5460 GCA_036278555.1 Terriglobia bacterium
GTGCACGGGCTATGGTCTTTGCCGTCTTGCGGCGTGATGGCAAAGCCGTCCGGATTCTCCACGCCCTGGACGGACATGATCCCGTGATCGCCCATAAAATTGAAGCCTTCGCCCGTATCGGTGTTGAGGGTTACACGCAAGGTGAGGCTGAAGCCCGGATAGTCGTAAACCGTCGTCATCACGTCCGGCGCGTCACGCCCATCCTTCCAGCGATAAAGCCCACCTTGCGTATAAGCGCGCTTCGGGGGCGCGGTGATGTTGAGCGCGTAGTGAATTCCGGTGAGGTGGTGCACGAAGAGGTCGCCGGGAATGCCCTCGCCGTAATCGCTGAAGCAGCGCCAGCGCGTCCAGCGTGTTTTGTTGAACGAGACGTGCTTTTCGGCAGGCGCTTGCCAGGTGTTCCAGTCAAGCGTCTGGGGTGAAAGGTTGGGCGGAATGGTGTAGCCCCAGGCGCCGCAATAATCATTGCGCCCCATCTGCGCTTCCACCAGGCACAAGTCGCCCAGCGCGTTCTGCGCGAACAATTCCTTCATCTTCTGGTAGACCACCGAGCTGGGCTCCTGGCTACCCACCTGGACAATCCGGTTGTGCTCCCGCGCGGCGTCAATAATTTCAAAGCCCTCTTCCACCGTGTGCGTCATCGGCTTTTCAACATAAACGTCTTTCCCGGCCTTGCAGCAAGCCACGACAATATCCTTGTGCCAGTGGTCCGGGACGGGCGCGATGATGCAATCAATATCCTTGCGGTCGAGCAAGTCCTGGTAGCGCTTGGTAATGGTGATGGGTTTTCCGGTGATTTCCTTGGCCAGCGTCGCGCGGCCATCGTAAAGCTCGCACGCCGCGACGCACTCGACGCCCGGCAGTTTGATCGCTGTTCCAAGCAGGCCCGATCCCCGCATGCCAACGCCGATGATCCCGAAGCGCAGTGTATCGCTGGGCGGCGCGGGCCGGGGCGAGGCGGCAAGGCTTTTCGGTTCCAGCATCACCGTGCTTGCGAGGACTCCGCCCGCCGTGGTCTGGATGAATCCGCGGCGTGTAATTCCTTTGTTTGACATAAATTAACCCTCCTAAGGATGAAAGAAATGAAGGAGTTATCGTAATACCGATGATGCGGGCAGGCAAGGCAAGAATTCGATCGGCACTCTCGCGGGAGCTTAAGAAAACCCTTGCTCCCCGTTCAGGGTTCGTGTAATGTAGATGTTTCAACGATGGCTCAGGCAAGTTCCATGTCGCTGAAGAAGGCAATGGCCGCGATGGTCTGTTGTTGTTGTCGTGTGACCGTTAGCGGCTGCCGCTCTTCGGAGATAACTGCTTTGTAAGCCTCGTTCCAAGCTTATCATCCGAAACGCCCGCTAACGGCAATCCCGCTAGCGGGCGTTTTTGTTTTCTGGCCATTATTTGTCGGCCGCGGTTCTTACGATGACGGTACCGATCCTCGGATTTCTTGCCGGATTACTGATTGGGTTAACGGGCACGGGCGGTGGCTCCGTGTTGACGCCATTGCTCCTTCTTTTTACGCCTTATTCGGCGGTGGTCGTCATTGGGACGGACCTTGCCATGGGCGTCGCCACCAAGCTGGTGGGGTTTATCGAGCACTGGCGGCTGGGCCGAATTTACTGGCGTCTGGCGGGATACATTATTCTGGGCAGCCTGCCGGGCAGCCTGGCAGGGATTTTGTTTGTCCATTTCCTCAAGGTTCATCTCTCTGCCGCCAATCTGGATGCCAGCCTGAAAGTTTTCGTTGGACTCGCTTTGTTTGCGGCTTCGGTTTCGCTGCCCTACGTTCGTAAGCGGCAGAAGCGGGCCGCGCAAGCGCCGAACCCGTCAAGATCGGAAATCCAGGTGGGCGAAAGAGGGCATAAACGTTTTCTGGCGGTTGGGGCCGGCGTAGGCTTTCTGGTCGCTGTGACCTCGGTTGGCAGCGGCAGTCTGCTGATGGTCTTCATGCTGCTCGTCGCTCCGTTGCCGATTGCGGACTTGGTGGGCACGGACATTATGCTGGGGCTCGCCACCACCGTATTGGCCGGATCGCTCCATTTCTGGATGGGGCACTTTAATCAGCATCTTTTCTTCGGCCTGGTGGCGGGATCGCTGCCGGGGGTGCTCGTCGGAAGCTGGTTCTCGCATCGCATTCCGGAACGCTATTTTAGCTGGCTGTTGAGCATTCTTTATTTTTCGCTGGGGGCCCGGCTGCTCTTGAGCTGGTAACTGAGTCCGATTCCGGGTAATTCTCGCCGTTGGCAGAGAGGGGCAGGGGTGGTTGGCATGGTGATTTCTCCAAAAACCCCCAATTCCTCCTCGGGCCGAGGAGGTGAGCGATTTTCGGCAAACTGTTAAAAAGAAAGGTGATTCTTAAAAATGGGTTTTAACTCTTCCGAGCTTAAAAATTGGGCGGAGACAAGCGCCAATCTTCATCCGCGCGAGATTCTGGCCTTCGCCTTGAAAAATTTTTCGCCTCGCATCGGCGTCAGCTTCAGCGGCGCCGAGGACGTGGTTCTGGTGGATCTGGCGGCGAAACTGGGCGGAGACTTCCAGGTGTTTTCACTGGATACGGGCCGCCTGCACGCCGAGACTTACCAGTTTTTGGATAAAGTGCGCGAGCACTACGGAATCAAGGTGGATGTTTTCTTTCCCCATTCCGACGCCGTGCAAAAGTTCGTCCACGAGAAGGGTTTGTTCTCCTTCTATCGTGATGGGCACAAAGAATGCTGCACCGTACGCAAAGTTGAGCCGCTCAAGCGCGCGCTCAGCAAGCTGGACGCCTGGGTCACGGGCCAGCGGCGCGATCAGAGCCCTTCCACACGCGCCCAGGTGGCCGTGGCGGAGGTCGATCCCACCTTTTCGAATGGCCGCGAGCTGATCAAGTTCAATCCGCTAGCGAATTGGAGTTCGAAGCAGGTATGGAGCTACATCCGGGAAAACGAAGTCCCTTATAACCCGCTGCATGAGCGCGGCTTCGTTTCGATTGGGTGCGAGCCTTGTACGCGGGCGATTTTACCCGGCCAGCACGAACGCGAGGGCCGCTGGTGGTGGGAAGACGCCACCAAGAAAGAATGCGGGTTGCATTCGGGCAATGTCGCACAGGCGGCTAGCGCACCCGCTCAATAGAATTCGTCACCCCTCACCTGGCCTTCGGCCACCCTCTCCCAGCGGGAGAGGGCCGGAATCAATGAGAGGATAGCACCCCTCTCCCGGCGGGAGAGGGCCGGAATCAATGAGAGGGTAGCACCCTCTCCCTTGGGGAGAGGGTGCGCGAGGTACGAGCGCGGGCGAGGGGATCGGTCACAAGCGATTATCAAGTGAAATAGATCATTTCGCTCCGCGAGACTCGTGCTCCAGGAGCCACTTTTTCCGGTCGATCCCCCCTCCGTAACCGGTCAGCGAGCCATCAGCTCCAATCACCCGGTGGCACGGTACGATGACACCAACAGGGTTAGCACCGTTGGCAAGCCCCACAGCCCGCATGGCCGCGGGTTTGCCAATCTGCCGGGCCAGTTCTCCGTAGGTCATCGTAGTTCCGCAAGGAATTTTCCTAAGCGCGCTCCATACAGCGCGTTGAAACGGGGTGCCCGCCGTTTTCACCGGCAAACCATCCAGCGCGGTAAGGTCGCCGTCAAAATACCGGCGGATTGCGCCGGTGAATCCGTGCGGATTTTTCCCGGGTTCAAGCCGGAACCCATTTTCACCGTACTGACGCCGCAGTAAGTGCAGCATGCGATCTTCGTGATCTGTCCAGTCCACAGCGCGCAAATTCCCCTCATCATCTGCAACAATCGCCATTTTGCCGATCGGGGTTTCGATCCAGTCGATCATTAATTGCAAAGTCTCACTCATAAGTTTTGTCCCTTCCTTTGAAGTAATTTTGGATCGGCGGCCCACAGGTGCTGCGCTGCGTAGGCTCGCCACGGGCGCCACGATTCCGCGCGATTAAGCAGAATGGCTGGCGTCATTGCCACAGCCTGATCCACTGCCGCCGCGCTGCGAAGAAGACCTTTATCCGCCGCAGGAAATGCGTCCATCTCACGGATTGCGCGCAGCGCGATATACTGAGCGGTCCATTCGCCGACTCCGAGGATCGCCTTCAGCCGCTCAACGGTTTTTTCAATACTTCCCGCCGGCCGGAATAGGTTTTGGTCTCGAACAGAGGCTTCAGCCAGCGCCTTGAGTGCGGCGAGGCGCGCGGCCGGCATTCCCAGGCCGATTGATTCTGCTTTCGCGAGCCGTTCCGCGGTGGGGAATACACGGGAGAGGCCGGTGTGCCCGGTATAAGATTGGGGGACGGGCTCGCCATGAAGCGCGGCCATTTGCCCGGCCAGCCGGCGCGCCGCCGCGACGCTAATCTGCTGGCCGAGGATGGCTCGGACGGCCAGTTCGAAGCCGTCCCAACCGCCGGGAGCTCGCAGTCCCGGGCGCTGCGCCACCAGGGGCGCTAACAAAGGATCGTTTGAAAGATGCGTCTCAATGGTTTCGAGATCGGCGCCGAGGTCGAATTGACGGCGTACCCGCGCGACAATCGCGGGCAATGACCTGACGTTTGGAAAGCGAATCTTGACGCAAATGCTGTGCCGCTCTGATTGATGAGAAACTTCGATCGTGCCGGCAAATCCGTCCAATCCAACGGTGCGAAGGTATTGCCCATTCTCTACGACCTCAACTTCCGGGATGGCGCGAGCCTGCAAAAAACCGATCATGGAGTTCCAATCGTAGGGTGGGCGGTACAGCAGACGCAAAGTGACTCCCTCGTCGAAGCTTACGGAACTTATGGAAGTTCTGCGTCTTAAATCGCCCGGGGGGCGGTGAAACAGGTTCCGAAACGTCTCATTAAACCGGCGGACGCTGCCAAAACCCGCCGCGAGCGCGACTTCCGTCATTGGCATTCGCGTTTCATGAATCAGTTGCTTCGCGAAAAGAACCCGTTTCGTCTGGGCTACGGATGCTGGAGGGGCCCCCAGGTGCTGAAGAAACAGCCGCCTCAGGTGGCGTTCACCAACACCCAGGCGTTCGGCCAGTTGTGCGACGCTTGCGTCATCAAGTCCTCCCTCTCCGATCAGGGCCAAGGCTCGAGACACCGTATTCGACGTCCCTCGCCAGGAGGCCAGGTCGGGGGCCGCCTCAGGCCGGCAACGAAGACACGGACGAAAGCCCGCATCTTGCGCCGCCGCCGCGGAATCATAAAAATCGCAATTCTGAAATTTTGGGGTGCAGGCCGGGCAAATTGGACGGCAGTAAATGCCTGTAGACTTAACGCCTACGAAGATCAGGCCATCAAAACGGGCGTCCCGGCTTTCCAAAGCTCGATAGCATACTTCCCGATCCAGTATTTCCATGAATTGATTTTCTCACCAATCGCGCGATGGAACTGGCGGTTTTCGGACATCGTCACTCCGCCGGATTCTTTATTCAATCAGATGATTCTCCCTCGTTTGGGCCATAAGGTTCTGAGAGCAGCCTGCAGGAAAG
>DASUKV010000219.1:0-16224 GCA_036278555.1 Terriglobia bacterium
CAGACCGGCCGCCTGTCAGAGGAGTACTTGCTCGGCGCGCTGGCGCGCCTGCCGGAAGATCACGTCACCGAATTCTATTTCCATCCGGCGGTTGAGGTGGAGGGCCAGCCGCCGCTGTGGCCCTCGCAGGTGATCGAAACCGAACTGCTGACCAGCCCCAAAATCCGCAGCGCGATTGACGAGAACCGCATCCGGCTGACAACGTTCCGGGAATTGGCCCGCAAGACCAATGGCAATCCTTACACGGTCGCGCAATAAACCCCGCAGGTTTGACGATATAATATCGGTGTGGGCTTCATCGAGGCGTTTGCCTTGATCGGCGCCTTCCGGGAGCGCTATTAGAGATGCCTGAACCCCTTTTGCAGACCCTCGACCGTACGGAAGAAGCGCCTTTGCCGGTCCGGCCCGAACGCGGCTTTTGGGGTAAAAAGGGAAAATGGCTGCGCAACCTGGCAACCTATGGCCTCGCCTTGGGCATCATTGTGTACCTCGCTCGCGGCACGCCACTGGGCGAATTCATCAGCATTGTGCGCCACGCGAATCCGTGGTGGTTTTTGCTGGGGTGCGCCGGTTCCTTTGCCGTCTGGTTCTTCGGCGAAACAATCCTTTATTCCAAGCTTTTCAGCTATTTCCACGCACCCACTTCGTTCCGCGAGATGCTGCCCGCGAACGCAGCTCAGTATTTTCTGCAAGCCATCAACCAGGTGGCGGGCGGAGCAGCTCTGGTCCTTTTCATGCGGCGGCGCAAGGGCGTGCCATTGCTTTCAGGCGGCGCCACGATGGTTTTCCTGGGATTGATCGACTTTCTGGTGATGGCGCTGATGGGTCTCGTGGCCGCGCTGCTGGTTCCGGGATCGCTCTTGAGCGCCTGGTGGTATTATCCCGCGATCGCGACGGCGGGCGTTTGCCTGGTGGCCTGGTTCTGGCTGCGCGGGCAGCCTTCTTCACCCATCGCCCGTTGGATTTATGAGCGGCCTTCGCTCTTGAGCTTCCGCAACGCGCGCATTTCCCACTATGTTCGGCTGACGCTCATCCGCACCCCCATTTTTGCCGCCCAGGGATTCATGTTGTACTTCCAACTGAAGAGCTTCGGCATTCACGTCCCGCTTATTCAGGTGCTGGCGTTCGAGCCTGCGGAACTCTTCCTGAGCGCGTTTCCTATTACTCCGGCTGGCTTAGGGGTGCTGCAGGCAGTCCTGATTTTGGGATTTCACGCCTATGGGCCCCAGGCCACGCTGCTTACGGTGGGGCTCGCGATCAGCACGATGGGGATCATGATGCGCCTGCCGCTCGGTTTCGGCGCGGCAGGAACGTTTGCCCGCGACATGATTCGCAACCCCCAGGCCGGTCCCCTGCCCGCTTCGGCCAAGTAAGTGCAGCAGGTAGCCACGGTCTGCGCATTTTCTGACCGTGGGCTTTTGATCGGGATAAACAACAAATCCACGGTCAATCAAAAACCGATTGACCGTGGCTACCCAGCTGTAGCGGCGCTCTCTGAGCGCCGGTTTTTAAGAACTAAAGACCGGCGGCCAGAGGCCGACGCTACAGCGCACCTACTTTACTTCTTCCATTTCCCCGGTCGGCAGCAGACGCAGCTTGCGCCCGCGCCATTCCACGGTATCTCCCACGAGACTGGAAAGCCAGATAGCCTGCATCAGAAGGTCTTTCATGAGACCGAGTAGAAGGTCAGAAAACCGAACAGGAAGCCGTAAAACCGCACGGCAGGTCCAGGCGGACATTCCCACGCGGGCGGCAGTGGCGGCGATGGCCATCCCAAGCCACAGCCAGCCCCAGCCTGAAATCAGGAAGAGCAGCAGCGCCCAGAAGGGGCCGTTGATCAGAATACGGGCCAGGCTGATAGGCCGGATTTTGCGATCCACACGCGCCCAACGCATCTGGCGGCCCCAAAAATCGCGGAACGCCATCTTTTCAATCACCATGGTGACGATCGAGCTTGAAAGTTGAATCCGGTAACCTTGCGCTGCGACCCTCCGGGCAAGGGCGAAATCGTCGCCGTATGAATTCTTCACCGCTTCGAGGCCGCCCGCCTCGCGCAGCGTGCTTTGCCGGATGGCGACC
Organism: Terriglobia bacterium; assembly: GCA_036278555.1. Classification (GTDB taxonomy): domain Bacteria; phylum Acidobacteriota; class Terriglobia; order UBA7540; family UBA7540; genus RH2-MAG17b. The sequence goes on from DASUKV010000219.1 coordinate 2,080, forward strand.
GTAGAAGCGAAGGCGTGCCGCATGGGTTCAAGATAGTAGGAAAGAATGGCCGTGGGCGTGAAGTCGGTATTCGTAAAAAGGGCTTCGAGGCGCGCTCCCAGGCTCCCTTGCGGCGCAATCCCTTTGTAGGCGCACGTGACCATTCCGACGTTCTCACCGGTTTCAATTTCCGTCACGATCCGTTTCAGATAGTCGTGGTCCACACGCACGTCCGCATCGCTCATCACCAGAATCTCAGATTCAGGCGGCGGGCGAAGCATGCGCAAGAGCTTGCCGACCTTCCGATTGGTCGAAGGCTCATCGCCAACGGTCTGCCGGATCCTGGCTGCGGGGTAAAGCTGTTTCAGCTTATTCAGCGCCTGGAGCGCGGAGTCGCGCTCTGTGGTAATCCCGAAGATGTACTCCTTCTTGGGATAGTCCAGCTCCATAAAGCTTCGCAGGCTGGCCAGCAGTTCCTCATCAAAGCCGTGCAGCGGCTTGAGCAGAGCGGCGCCCGGGGGATTCGGCGGAACAGGCGGAAGCGTTTTCGAGCGCCGGCTGAACATCCAGCCGGTGATCAGGGTCAGGCCGTAATAGATGAGGGAGCAGCCGCAGCAAATAAAGAAGATTTCGCGCAGAATTGTCAATGGAGGGTCCTCCGCGTGCTCCAAGGTCAAGGATCACCACAAAGGCACGAAGGACACAAAGAGAATCTTCAGTCCGCTTTCGAACAAGCCATCCTAAAGGTCGAGGTACGCTTCGGGACCTACCGCTTGCCAACGCGGCCAGGAATCGGTTTCTCTTGTTTTCCTTTGTACCTTTGTGTCTTCGTGGTGATGCTTCTTCTATTCAGGAATTCGCGTATTCGCGGCGGAATTCCTTCGTGGCTTCCACCGCCGAGAGCATCGCCCAGGGTTCAACGCTGGTTTGGGCACCTTTGGCGGCCAGCGCTGACACGACAATCTCCGTTGCGATATTTCCGACCAGGGCGTCTCCGGCAAACGGACAACCGCCGAGGCCGGTGAGTGCGCCATCAAATCGCCTGCAACCGGCTTCGTAAGCTGCCAAGGCTTTCTCCGCGGCGTTTTCCGGGCGGCTGTGGAGGTGAACGCCCAGCTCGATCTCTCCCGCGCTTCCCTTCACTGCGCGGTAAAGATTCCCTACGTTCTCGGGACTCGCGACACCTACCGTATCAGCCAGAGAAACCGATGTCACCCCCATGCTCTTCAGCCAGTCCACCGCATCCGCGGTTATCTCCGGGCTCCAGGGCTCGCCAAAAGGATTACCGAACGCCATCGAGACATAAATCACAAGCTTCAGTCCCGCCTGCCGCGCAGCTTGCTCCAACTTCTGGACCAGCGCGCGGGATTCGGACTGCGACATGTTCGCGTTCTGCCGCCGGAAATTCGCCGAAACCGAATAAGGATAGCCCAACGTTGTGAGTCCACCGGCCACGAGCGCGCGATTCAACCCTTGCTCGTTCACTACGATACCGATGATTTCAACATTTTGCGGGCTTTCTTCGGCCGATGAAAATGATTTCGCGTGGCCGTTCGTGCGCGGCCCCAACAGGTGCTGCGCCTGAAGCTCGTGCAGAACCTGCTCGCTATCCGCCATCTGCGGGACGTGCTGAGGCGCCACAAAGCTGACCGCGTCAAGATGCCGGAATCCCGCCTCGATGAGTTTGCGCAAATAAGCTACTTTGGCTTCAGTGGGAATGATCTTGGGCAAGCCTTGCCACGCATCCCGAGGGCACTCGATGATTTTGACGGTTTCCATGGTAGCGACCTAAGTTGAGAGTTGAGAGTCGAGAGTCAAGAGTCGAAGCGGTTTCACCTGGACTTCTCCACTTTAGACCGTAGGGCGTTCAGCATCTTTGCGATTTCCGTCATCTCCTTGAGGAGTGTTTCTGAAGGCCCGGCGAGGAGAAAACCGAGATCCCTGCTGAGCATGACCAAATACTCTACTTCCGCAAGCGAGCCGTCAGCGATATTCAAAAATCGGGCATACTCGGAATTGGTGCGACGCTTTGATCCTTCCGCAATGTTTGTTGGGATGGATGCTGCCGCCCTCCGAAGCTGTGAAATTAAGCCAAACTTTTCATCGCCCGGAAAGCGGGCCGTCACACGATAAAGCTGGAGAACAAGATCATGGCTACGCTGCCAGACCAGAAGATCGGTGAATCGCTGCATGCTTGTTAAAAACCTCTTAACTCTCGACTCTAGACGCTTAACTGCCTTTCACGTCTGCAACACTCCGGTCTTGAACTCCGGCACTTCGGGATTCAGCGCTGCGGCCTCAAGCGCCCAGATCAGCGCCCCGCGCGTCTCCGCCGGATCGATAATGGCGTCCACCCAGAGCCGGGCCGCGGCGTATCGCGGGTCCGTCTGGCGCTCGTAAGTGGAGCTGACGGAGTCAAAAAGCTTCTGTTTCTCCTGGGCGCTCAGCTTCTTCCCTTCGCGCTCCAACTGGCGGATACGAATCTCCACCAGCGTTGCCGCCGCGGATTCACCGCTCATCACCGCATAGCGAGCGGTGGGCCACGCAAAGATGAAGCGGGGATCATAGGCTTTTCCGCACATGGCATAGTGACCCGCGCCGAAACTTCCGCCACAGATGACTGTGATTTTGGGGACAACGCTGTTCGAAACCGCGTTCACCATCTTCGCGCCCGCGCGGATGATGCCGCTCCATTCGGCTTCTTTGCCGACCATAAAGCCATTGACATCGTGCAGAAAAACGAGCGGGATCAAGTTCTGGTTCGCATCCATGATGAAGCGCGCGGCCTTCTCCGCCGAGGCAGTATAGAGGACGCCGCCAAATTCGATCCGGTGCTGTCCCGTTCCGGGAGCCGCCGCCTGCGCGTGCTTCTTCTGATTGGCGACGATTCCCACCGCCCAGCCGCCAATGCGCGCGTAGCCACAGAGAATGGTCTCGCCATACTCGGTGCGATACTCCTCAAAAACCGAGTCATCCACGATGCGGGCGATGATTTCCCGCATGTCGTACTGGCGAGAGGGTTCGGCGGAGTAGATGCCGTAAATCTCCTCCGCAGGATACGCGGGCGACTTGGCCAGTTGATGATCGAAAGGCCCGGGCTGGCGTGAACCCATCTTATCCACAAGCGCCCGGATGCGCGCGAGGCAGGCTTCATCGTCAGGTTCCTTGAAGTCGACCGTACCGCTGATGCGCGCGTGCATTTCGGCGCCGCCCAATTCTTCCGCAGTGACTTGCTGGCCAATCGCAGCCTGGACCAGCGCCGGGCCGGCAAGAAAAAGGCCGCTGCCTTCGGTCATCAGGATGTGATCGCACATCACGGGCAGATAAGCGCCTCCAGCCACGCACATTCCCATAATCGCGGTGATTTGCGGAATGCCGCGGGCGCTCATCACGGCGTTGTTGCGAAACACGCGGCCAAAGTCATCAGCATCCGGAAACACATCTTCCTGGAGAGGCAGAAAAATGCCCGAAGAATCGACCAGATAAACGGTGGGAATATGATTTTCCAGGGCAATATTCTGGGCGCGAATCACTTTTTTGGCGGTGAGCGGAAAGAATGCTCCCGCTTTCACTGTGGCATCGTTGGCGATGACCATCACCAGGCGGTCGTGAATGCGCCCCAGACCCGTCACGACGCCCGCCGCGGGCGCGCCGCCCCACTCCTCGTACATGCCATAGGCTGCGTAAATCCCCAGTTCAAGAAATTCGGAATCCGGATCAAGCAGGCAGCCAATTCGCTCGCGCGCGGTCCAGCGGCCCTTCTGGTGTTGTGAGTCTATCGACTTTTTGCCGCCGCCCTCACGCAGGGTTTCCTCCTCATTCTTGATTTCGAGCATCAGGTCCGCCATATGGCGGCTATTCTTTTCGAACTGCGGAGAGGAGGAATCAATATGTGTCGGTAGCGGCTTGGATGGCAATGATAGCTTCCTTTCTGGATGGCGCGACCGCAGGCTGCAAGTTCAATCCACGCATGGCATCTTTTCACTCGTCACTCATCACTCGTCTCTAGTCTCTCGTCTCTGGCTTCTCTTCTGCCGGGCAGGTAGGGCTCGAAATCCTCCAGAATCGCGCGGGCCACGGTCAGGGGCTTGGGATCACGGCGGCCGCCCTGGTCATTGTAATCCGCCTGAACATCAGCCCACCGCTGATAAAGCCCGGTATGAATCTGGACAAGCTGGTCGTCCTGAATTTCTTCTCCCGGCTGGAAGTTCAACTCGCAGGCAAAGATCCGGTCCGGCTTCTTGGGATTGTGGAGAGGAATCCCGTATTTGCGGCAAATCATGGGCCGGTGCTCGTAAATCGAGCATGCGCCACCTTCGAGCGCCGGACACGGCAGCCGCAAGCCGGGAGGAGGCAACGATCCCCAGGCTTCCTCGATTCCTTGACTGCCTATAAGTCCTTTACGTTTCTCCAGATACGTCCGGGCGCGTTCTTTCAAGGCAGCCTGGCGGGCTTCCGGAAGCCCTTTCACCCCATGAGAGATGTATGCCGCTTCCAGTTCCGTTATTTGAAACATCTGACCGCAACAATCACTACAGCCGTTGCGGCAGTGAATTTTCGGCCCGTAACGAGCGCGATTACGAGTGAATTCCGCCTCCCATTCCTCTGCCATTCTTAGATATTTCTCATAATCACCCATGCCCTTGGCCGAATCCTCCAGTAAGAAATCCTCTCCAACATGCCTTTTCGGCTCTCCCCTTCATCGTAGCATTGCTCGAACACAAAGAGGAAAACTCCAGGAGCACGTAAAGCCCAACTTGGCATCTTCTAAGCCCTGTCCTCCGAAGGGGAAAATCCCGCCGGCGACATAGAAAAGTAGGATTTAGGTGGTGAGTGAATGTAAGCTTCGGAGTGTTTTACCCGCAACTTACATTAAAGTTCATATATTTCTCAATATTGTACTTGACATATTAGTAAACACCGGGTACAACCCTATAGGAATCACTGCAAGCAAACTTTTGGAGAATGACGGCCAGGGCATGACATCTTTCCGGGAAGTGATGAACGTTCGCGAGGCCTCGAAGTACCTGGGAGTTTCAAAAGAGACCCTCTACAAGTACCTGACGCAGGACCAAATCCCAGCTTTTAAGCTGGGCAACCGATGGCGCTTCAAAAAGGCGGTGTTGGACCGCTGGATGGAGCGCCAAAGCCGCCAACGGCAAGCCTCGCGGTGAGCGCGCGGAGTTTAACGGGTTCCGAGGTTTTCAATGTTTTTTTGGCGCAACAAGAAAGCATCTGGCCTGACGGGCCTCGACATCGGGTCGAGCTCCATCAAGGCCGTTGAGTTGAAGCAAAAAAATGGGCGTTTTGAGCTCGCTACCCTGGCCGTCGAAAATCTTGGCCAGGATACAATTGTGGACGGCGCCATCATGGATGGCCTGTCCGTTTCCGCATCCATCGAAAAAATCTTTGCGGAAAATAAGATCGCAACTTCGGACGTGGCGGTCTCCGTCTCCGGCCATTCGGTGATTGTCAAGCGCGTCACGGTTCATGCCGCCAGCGAAGAAGAACTGGAAAAAGCCGTTCAGCAGGAAGCCATGCGGAACATTCGTTTCGATCTGGCCGAAGTCAATCTGAATTATTACGTCCTGGGACCCGCGTCCGCGGGAAACGGACTGGACGTCCTGCTGCTCGCTGTCAAGCGCGAGAAAATTCAAAATCACACGAGCGTCCTGGCGCAGGCGAACAAGACCCCGGCCGTGATGGATATTGACGCTTTCGCGCTGCAGAACGCTTTTGAATTAAGCTATGAGCCCCCTCCCGATCAAACCATCGCCCTGCTGAATATCGGTGCGAGCATCATGAACATCAACATCACGCGCGGGGGCATGCCGCTCTTCACCCGCGACGTTTCGGTGGGCGGAAATCAATACACCGATATTCTGCAGAAAGAACTCGACCTCAGCTACGAAAACGCCGAAAAGCTGAAATTGGGCCAGCCGGTCCCCAATATCGCGTCGGAGGCGGAGCTGCCCCATTTGCGGTCCGTTTCGGAACTTCTTCTGCTGGAGATTCAGAAGACACTCGATTACTTCCGGCACACGACTTCCACCGATCGCATTCACGCGATTTACGTTGCGGGCGGCACGGCGCGAATCAAAGGGCTGGTGGATTTGCTCAATACGGAGTTCGGCGTTCCGGTCGAGATTCTGGACCCGTTCCGAAAGGTTCACGTTCATCCCGGCAAATTCGATCCAGGATTCATTGCGGAGATCGCCCCGCGCATGACCGTGGCGACGGGTCTGGCGCTGAGGAGCTTTGACGCCGCATGATTCGAATTAACCTCATTCAAGCTCCCGCGCGGGAGGCCGAGGCGAAGATCCAGGAGGCTCCCGCTTTCCTGCAGAGGAAGGAATTCCTGCCCCTGGTGAGCCTGGTGGTGAGTTTTGGCATCGTGGGCCTGCTGTATTGGAATGCCAACCGGCAGATTGACGGCCTGAACCGCCAGATCGCCGCTGAGCGGCAGGAGGCCGTGCGGCTGGCAGCCATCGAGACGCAAAATAAGAATTACCAAAACCAGCTCGCGCAGATTAAGGAGCACATCACTTTAATTCAGAGCTTGCAGCAGCAGCGTACCGGCCCTCAGCAGTTGATGACCCTGCTCGGCAACGCCGTCGACCGCGTGAGTGGCCTTTATCTGCTATCGGTCGATGCGCAGAAGGCGCGGCTCAGCATCCACGGCCAATCCGGCCGCGTCAACGCCATTGCGGACTTTATTACCCAGCTTCAACAGATTCCGTCCTTCGAGGACATCCAATTGCGCCAGTTTTTTGAAGACGACCTGAAGACGGCCGTGAACTTCATGTTTGATCTGGACTGTGTTTATCATCCGCGGTCCGCCGCCGCAAACCCGGCTCTCGCCGGGGGCCGCCCGGCGCCGTTGCCTCCGGCAAAGAGATAGGGAAAAGGTCGAGATGGCTTCCAAAAAATTCAGCGATCTTCCTCCAATGCAGCAAGGGATCATCCTGGCCTGCCTGCCGGTGCTGCTGGCCGTTATCGTTTTCTATAATTTTGTGGCGCCGCTCAGCACGAGGGCTAAGAGCCTGAAAGCGCAATTTGAGACGCTGCATGCTCAGAACCTCCGTGCGCGCCAGCTTGAAGCCCGGCGCGCGGATTTTATGAAACAGATCGCGACGGCGCAGGCTGAGCTGGAAGAACTTCAGCAGATTGTTCCAGACAAGCCGGCCGACGACCAGTTTGTAAAGGCGGTCTACGGCACGGCGGCCGCTTCCGCGGTCCATCTCCGCTCGATGACGGCTCAGCCTGTCGCGCGGCAGACGTATTACACCTCCATGCCATTTCAGTTACGGCTGGACGGCACGTATTACGGCTTGTTGTCTTTCTTCACGCGCCTGGCAAACAGTCCGCGGATCGTGAACATCACCGCGCTGACGCTGGGGCCGCCCAATGGGCCGGGCAGGAAAGGGTCATACCAGGTTGGCCCGTCGGAAACGGTGGCCGCCAATTGCATCCTGACCACTTTTTACAACAGCCCGCCTCCACCGCCGCCCCCGAAGGCCGGGCCCAGACGAAGGTAGGCCGCGGCGGCTCTGCGGCTCGCGGTGCGGAAAGCCTCTGGCTTTCCGGGCACGTGCGGTTCTTTTTACGTTCCGGCTGGGCGCGAAGGCTAAGCCTTCGCGCCCAGCCGGAACAGGTTGGTTCTGTTGCGGGCTGTCGGAAGGGCCAAGCCCTTCCGCACAGCAAGCGGCACAGCCGCAGGCCGCATCTGCTAAACCACAGCTTATCCAGTGAAGGCCTCGAAGAAATATGAATAGCGCAGCCCTTCAGGATTCTAAAACACGCAGGCGAACATGGTTGCCGCCAAGCGCCTGGATGATGGGAACAGCTCTTGCGTTGCTGTTTCTCACTCAGCCGCTCAGTGCCGGGCGTGGCCTCCGATCAACAATCACGCTTGGCAACGGCAACCCAGGAGCGGCTCCGCCCAACGGTTCGTCAAACAGCGCGCAGGTCGCCCGGACGGTTTCTCCGCCGCGCCTTGAGGCCGCGTCCTCATCCAGTTTGAATTTTGCCGGAAAGCGAGATCCTTTCAAACTGCCCCCGCCGCCCGCGCCGCATTCGACCGGTAAAAAAGACACGGGCCCAGAAAGCCTTCGCAGGCATCTGCCGCCCGGCCCGCGGGGGCTGGTCATCAGTGAGCTAAAGCTGCAGGGCATTGTCTCTCAGCAAAATGACGCGGAGCGAATCGCGATTGTTTCGAACGGCGTGGGCGGCGCCTATTTCCTCCGCAAGAACGAAGAGCTTTACGATGGCACGGTCATGCGTATTACACCCCGGGCGGTCTATTTCCGGGAGCGAGTCCAATTGCCCAGGGGAGGCGAAACCTTCCGCGTGGTCGTGAGGCAACTGAACCTGACGGGAGAAGGACAATGAGAGGGAAAGCGTTATCGGTACTGCTGATGGCCTGTCTTCTTCTGGTGGTTCTCTGCGCGCCCGCGGGTCCGCGGGCGCATTCGGCAGGACCATCCCTGCTGAAGGAAGTGGCGATTTCGCCGCCGGCAAACGGAAACCAAGTCCTGCTCCGCATCGGCGGTCCTTATTCCTTCAGCCTGGTCCGGACGGGGCCGGACCATTTTTCACTGGATTTGAACGGCGTCGAGACCACCCTTGCCACCCGCGCGCCAGATGGTTGGGCTGGGCCCGTGAAAAGCTATCGCTTGGTTCCTTTCGCCCCGGCCGAGGGCCGAACCGCAACCCGCGTCGAGTTTTACTTGAAAAATCCGCAATCGATTCGGGTGGATAAGGAACCAGCAGGTTTGCGCCTGCTCCTCGAAGATGCACCGGCTGCCGGTGAAACGGCCCCCGCCTTCGCTCCGCTTCCTGCCGCCTTACCCCTCCGGGACGTAGACGTGCCGGCGTTCCTCGCCGCAATCCCGCGCTTCCAGGTCCCGCCATCGAGAATCACTCATGTGGCCATTCAACGGGGCAAAGACGGCCAGGAGATTGTGGAGATTGGAACCACCCGCCAGTCGCCCATCCGGCCGTTCCGTCTGAAGAATCCGCCTCGCCTGGTGGTGGACCTGGAGCAGACAGAAGTTCCCCATTATGAACGTGTGTCGCCTTCGGGGGCCGGCGTGCTGCGGGACGTCCGGGTCGCTCAATTCCGAACGCAACCTTCCCTGGTCACGCGTGTGGTGGCCAACCTTTCCAAGAACGCGCCGTTTCGTATTAAGTCAGAACCCAATTCTGTCCGCATTTACCTCCGCCAGCCGCCGCCCGGCCGCGTGGCGAATGCTCCCAAGACGGCGCCCGTCTACCAACCCGTCGATTTGAGGCCGGCGAGCGCCCGCCTCTCAACAGCCCCCGACCCTGACCTGAAGCGCCCTGTGAAAATTAACTTCGCGGCGCTCGCATCGTCCGGTCCGGAACAACGGGATTCCCCCCTTGAGGCGGAGAAACCCGCATTTACGGAAGCCTCCACCGCACCCGCGAAAATCCTGCTGGCCTCAACCGAAGCGCCCAGCGCTCCTCCTCTGCTCCTCGAGGCGCAACAGGCAACTAAGGCGGCGCAAACCCTGCGAGGGATCGGTCCTGATCAGGGACTACTTCACGGCGGAGGGATCATCAGCACGCCGTTTTACAATCAGCGTCACTACACGGGAAAACTGATTTCGCTGGATCTTCGGGACGTCGATATCCGGGATTTTTTCCGTCTCGTCCATCAGGTCAGCGGGCTGAACGTTGTCCTGGACGCGGATGTAACCGGCAAAATCACCATGGTGATGAATGACGTACCCTGGGACGAGGCCCTGGACATCGTGCTGAAGAACAACAACCTTGGCACGGAGCTTGAAGGAAATGTGCTGCGGGTGGCTCGAGTGAAAACATTGACCACCGAGGCGAAGGCCCAGGCTTCCGCGCGAGACGCGAAGCTCGCGGCGGAGCCGCTGGTCACGGTAGTACGGAGACTGGAATACGCCCGCGCCGCCGATGAGCAGCCGATGCAGTCAAGCAGCTCGGGCGGCGCCGGCGGCGGTGGCGCGCAACAAAACCAACTGCCGATTCCCGGCGTGGTCAAGATTCTGAACGGCTTGAAGGGCGTGATCAGCCCCGAGGGCAAGGTGGTGGCGGATCCACGGGATAACGCGGTGATTATCACGGATCATCGCTCGCAGATCCCGATTATCGAAGCGGTGATCGACAAGCTGGATATGAAATCTAAGCAGGTTTCGATCCAGGTGCGCGTGATTCTCGCCAATGCGGATTTCACGCGGACGCTCTCCTCCGTGCTGAGCGGAACTTTCGGAAGTTCTCGCGGGCACACGATCGGCGCCGGAGGAACCGGCCAAGGCATTACCGGTGTTGCGCCCACCGGTCCGCCCCTGCCGGCGCTGGGAGCGGTGACGCAGCCCGGCAGCGTGGCGGCGAACGGCTTTGGAGCCTTTTCGATCACGACCCAGGCCGCGCGCTACGCCATCAATGCCGCCATCACAGCCGCCGAAACGCGCGATCAGGCGCGGACCATTTCCCGGCCGACCATCGTGACGCAGAACAACATCCGGGGCGAAGTCCAGCAAGGCGTCCAGATTCCGATCCAGACCAGCATCAACAATACGATTGCCATCCAGTACGTCAATGCAACCTTGCTGCTTTCTGTGACACCGCAGGTGACGGTGGACAACAAAGTGTTTCTCGATATTTATGTGAACAACGCCTCGGTGGGGACTTTCAGCACGACGACGGGACCTTCCATCAACACGCAGCAGGCGACGACGCAAGTGCTGGTGCCGGACGGCGGGACGGTGGTCTTTGGCGGCATCACGGTAACGACGCGAGGACGGTCCGGGACCTATGTTCCGCTGCTGGGCAGCATTCCCATCCTGGGCAATCTCTTCAAATCAAGCTCTGTGAACGATCAGAATCAGGAACTGCTCTTCTTCGTTTCTCCCACGGTTCTGCCGGGATAGTACTCCTGTGACACAGACCCGCATCGGGACCACGGAACGCGAGGAAGGTAAGATCATCGATACAACCCTCACCCACCGCTTCGCGGTCCCCCTCTCCCAAAAGGGAGAGGGCTATTACTTGACTTCCTGGCCTCTCCCTCCGCGCCGCGAGAGGGCTGTTACTTAGCTTCCCTGCCCTCTCCCTCTGGGAGAGGGTGGCCGAAGGCCGGGTGAGGGCCACGCCCGCTTGCCGGTTCATAGGAAACCTTCATCCTCTGTCCGCGCGCTTTTCAGTTTCGACTGCGCATATTGTTGGAAGGCTGCGGCGAGCGCCTGGGTGATCTTACCCGGCGCCTCATATTGCCAGCGTTCACCAATCGAGCGCACACCGCCCACTTCGCGGGTGGTGGAGCTGAGAAACACTTCCTCGGCTGCGTCGAGATCGCTGCTGGTAATTTCCTTTTCGGTGATCGGCGCTCCTGCCTCAGCCCCAAGGCCGAGGATAACCTCGCGTGTGATTCCGGGAAGGCAGCCGGAGGAAAGCGGCGGGGTAAAAATTCGGCCCGAGCGAACCACAAAAATATTGGCGGACGTGCACTCCACGACGTGCCCATGCTCATTGAGCAGCAGCGCGTCGTCGTACCCGTCCGCGCGGGCCCTTTCCATCAGGGTGGAATTGGAAGCCCAGGAAAGCATCTTGGCGCCCGCGTAGACGCCAGCGGAAAAAACCGCGTTGGGCTGAAGCTGGAGGCTGTAAGATGCGGGCCACGATGGCAGTGCCTGCGTGAACACCAGGAAATCCATGGGCCGGGCTTTATCCCAGGCGCTCCAAGCGCCTCCTGAATTGCGAATGAAGCTGACCCGCGCCATACCCTCGCGGCGCTCGTTTGCCAGGGCCAGATCGATAACCCACTTGCGGGCGGCTGCAGGATTGAGCGGCAGCTCCATATTTAATCGGGCCGCATCATGGGCCATCCGTTCCCAGTGGCGCGGGAATTCAAACGGAATTCCCGCGTAAAGCCGGAGCGTGGTAAATGCGCCCCAGCCCAGGAGCAGGCCCGCCTGACCGGGTGAAAGACAGGCTTCGGCCAGAGGAATGATTTTTTCATTGTGAACGATCAGAGAATCCATCATCGATGGAATAGTTCCATTCAGAGGTCCGCTGCAGGGTGGACTGCCACTGCCTAGTGCAATCAGAATCTATCAGCGTTCGTGAGCGCTTCGGGTGGATTTTACGGGAAATCGCTGTGGGTTTCAAACGAAGTGTTATTACACCTCGCGCTATAGCGGCAGTCCACCACGCGGAATTTCAGCGCTCCCTTCCGCGGCAGGCCTCGAGCGCCGCTACAGACAAAACGATCATTGGATCCGGGCGGCGAATCCGGATGCCCGGCTCAAAGCGCTTTTATAACTTTGTCGGCCTGCGGTCCCTTCTGGCCCTGCACTACTTCGAACTCGACGGCCTCTCCTTCTTGCAGGGTCTTGAAACCATCCATTTGAATAGCGGAGTAATGCACAAAAACGTCGGGTCCGCTATCCTGGCCAATGAAGCCGTAACCCTTGGTGTTGTTGAACCACTTCACCTTACCATTGATTCTTAACACTTCCAGCCTCCTTGTAGTGAGCAAAACTGAATCTTAATGATGTGCTTGCTGAAAATTGCAAATTATAGTGACGGTTTTTACTGTAGCGACGCTCTCTGAGCGCCGGTTTTTCCCAAGAATGGCCGACGGCCAGAGGCCGCCGCTACAACGTTTTGCGTCACTATAATTTGTAATCCTCAATAATGTGCTGGCGGCATCAGCGTAGCGTTCGCCTGCCTATGTGCTGACAGGTACAGATAAATAATATGGCGCTCGCGTTCTGTCAAGAGGGATGTGAAAGTTTTTTCGCGATGGGTTTATGCGGGTGAAAAGGGCTTGCGTTTTGCTTATTAATTCTTTTGCAAAAGCCAGAGGAGCGCGACCAAGGTTTTGGCGTCCTTGATCCGGTTGCTCTTGACCATGTTCTTGAGTTCCCGAAGTCCGAATACCTTTGCGCGAATGTGTTCGTCGGATTCCGGCTGCGGTTTGCCGCGCGTGAGCCCGCGCGCCTCAATCAGGTGCATCTCCTCGGTGAGAAAGCCCGGACTGGGAAAGAATTTGAGAAGGGGCTTAAAGTTCGAAGCGGTATAGCCGGTTTCCTCAAGCAATTCTCGCTTGGCGGCCTTCAGCGGCGTTTCTCCAGGATCGATTCCGCCCGCCACAAGCTCCCAGAGCGCCTGCCGCGCGGGATAGCGGAACTGGCGCACCAGAAGAACTTGGCCGCTGGTGAATCGCGGCAGAACCACCACGGAGCCGCTGTGATAGACAACCTCGCGTCTGGCCGTTACGCCGCCGGGTTCGGCGACTTGCTCGACCTTAAGGTGAATCACCTTACCCTTAAAAATCTCTTGGCTGCTGAGAAGGCGCGCCGCTGACCGCATGAGACAGTTTACCCTTTGTGCCGAGGGTAGCAAATTGTGTGGGCGCCGTATCCTGTCACGGCGCGCTCAGAGGCGCTCGGCACGGCGAGAGCGCCGGAAACCGGCGGTTAGATGCCGCCGCTACACGCGCAGGGCAAGCTACACCCCGCCAACCCCAGCCTGAGCCGCACGCGGAGAATCAGGGGGTGAAATCAAACTTCTCGACATCCGCTTTGGCCACTTTCGGCTCTTTGGCTGTTTTCAGCTCCTGCAAGTCCGCCTGGGCTGTCGTCTGAAGCTTCTTGTAGGTGGACTGCTTTCGCTGAATCTCAGCGCGCTGCGACTGGCTCACCTGCGGATCCTGGCTTGCCTTCTCGAAGCAACTGAGGACGTCGCTGACAGTTCGAAGATAAATCGAGAGCTTACTCATCGAGGCTTGCTGATGAAATTCTCTCTCGAAATCGTCAAGACTCTCTTTCTTGACGGCGCTCACCGTTGCAGCGAGATCTTGCTGAACGGCCGTCACCACGGCCTCCGGATCTTTGCAGGATTCGGTGGTGGCGGCGGGCGCCGCGCTCTGAAACGCCGCGAGCGGAATAGCTGCCAGCAGGCACGCGCCCGCCAGGAACAATGCTGCTTTACTCATGGTTCCTCCCCCTCTCGAAGTCCGCCAGGAAGGGATCTTTCCCGCCCCGGCAGGCCGCGAAGAGTTATCGAGAGATGAACGTATGCTGGCAGCAGATTACACGATTTGCAATAGAATTTCCAGGACCATCCCTGTTTTTCGCGCACCTCGCTCATACCGGGTCCTGAGGGCTC
>DASUKV010000220.1:0-3458 GCA_036278555.1 Terriglobia bacterium
GTCGGGACCCACATTCCCACAGCTACGGCGGCGGTTACTATCTCAACCGGAGAGGCCAAGGCAACGCCCCTCCCGACCCACAATGTCCCTAGGTGGGCCAAATTAAACCGCCGAACTGGGCCAAAAGAAGTTGCCAAACGCGTCCCCTGACGCTGTACAAATGCCGGGAACCGCGCACTTATTCTGTCCATTGGCCCAGCATGTACCGTGGTCTGCATCCCGAGCTTGGCAAAAGTGGAATCGGGTGGGAACCGATGGTCGTAAGAGACAATCCAGGTGGCAAACTGCCGGGCTTGATCTTCGGCAGGCGTCAGCCATCGCTGGTTCTGGGTGAATTCATAGAGTACAACGAAGGATTCAAGGAGATGATAAGCGGATTCACAATCCGGTGCTTGCAGCGCTTCAGCTGGGCCGCCGGTGGTGACGCCGGCCTTCACATCCCGGTTGTAGAAAAGAGTGGCTGACTGTTCCCCACCTGCAGGTATTTCGCATTGCCGAAATACTGGCTCGCTAAGGCGAGAACGGCAGGAGCAATGGCTGCGGAGGTTGTGGCAACGATCACTATTTCGTCACTCTCAATGTCGATGAACTGGCCGAACTGACCCTGCCGATTCCAGAGCGCGACAAAGGCACGGCGCATATTTCGCGGGAGACCCAAAGCTATTTGGCGACCCGGCCCCAACGTTTCGTCTTTGTTTTTACGCCCAAGCACGGGGTATGGCTCAACTTATTTCTAATGCGCGTTCAAGTTGAGATTAATTATCCAGGGCCAAGCCGTCAGGCTGCGGAGACCCTCCGTGTCGGCGGCCATCCGCGGCAAACCCTGCTCCAATTGGCGGATGACTCCATCCAGGTGGTTAAAGACCCGGTCCGGAAACTCCTTCTCGCGCAATTCATCCCAGACGTGTTCCTGCGGATTGAGTTGGGGTGCGTAAGACGGCAAGGCCACCAGCCGGATATTGTCGGGGATCGTCAGGTCTTTGGCCTTGTGCGAGCTGGCTCCGTCGAGCACCATGACGATAAGCTCGGCCGGATGGGCTTGGCTAACTTGGACGAGAAACTCGGCCATGCGTGCCGTGTTCATTTCACGGCCCAGCCGCCAATCCAATTCGCCTTCGAGCGGGCTGACCGCGCGCCGTAGACGTAGACAAATTCTCGCTCGTAGCCGTTGCCGATCACGGGTCGCAACGGGGCGGGGGCCCAGCACTGCTTGGGGCGCACCATCCGTCCGAAGCGCGCCTCGTCTTGAAACGTCAGGCGCACCCGGCGGCCCCGAATGACTTCGGGAGTCAGCAAGGTTGCCAGTGCTTTGGGGAGTTTTTTTCCACTCCGCCTGGGCCGCCGGATCGCTTTTCGGGTGCCGCGTATCGGGAGCCACTTTCCGCCACCCGTGCCGTACCAAGACTCCGGCGTGCCGAGCCTGCTCGGCCCACGGAGCCAAGAACGCGGCTTCCTCTTCCCAACTCAGCAACGTCCGTCGCCGCCCACCCCACGTCTTTCGAGGCCGCGAAGGCGTCTTGAGGTCCTGGCGAAACTGCTGTTGGAGGCGGTGCACTGAGGCCCGCCCGATTCCCAATAGCTCGGCCTGGCCTGCCCCCCAAAAACTGGACCAGTTGAAATGTGAGTCTTCCGGGGTATAACAAGCCCAGGAGGACAAATGAAGCCGAACCGATTTACGGAGGAACAGATTATTGGGGTGCTGAAAGAAGGCGAAGCGGGAGTGGCAGTGAAGGAGACCTGCCGGAAGCACGGGATCTGCGACCAGACCTAACTATCGCTGGAAGTCGAAGTTTGGGGGGCTGGAAGTGAGCGAAGCGCGGCGGCTGCGGCAGTTGGAGGAGGAGAACCGGCGGCTGAAGCAAATGGTAGCGGATCAGGCGCTGGACCTTCAGGCGTTGCGGACGGTACTGGCAAAAAAGTAGGGACGCCGGCGGAGCGGCGCGAGGCCGTCGGCGTGATGAAGGAAGCGCCCGCAGGGTTGAGCGAGCGGCGCGCCTGCGCGTTGGTGGGGGCGGCGCGATCGAGCTACCGGTATGCGGCGCAGCTGGAGCGGGGGCGCAGGGACCCCGAGTTGCGCCAGCGGCTCCGGGCGTTAGCCGCGGAGCGGCGCCGGTTCGGGTATCGCCGCCTGAGAATACTACTGGACCGCGAAGGTTGGCACGTAAATCACAAACGGGTGTACCGGCTGTACCGGGAAGAAGGGCTGGCGGTACGGCGGCGGAAGCGCAAACGGATTGGGGCGGTGGAACGCCAGCCGCGGGTGCTCCCGACGGGGCCGAACCAGCGTTGGTCGATGGATTTTGTGGCCGACGCGCTGAAGGACGGGCGGAGGTTCCGGAGCTTGAACATTGTGGACGATTACAATCGCCGCTGCCTGGCGGCAGAAGTCGACACCTCGATTCCGGGGGTCCGGGTGGTGCGAGTCCTCGAACGCCTGCGGGAGTTAGAAGGTCTTCCGGAGGCGCTGGTGACGGACAACGGACCCGAGTTCGCGGGCCAAGCCTTGGACGCGTGGGCTTACCAGAAAGGGGTCCAGCTGCGCTTCATTGAGCCGGGGAAGCCCGTGCAGAACGCGTTCATCGAGAGCTTCAATGGCAAGATGCGGGATGAGTGCCTGAATGAGCATTGGTTCGTGAGCTTGCAAGATGCCCGGGAGAAAATCGAAACCTGAAGGAGGGATTACAACGAGGTCCGGCCCCATAGCGCATTGGGCAATCGGACCCCGCAGGAATTCCCTCCCCGCGCTGCGGCTCTCCGGTCGCCTACGGCTCCCTCCGAGACGCAGCGCGGGGAGGAAGAAAGGCCAAACCCACCCCTGGAACTCACATTATGATTGGTACAGAAAACGCGGGCAGGTCAGGCTGTCCGTTCCAGGCTGGTATTGGCCAAGGCGGGCAGCAAGACGGCCTGGGCAGCCTTCAGTTGCCGGAGGTCGGTGGTTTTGAGAATCATGGCTTGCGCTTTCGAGACGAGTTTCCAATCGATCTGTCGAAGTCTTGACATGCACCAATTGTAGCATTGTTAGTCTCATCTTGATAGCGACTTATAATTAGTGGAAAATCTTTTCAGCAAAATGACACGCAGTATGCTCCGGGGCATTCGCGTGGCCAGCAAACAGGAGTTAATTGAGCGTATCCATTTGTACTTTGACGAGGTGAATGCGGGCCCGGTCGTCTTCCGCTGGAAATACAAAATGGATGAAGTCACCATTGACTAGAACCAGTTTCAAAACCCAGTTCTAGCCATGTGAAATCAATAACTTAGGCGGACCAATCCGGGGTTTTGAAATAGCTTGTAGTTATTTAGAGAACGATTATCTAGTCTCCTGTCCCAGTGGTTCGTGATTTAAGTGCATCGGCTGGGGATGAACATGTACGTTGAGCGAACCGGGCGATACTGGCCAGAATTTGATCGGCCGTTTTTGTCCAAACGAAAGGCTTGGGATTCTCGTTGTGCAC
>DASUKV010000221.1:0-15873 GCA_036278555.1 Terriglobia bacterium
AAAGATCGTCATGCGGGCGATGTTGCTGACGAAGCCGAAGCCGGCGGAGGACAATCCCCTCTACGAGGCGGATTTGCCCAAGCCGGTCCCCGGACCGGGCGAGATTCGCGTTGCGGTCAGCGTCTGCGGCGTTTGCCACACAGACTTGCATATTGTCGAAGGTGAATTGCCGCTTCCCAAGCTGCCCCTCGTGCCGGGCCATCAAATTGTGGGGCGGATCGAGCGCGTAGGTCCCGGAGTTCACAATTTCAAGGAAGGCGATCGCGCCGGCATCCCCTGGCTCCATTCGACAGACGGAACCTGCCCGTACTGCGCGAAAGGTCTCGAAAACCTCTGCGAGCGAGCGCGCTTCACGGGGTATCACCGCGACGGGGGCTACGCCGAAGCGGCCGTGATCTCCGCTTCGTTTGCCTATTCCATTCCACCGGTTTTTTCGGATACCGAGGCGGCGCCCCTCCTCTGCGCAGGCGTGATCGGATACCGTTCGCTGCGCCTGAGCAGCGTGAAGCCGGGCGAACGGCTGGGAGTGTACGGGTTCGGAGCCTCGGCGCACATCATCATCCAGATTGCCCGCCATCAGGGGTGCGAGGTGTTTGTGTTTACCCGCAACCCGCAACACCAGGAACTGGCGTCAAGCCTCGGAGCCGCCTGGACCGGAACCGCGCAGGATCAGCCCCCCGGACTCCTTGACGGCGCCATCATCTTCGCGCCGGCCGGTCCGCTCGTCCTCGACGCTCTTCGCGTCCTTCGCCCCGGTGGAACCCTCGCGCTCGCCGGCATCACCATGAGTCCTATCCCGGAAATGGACTATGGCCTCATTTACCGCGAGCGGATTGTGCGCAGCGTCGCGAACAGCACGCGCGAGGATATCCGGGAACTCTTGCGCCTCGCCGCGGAAATCCCCGTCCGAACGGAAGTTCAGACTTTCCCACTCGCAGAAGCTAACCGCGCCCTGCAGGCGCTTAAGCACAGCGAAATTCGGGGAGCCGGAGTTCTTACCGTTGCTTCCTGAGGTTATTCCGGGCGCCGCCCGCTATGATTTGCCTTGAATCATTTCGGCAATCGCGGCGCCGTTGGCGTGTTCCGCGTCGCGCGCGCCGATCACAAGGGTCACTTTCTCTTTGCGGGCGCGCTTTCGAAGCTGCTCCAGGAGCTGGCTCGCCGGGGGCTTTTGGAGCTCAGCACGGTTGCGCTTTCGGAATTCGGGCCATTTTTCCGGCTCGTGCCCGTACCATTTACGGAGTTCTGCCGAAGGGGCCATCTCCTTCATCCCCTCGTCAATCCTGAGATTCTCTTTGCTGATTCCGCGCGGCCATAAGCGGTCCACCAGGACGCGGTAGCCATCGGCGCGGGAGGCTTTCTCATACGCGCGCTTCACTTTAACTGGCATCGGGCTCTCCTCTCCGCCGCACCGTTGCTTCCATTATAGCCGATCAACTTGACGCTGGTTTCTCTAGTAAGCTAACGTTTAGAGACGGGTTTCATGATGTAAGTCCCGAGAGGGGTTCTCCGCCAGTCCTTCAAGGCGCGGGGATCGTCACCCGGACTACCCAAAGACTTCGATGCCGCAATTTTCTTCTGAACTGTTCAAACTGACTCAGGACCTCGTGAACATTCCCTCGATCACGGGCGACGAGGGGGCCTGCGCGAGCTTCCTGGCAGATCACCTGAAACAGAGGCGCTGGACGGTAGAGCAAATTCCAGTTTCGCCGGGGCGCTTCAATGTGTTCGCGCGCCGCGGGAATCCCTGGATCGTGCTCAGCACGCATCTCGATACCGTGCCGCCTTTCATTCCGGCGCGCGAGGACGGGGAATCCATCTACGGTCGCGGCTCCTGCGACGCCAAAGGTATTGCAGCGGCGCAAGTGGAGGCTGCCGCGCGGCTGACGAATGAGGGCGTGGAAAGCGTGGGTTTGCTCTTCCTGGTTGGAGAGGAAACCCTCAGCGACGGCGCATCCGCCGCCAATCGGACTCCGCCCGGCTCGAAATATATGATCAACGGCGAGCCGACTTGCAACAAGCTGGCCTTGGGCACCAAGGGTGTCCTGCGGGTCGATCTCCGCACGCGCGGCAAAATGGCTCACTCGGCTTACCCGCATCTCGGAGAATCGGCGGTTGAGAAGCTGCTCGATATTCTGGCGGACGTGCGCAAGCTTCCTCTTCCCACCGATGAGATCCTCGGTCCGTGCACCTTGAATATCGGAGTCATTTCCGGCGGCTGCGCGGTGAACGTGATTCCCGGCGAAGCGCGGGCCCAGCTTCTTTTTCGTACGATTCCGCCCCAGCCAGGATTTCCCGATTTGAAAGCTCAGGTTCAGAATTTGCTCGAAGGGCGCTGTGAATTCGAGATTGTCCGTGATACACCAGCGATTCGGATGGAGGCGCTGGATGGTTTTGAGACCGAGGTGGTCGCCTATTCCACGGATTTGCCTGCGCTCACGCGCTGGGGACGGCCTTTTCTTCTCGGCCCCGGCTCGATCCACGTGGCGCACACGGACCATGAATACATCCATAAGTCCGAATTGGCCGAAGCGGTGGAAATCTACTGCCGCATCGTGCGGCTTTTGAATGCGCGGGGCTGACGGCGTGTAGCGCGGACCTGCGTCTTTCAGGTCCGCGGCTTTTTCTGTTTTCGACTTCCACCCTCTCCCCTCGGGAGACGGCAGACCACGTAGCGGGCCGGGTGAGGATCCTGTGCGTGTCAGTTATCGGCAGAGCACCGTAGGCCTGAATCTAGAAATCGAAGAGAGGTTGTAACAGTAAGCGATGAAGAAGATCGAAGTTGGCATTCTGGGCGCCACAGGCATGGTCGGACAGCGATTCGTCAGTCTGCTGGAGAACCATCCCTGGTTTGAGCTGGCGTGGCTTGGCGCTTCAGACAAATCGGCGGGCAAAAGCTTCGCCGAGGCCTGCAATTGGCGGTTGCGCGACCCCATGCCGGAGAACGTTCGCGCGATGAAGGTGAATGAGTGTAAACCGGGGAGCGCCCCCCAACTGCTTTTCGCCTCACTCGATTCCAAAGTTGCGGGCGAGGTCGAGCGCGCATTTGCGGAGGCCGGGCACGCGGTGGTTTCGAACTCCTCCTACTACCGCATGGAGCCGGACGTGCCGCTGCTGATTCCCGATGTGAACCCGGATCACCTGGCGCTGATCCGCACGCAGCGCCGGGTGCGGCAATGGAAGGGCATGATTGTGACGAATCCCAACTGCACGACGGTGGGTCTCGTGATGTCCCTGGCCCCCCTTGAGCAAATTTTCGGGGTTGAGAAGGTGCTCATGACCAGCATGCAGGCGGTTTCGGGCGCGGGCTATCCCGGCGTGCCGACGCTCGATATCATGGGCAACGTGGTTCCTTACATTTCAAACGAAGAGGAAAAAGTAGAGTGCGAGACGCAAAAGCTGCTGGGCAAGCTGACGGACGGGCGCATCCAGCCCGCGGCGTGCGCCGTTAGCGCGCATTGCAACCGCGTGCTGGTAGAGGACGGGCATACGGAATCAATTTCTGTATCGCTCAGAAACCGCGCCTCGGTCGAAGAACTGATCGCGGCGTGGCGGGCCTATCGATCCGTGCCCCAGGAAAAGAAGCTGCCCTCGGCGCCCGCGCACCCGATCGTCGTGCGCGAAGAAAAGGACCGGCCGCAGGTCAAGTTCGACGTTTATACGGAACAGGGTATGGCGGCTGTTATCGGGCGCGTCCGCCCTTGCCCGGTCCTGCAGTTCAAGTACACGGCCTTGAGCCACAACACCATTCGCGGCGCTGCGGGCGCGGCGCTGCTGAACGCCGAGCTGATGAAGGCGGAAGGGTATTTGGATTAGACGGCTGTTGAGGATTACAAATTGCAGCGACACCAAACGTTGTAAGGCGACGTCTGGCCGCCGATTTTTCAGGGCTGCGCCCTCATTATCGGGGGATTCTGCGCCCCTCACCCGGCCTTCGGCCACCCTCTCCCGCAGGGAGAGGGCTGAAAAATGGCATGTAGAACAGATTCTGTCGGAATGCTTGTCGAAAATCAAAAGATGCCGGCCCTCTCCTTTTGGGAGAGGGTGGCCGAAGGCCGGGTGAGGGGGCGATAGTTCATCTCCGAGATCAAATTCATGCCAGACCGTGCGGTAGTAGCGAAACCCGAGAAGCTGAACCTCATGTTGCTGGGCAATGGCAAGATGGGGAAAGCCGTCGCAGCGCTCGCGGCACAGCACGGTTTTCAGGTGCAGGGAATCCTGGATGAATTCTCCAACGCGGACTTTAAGGGAATTACCGCGGAGAATTTCAAAGGCGTTGACGTGTGCCTGGATTTCACCACGCCGGAAGCTGCGGTTGAGAACATCCGCCGCGTAGCCCGGCTCGGCTGCAACCTCGTGGTGGGCACCACGGGCTGGCACAGCCGCCTGGAGGAAGTCCGCCAGATTATCGAAGACACAGGCGTCGGCTTGGTTTATGGTGCAAATTTTTCCGTCGGCGTGCAGCTTTTTTATCGCGCCGCCCAGGCCGTGGCGGAAATCTTCAGAAACTATCCCGCTTATGAGCCTTATATCGCTGAGGCGCATCACCGCTTCAAGAAGGACGCCCCCTCGGGGACCGCTCTGGAGTTAAAGCGCCGCGTGGAACCGGTGTTGGATTCACGTGAGGTGCCCGTGGCGAGCCTTCGCGCGGGTTACATCCCCGGCACGCACGAGCTGGGTTTCGACTCCGAAGCGGACACGGTCATTCTGCGGCATACCGCCCGCGGCCGACAGGGCTTTGCGGAGGGCGCGCTCTATGCTGCGCGCTGGGTGGCGGGCAGGAAGGGGCTGTTTGCTTTCGCGGAAATCCTGGAGTGAGCCGGAAATGAGCAAACGCAGTTTTTGGAGGGAATGATGGCACTACGAATTCGCGGATGCGGCACGGCGCTGGTTACGCCGTTTAGTAAGGACGGTACGGTTGATGTTGAAGCGCTCCGCCGCCTGGTGCAGTTTCAGTTGCGCGAAGGGATCGATTTTCTTGTTCCGTGTGGGACGACGGGCGAGACGCCGACACTTGAGAAGCAGGAATACCTGGGCGTGATCCGGGTGGTTGTGGAAGAGGCCGGCGGCAAAACGCCCGTGATTGCAGGCGTAAGCGGCAACAATACACGCCACGTCTGCGAGATAGCGAAGGAAGTCAGCTCCCTGAACGTGCAAGGCATCCTTTCCGTGGCCCCGTACTACAACAAACCAACGCAGGAAGGCCTCTTCCAGCACTTTCAGGCGATTGCGGAATCCACCGATCTGCCCGTCATTCTTTATAACGTGCCGAGCCGTACATCCTCCAATATCGAACCGGCCACGGTGGTAAGGCTCTCCAGAATTCCGAATATCACCGGAATCAAGGAAGCCTCCGGCAGCATTGTTCAACAAATGGAAGTTGTTCATGCGGTTGACGCCGATTTTGCTGTTCTTTCCGGGGATGACTCGTTCACGTTTCCACTCATGGCGCTAGGCGGAGCGGGAGTGATTTCCGTGATCTCGAACGAAGTCCCCGGCGCGATGACCCGCCTCGCGCGGCTGATGCTGGATGGAAAATACGAGGAAGCCCGGAAGCTGAACGCGAAGCTGTTGCCTCTCATGCAGGCCAATTTTATCGAGACAAACCCTATCCCGGTGAAAGCGGCGCTCGCGATGATGGGATTGATCGAGGAAGTCTACCGCCTGCCGATGGTCCCGATGAAGCCGGAAAACCGGGTGAAATTGGAAAAGGTTCTGACGGCCCAAGGCTTATTGCAAGCCAAAACACGGGAAGGATTAGCTTAGGATCCCTTCCCCGGCTCTTTGCCCTTTTCGGTCGGTGAGGGTGATTAATCCAGAATTCAGCCCTCTCCCTCGGGGAGAGGGTGGCCGAAGGCCGGTGAGGGTAGGGCCGGAATTCTGCTTTCCGTCGATTGCTCTAGCGGGAATTCGCATCACACCAGGCTAGGCAAGCGCTTGGAGTCGCAAGCTGAGACGGGACTTGTACCGCGCGGCTGTGTTCCGATGCAGGATTCCCATGTGGATGGAGTGGTCGATTAAGGCTAAGGTTGGGGCCAGGAGGCCTTGCGCTGCGGCCTTGTCCTTTGAATCCATGGCCGTCCGCAGGCGCTTCATCTGATTGCGCAGCCGGGCACGGTGCGCGCGGTTGCTCTCCGTTCGCGTCTGCGTTTGCTTGATTCGTTTCAAAGCTGACTTATGATTTGCCACAAAACCTCCAGTAATTAAAATCCAGTCAATAAGATAGCAAGCCAGCGCAACGAGCGTCAAGTTGTCGGCAGGGGCCATCGGGACGGCAAACTGCGGGTGTGAGAGCTGATCCCTGGGAGGCTTTCGTCTGAGATTGACCCGGCCCACCCGGTGAGTAACAATGGTTACTCGGAAGCATTGCTCGAGCGGCGCTTGGAGTTTGCTTTGCGGCCGGAATGACGCTTTTAATCGGACTGTCCAGTTTACGGGCGAACAGATGTGAACGTCTTATTGATCTCCACTTACGAGCTGGGCCGGCAGCCTTTCGGGCTGGCGTCGCCTGCGGCGTGGCTGCGGGCGGCGGGAATCTCCGTGACTTGCCTGGACCTTTCACGAGAGCCACTCGGCGAGAGCGCTGTGCGGCAAGCAGAGTTTATCGCCTTTTATATCCCCATGCACACGGCAACTCGGCTGGCCGTTCGAGTCCTTCCCCAAGTTCGCCGCCTGAACCCAAACGCTCATCTCTGCTTTTATGGGCTTTACGCTCCAGTGAATGAAGATTATTTGCGGGGCCTGGGCGCCGGAACCATCCTGGGCGGTGAGTTTGAAGAAGCGCTGCTCGAAGCTGTCCGGCGGGAAAGCGAGCGGCGGCTCGCGCCAGGACGCGGCGAAAACGATGGGACGAAAGCGCCGCAACCTCGCACGGGAGGTGCTCGGCAACCGAAACCTGCCCTGCCGCGCTTAGAGTTCATCGCGCCCGATCGTTCAGGCCTACCGCCTCTTTCACGGTATGCCCGCCTTGAGCATCCCGATGGGACCGGCCGGGTCACAGGCTACACGGAAGCAAGCCGCGGCTGCAAGCACCTGTGCCGCCACTGCCCCGTGGTTCCTGTTTACCAGGGGCGGTTCCGAATCGTGCAGCCGCAGGTGGTCCTGGAAGACGTCCGCCGCCAGGTCGCGGCCGGAGCGCAACATATTACTTTTGGCGATCCCGACTTCTTCAACGGCATCCGTCACGCTCTGGCGATTGTGACCGCGCTTCACGGTGAGCACCCGGCGTTGACTTATGATGTCACGATCAAGGTGGAGCATCTTTTGAAACATGCCGCGCATCTTTCAACGCTGCGCGAGACGGGTTGCCTCTTTGTGACCACGGCGGTCGAGTCGCTGGATGATCGAATCCTTGAGCGCCTTCAAAAGGGCCACACGCGAGCGGATTTTCTACGCGTGGCCGATCTTTTTCGCAAAGGCGGCCTTCATCTTTCGCCCACGTTGGTCGCTTTCACTCCCTGGGTAAGCCTGGGGGGATACTGCGAAATGCTGGATGAGATTGAAGCGCTCGGGTTGGTGGAGAATCTGGCTCCCGTACAACTCGGAATCCGCCTTTTGATTCCCGCAGGTTCACGCCTGCTCGAATTAGAAGATGTGCAGAGACTGGTGGGTGAATTCAATGAAGCGGAGCTAGTCTACCCGTGGAAGCACCCGGATCCGCGAGTCGATGAGCTATACGCGAAAGTGCAGGATACGATCCAACTGGGAATCCAGAATAAAGAGCCCCGAAGGGCAATTTTTTCAAGTGTCCGCGAAGCCGCCCGGAAGATGGCGGGACTTTCCGCGACGCGGTTTTCAGCTCTCCCTATCCTTGCGTCAAGAGCATCCATCCCTTATTTGACCGAGCCCTGGTATTGCTGAGCAGAGCCGGTGAGGGACCAGTTGGTCCCTGCTGAATTGGCGGAAACACGGGTTTGAAGCTGGCGTGCGGGAAGACTTTGGACCCAAAGTTTCACCTTACCTCAGAGGAGATAAATGCATGGACTATTCCCGTATCGCGAAGACGCTATCGGAAAGCTTGGGCCTGCCGCACCCTCCCATCGGACTGGCTTTCGTGAACGAAGCTCCGGCCGGTGTTGAACATTATTCCAAAGCTGTGCCGAGCGCGTGCGCCTTCTGGAAAGCGGCGCAGAGTTCGATGTTCTACGCCACCGCCGAGGATCATTACAACTGTCCGATCGGGGCGATCACTCAGGGGTTCCATCCACCCCGGCAGGTGATGCAGCAGGGAATGCAATTGATCGAACAGATGGGCAAAATTCAATATTTCGAGGCCGCGGAAGCCGAAAACGTTCCCATCGTTGAGAAGCCTCACCAGGTGATCATTTACGGTCCTCTGAAGGATTTTCAGGAGGTCGCGCCGGACCTTGCCCTGCTGGTCTCAACGCCCTTCCAGGCGATGCTGCTCTCTGAAGCCGCCGGAGCCATTGCCTGGCGCGGGGCAGGCAGGGAAGCGCATATTTTCGGACGGCCGGCGTGCGCGGTGATCCCGAGCGCTTTGAAGGACTCCGCCGCTTCCGCCAGCCTGGGTTGCATGGGAGCGCGCACCTTTGCCGGGATTGATGAAAACGAGCTTTTGGTAGCGATTCCGGCGGCGCGGCTGCCGGAGGCCGGGCAAAAGCTTTCCGTCATCCTGAGCGCCAATTCGGAGATGAGGAAGTTCTATCGCGGTCATCAGTCACAGTTCGCGCCGGTTTAACGTAGTTTTTTGTAAGTTCGTGCATGATTCTCGTCGCTGTTTGACCCTCACCCACCGCAATGCGGTCCGCCCTCTCCCGAGAGGAGAGGGCGGAGATTTTCGAAATTTGCCGCCTCTGCTCCCGAAGGGAAGCGTGATTTGTTGTTTTTATCGGCCCTCTCCCTCCGGGAGAGGGCGGCGAGCGGGGAAGCGTCGCTTCCCGTCGCGAGCCGGGTGAGGGAGCCACAGGCGCTCGATCGCTGGATTCCTTTTTTGATGAGCAAGCCGCTCAATTCTGATCCATCGTCGTCCCTCGCTTCAGAGCGCCTGATGATCCTGTGCACGACCACCGGCTATCAGACGCGCGCTTTTATGGATGCAGCTCATGAGATGGGCCTGGAGGCGGTTCTGGGAAGCGACCGCTGCCACATACTCGATGATCCGTGGCAGGATCAGGCGCTCGCGCTGCGCTTTGAAGATCCTGAAGGCGCGGCACGGCAGATTGTTGAGTCCGCCCGCCGGGAACCGCTGCGCGGAATCGTTGCCATCGGCGATTGTACTCCGCCCGCGGCGGCTCGCGCCGCCCATTGGCTGAATCTTCCCTATCACGCGCCCACGGCGGCCGATATCTGCCGGGATAAGTACCGGTCGCGGGAGCGCCTGCGCGCGGCGGGCCTGAACATCCCCGCGTTCGAGCGCTTCCCGCTCGACCGGAATCCGCGAGAAATCTTCGAGAGCGGCGGCCCCAGCACAGGATTTCCATGCGTCCTGAAGCCGCTGGCCCTGTCCGCGAGCCGCGGAGTGATCCGTGCGAACAATCCTCAAGAATTCATCCAGAGCTTTGAGCGTATCCGTTCGCTTTTGCGCGCTCCGGAAGTGCAGGTGATGCGCCAAGGGACGAGTAAGCACCTCCAGGTTGAAAGCTACATCGATGGGCGCGAGATCGCTGTCGAAGGCGTGCTAGAGCGCGGTGCCGCCAAGATACTGGCCATTTTTGATAAGCCGGACCCGTTGACCGGTCCTTATTTTGAAGAGACGATTTACGTGACCCCGGCGCAGCTCACCGAAGACATCGAGCGCCGATTGCGCTATGACTTAGCGCGGGCGCTTCGCACCTTGGGACTCTTCCACGGACCATTCCACGCGGAGCTGCGCCTGAATGAGCAAGGAGTCTGGCCCCTGGAAATTGCCGCGCGCTCGATCGGCGGCTTGTGCTCGCGGTCGCTTCGGTTTTCATCGCCCTGCCTGGGAGAAAAGATTTCTCTTGAGAAGCTGATCGTGGCGCTCGCTGTGGGAGAAAGTGTCAAGGAGGCTCAGCGCGAGCCGGCCGCTTCCGGCGTAATGATGATCCCGATTGAACAGGAAGGAATCTACGAAGGTGTCGAGGGCGTGGAACAGGCTCGCGAAACGCCGGGGATTGAGGACGTTCTGATCACGGCGAAGCCCGCCCAGCGAGTGGTTCCTTTGCCGGAAGGCGCGAGCTACCTGGGATTTATTTTCGCCCGGGGCAGTACTCCGCAATTCGTGGAGCAGGCGCTGCGGGAGGCGCATGGGCGGTTACGGGTTCGAGTTTCTCCGGTTTTGCCTGTCATCACGTAAAGCGGGTGGGGGCGGCGAAGGAGCGATTGTCTCAGGCTTTCTTTTGCGGCGGGACGTAGCCGGGAGGGAGCGCGGCCCCTTCCCCAAAAAAGAAATTTTCCATCTGCTGCGCAATGATTTCCTGCGCCTCTTTGGTGGCGGGGTTCAAGCGGTATTCGTTCAGAATCATCTTCAGATGCTCCAGCCATAATTCCCAGGCCTGCTCGGAAACGTTATCGTAAATCCGCTGGCCCAACTCGCCCGCCCAGGGCGGCTCTTCAAGCCCTGGCAGCTCCTTCTGGAATTTCACGCAGTTCACCATTCTTTGCGCCATTCGGTTTCTCCATTTCAGCTTTCACGCTGAAGATTTAGTGACTTTCGAGCAGCCCCGGATGCGAACGGCTTAGGGAAACGCGAGACAAGTCAGGCTCGTTGACCCTAGAAAGCCATTCCCTTTGCGGCTCGATTCATTATAATACCGGAAGCGATTGACCTGCGCTAAATCGAACACTTTGTGTTGCCGGACGGCGAGCGGGTGAGCGTCCGGCGAGGGAGGCTGCCGTGAACCTGAGAACTGTTTGCCTGGCTCTTGCGTGTGTTGCCCTGGTTGTCCCGATCGTTCCTGCCGTCTCGGGCGCGGCTCCGGTAAAGACCCAAACGGTAACATACAAAAGCGGCTCCGAAAAAGTGACCGGCTTCCTGGCGCTGCCCGAATCACGCGGCAAGCACCCGGCGCTGGTTGTGATTCACGAATGGTGGGGGCTCAACGATTGGGTTCGCGAGCAGGCCGAAAAGCTCGCTGCGCAGGGCTACGTGGCCCTGGCCGTAGATTTGTATCGCGGGCACTCCACCGCCGATCCGGCTGTCGCTCATGAGCTCGCGCGCGGCCTTCCTCGTGACCGCGCCTTGCGCGATCTTCGGGCCGCCTTCGCTTACCTTGCCTCGCGGCCCGATGTTAATCCGGACAAGATCGGTGATATCGGCTGGTGCATGGGCGGCGGCTACTCACTCGAACTCGCCATGCACGAACCCAAGCTTGCCGCCTGCGTGGTGAATTACGGCGCCCTGCCCGCTGACCCGGAGGACATTGCGAAAATTCACGCGCCCGTGCTCGGAAACTTTGGCGCGGAAGACCACGGCATCACGCCCCAATCTGTGCACGCCTTCGAGGCTGCCATGAAAGCTGCGCAGAAGCCGGTGAATGTGAAGATTTACGCTGGCGCGGGGCACGCGTTTGAAAATCCCAATAACAAGAAAGGCTACCGCCCCGAATCAGCCAAAGATGCCTGGCAGCGCACAATAGCGTTTCTGGCCCAAACGCTAAAGTAGAGTTCAGCACGGGTTTCAGTTCTGCGCTGTGGCGGCGGCCTCTGGCCAACCGCAAACTGTAGCGGCGCTCTCTGAGCGCCGGTTTGTAAGAAGTAGAGACCGGCGGCCAGAGGCCGCCGCTACAGTTTCTCGTTGCGCGCAAATTTCACGCCGCAGGGTAAAACACCTTTCCCCCGCGCACCGTCACCACCGGTGAAATCTTCTGCCGTCCTTGGCGGGTTTTCCCGTAGGAATCGGTGAACGTGAAACTGCCTTCCCGCATTTCGAACACACTCACGTCGCCTTCCGCGCCGGGCTTCAGCGTGCCAATCGGCACGCCAAAATCGAACGTCTGCACCGCGTTAACGGTTGTCCGGCGGATGATCTCGGGCAGTTCCATCCCCAGCAGCAGAAATTTCGAAAGTGTGGTCGGCATATCGTAGACCGGCCCGTGGACGTTCGCGGAATAAAGGTCTGTCGAGATCGTGTCGGGCGGAAATCCCTGCTCCAACGCTTTCCCGGCCACGTCAAAGGAAAAACTCCCGGCCCCGTGCCCCACGTCAAATCGCACCCCGCGCCGGCGCGCTTCCCAAACCTCTTCTTTCACTTTGCCGTTGGCGTCCAGAATGCCATGGGGAAGATCGTTGAAGCAGTGGGTCATGATGTCGCCCTTTTTCATGAGGCGGAGGAAATCGTGGAGCGGCGAATAAGGCCCCGCAATGTGGCACATCAAGGGCAGCCCCGCTTCATCGGCAGTTTCGCGGGCGCGCTTCATGCCTTCCACGTCGTTCGGCCCGGTGTAATGCGCGGAAAAGCGAATCTTGAAGCCCAAAATCACGTCACGATTTTCCTTCGCGCACTGAACGGCCAGTTTGGGCACGCAGTATCGCAGGTCTTCAAGCTCCCCCATATTCGGCGTGCTGCCGGCAACCATGCCAATCGAAACGACGTGCAGCAGGGCGCGGATGCGCGTTGAGGCGCTCTCGATATCGTAACGCCGGAAAGCGGGAAAGGTGAAGCAGCCCGAAGTTCCCGCATCCACCACCGTCGTGACGCCCTTGTGGACGCAATGCGGGTCGGCTTCGATGCCGTAAGGGCCGGCGTAGGGGAATACGTGAGTATGGAGATCAATCACCCCCGGCGTGACAATCTTCCCCGTAGCCTCAATCACACGGCGCGCCTGGCTTGCGGGAATATCAGCGCTGAGCCGGGCGATTTTGCCATCTCTGACCGCCACATCCAGGCCGGAGTCAATATCCTGCGAAGGATCAATCACCCTGCCGCCTTTGATCAGCAGGTCATAGCGATCTTCGCCTTCGCTTTTCCAGGCGGGCTTCGGCTCCAGAACCGCCGTGGGAGGCGCCGCAGAAGCCAGAAGAGAGCCGCCGAGCGCCGCAAGAGCATCACGACGGGAGATCATGTTACTGATGATCTGATTCATGGACGGCTCCTGCTTGCGAAGCTTGCAGATACTCTCAGAAAATCTTTTCTGAAATGGCAAATGGCTTATCGCCGATCACATTTCTGTATCCGTGCAGCGGCATGCGGCCGATCTTGTTTTCTTTCGCACCGCCCAGGCAAGTCCTAGAAGAGCCGGGCCCAGCAGCACGGCGGTGCCCGGTTCCGGCGTGGCAGAGTTAACCGGCGAGTTCCACACCAGCTCAACGCTGGCTGGGTTGTATTTGACAGTGAACGTTCCACCAGCGAAGGGAATGTCATTGTTCAGGAACGTGCCCACCACCGACCCGGCATTCGCAATAAAGAAAGCTTCGCCGTCCGTGGGAGTAAAATCAAGCACATCGATCGGGACGAGCGTATCGGAAGACAGAGTAAGCGTGCCGGTGACGCTCAGTAAACTATAAATCCCGTCTTCGATCTCTTCGTTGTATGTCGAGTTGGAGAGCAAGTAATCGCCGGTAACGGATAGGGTGATCCCGCCATGCCTTATCGGGGGATACCTGAGCTCCTGGCCAGGTTGCACTGTGCCGCCAGTTTGGCTCACGTCGCTTTGGATGGTCCCATCACCGCTAAGTATTCCACCGCTCACACTCACCGAAGCCGGCATCAGCGTGCCATGCACATCTACATAGGTCGTCCCATCTGTTTGCGTGTAGCCGCCCGTTATTTGTACCGGACCGCCGATGCCAACCTTTCCGGAATTAATAACGCCCGCAGCGCTATTTACACGGAACCCGCCACCTACCTCCAGTGTGCCGTTATTGGTCAAACCTGCGCTCGTGTTCAACACTAATGCTGCCCCCTCACCCAAATCTAGTTCCCCGTTACTCGCAATCGTCTGGAGTCCCGTCAATGCACTGTTGCTTCCCTTCGCACCGCTAAGCTCAAGGAAAGCATTCGCTCCGCCCAGAGACACCACTCCACGGTTCGTACTGCCATCCCCAATCTGTCTGATCAGGTTGGTACCACCAAACTCCACTGCGGCCCCGCCCATAAAGCCGCTCAGCTCATAGGACCCCACCAGCGTGGACGGCGCCGGCGCTGCCACGTTCAGTAGCGCTGGCGCGCCCGGCAACGTGTCGCCCGACAGCTTGTCCCCACCGTCCAGGCGAACACTCCCGCCCGAAAACATCCCCGCAACATTTACCGTCGCGGGGCTCGTTATTCTGGTGTTGCCTATATCCATGTCCCAATTCGCCGTCAGGGCCCCGCCTATGTTGAGGGTGCTTCCGCCGGTGCTACCAACCAAAGTGCCCGCGGCGTCCTCACGAATCGTGTCCACGTTAATATAGCCGTTATTCTTCACATCCCCTGTGACGTTCAGCGTATGGGCGTCGTCTAGCTGCAGTTCTCCCGTGCTGCTGTTTGAGAGGGAGTTGACTGTAACGCTCGTCAAGCTGGAGCTGCTGTCAAGGTTAAGGAGCACCCTACCGTTGATCCCGACGTTGTAGACTTCCCCTGGGGGCCTGCCGTTATCCGGCACACACGACGGGAGCGCCGGCGTACAATTCCAAGTAGAAGGGCTGGTCCAATTGCCACCGCTGCTCGTGGCGCTGACTTGCGCTAAGACCTGACTGGTTGTGAAGCACGCTGCTAAAAATACCCAGGTACGAAGAATCGCCACGCGAGATATCCTGTGGGTCTTTCTTTTCGTTCCAGAAAAGGGTTCATAGACTGGCATTTCTGTTTCACCTCCTGGTTACTCTCTCAGCGCAGACCTAAAAGTGGAGGGGCGCGCTAGCGCCACTCACCCAGGGAAGCTCCAGCCTTTGGCGCCTTTGTTGTCGGGAGCGAGAAGACGCGCTTCGGCGGCGACGCCGTGCTGCTGGAGGGTTTGACGGATCGCTTCGCCGATTGCGCCAGCATTGTTTTTTGTGAAAGCGAGAATGGCAGGCCCGGCGCCGCTCAGGCACACACCCAAAAGACCGGGAAGGTTGAGGTTCAGAACTTCGGAAAGGCCTGGAATCAGCGGCGCGCGATACGGTTGGTGCCAGCGGTCATCAAAGAACTCGCGGTGGAAGTCGGCTTTACCCGAAAAGAATCTTGCGGCCACAATCGTGGCGCGCTGCAGGTTATGAATGGCATCCTCCCGCGAGTATGAGAGCGGAAGCGCTTGCCGGGCTTTCTCGGTGGCGAGCGGGTAATCCGGCACGACCAGCACAAGCTGGATGCGGTCAGGAACGGGACAGCAGTACGAGGCCACTTTCTCGCCCAGTTGCGCCGAGATCGTGAAGCCGCCCATCCAGGCGGCCGCGGCGTTATCGGGGTGGCCCTCAATCTTCGCCGCGAGCGAAATCAGTTCCTCATCAAAGAGGACCTTATCCGCCAGCCAGTGGCAAGCCGCCAGCGCGCCGACAATCGCGGCGGCGCTTGAGCCGAGGCCCGCACTGACCGGAATCTGATTCTCGATATCCAGATCGAAGCCGCGCTGCTTGCCCCAGGATTGGAGTGTTTCCCGCATAGTGCGGGCGATCAGGTTGGTTTCGTCCGTGGGAATGCGCTCCGGATTCACACCCTTGTAGCGCACGGTGATGCTGCTATCGGAGCGCGGGGAAACCTGGATATCCACGTAAACGCCCAAGGCGAGCGCGCCGCAATCAAAAAGACATCCCAGATTGGCGCTGGTGGCAGGCACTCGAACCGAGATTCGCTTGTGCATCGGATGGTCTGGTGCTTCGTGAGAAAGGTCCGCGTTGTAATTATCCGAGAACCAAAAGACCGGAATCGTCTGCCAGAGCCCTCACCCACCGCGAAGTTTACCCTGAGTGCAACCGAAGGGCGGTCCCCCCTCTCCCGAAGGGAGAGGGCCGATCTCCTTCTTTCTCGGCGCCCATCCCGAAAAGAAACTGCCA
>DASUKV010000222.1:0-11210 GCA_036278555.1 Terriglobia bacterium
GCGAAAAAAAAGCCCAGGAGCCAGGTATTCTCCCATGCGTAGCGCCGCCGCATTTTCAGCGGAACGGCAAAAGCCCCGCCGGCCAGCGCGGCAAACAGGATCAACGCGAACCCAGAAACAAGGGAATTCATGAGTGATCCCCTCCCATTCAATTCGACGACGGTCGCGGCGAGTTCATCCCGCCACGCCGGAACCACACGCCGGTGTGCCGCCGCCTCTACGGCAGATTCAATTTCAAAATCTCGTCATCGCTGCGGATGGGCAAGGGACGAAGCGCCAATCCGCCATCGATGAGAATCTCCGTTCCGGTGATGTAACTGCTCAGGCGGTCCGAGAGCAGGAAGACCGCCGCCGGCCCGCACTCGTTCGGCGTGCCTAAACGCCGCAGCGGGATCTGCCCTTTCATGATGTTTTCAACCGAGGGCGAAACCCCGGCGGTGAGGTCAGTGCGATGATGGCCCGGCGTCAGCATGTTGACGCGAATCCCGTAGGGCGCCAGCTCGATCGCCAGCGTTTCCATGTACATCTTCAAGCCCATCTTGGAGATTCGATAGGCGGCTTCCGTGTAAGCCGGGCAAAAGCGCACGGTCGATCCGGTAATAAGAATGCTTCCCGCACGGCGCGCGATCATGTGCTTGGCGACTTCGCGGCCCGCCCAGACGCACGCCGCCAAGTTGATGCTAAACGTCCTAAATAGCTTCTCTGAGGTGATGTGCGTGACCGGCTCATGCAAGGCCACCGCCGCGTTATTAATGAACAGATCGAGCGCACCCAGGCTCTCAATAGCCCATTCCACCATTGCCACCGCCTGCCGTTCCTCGCTTACATCCACTTTTTTGAAAATGGCCATTCCGCTCAGCCGGCTCAGCTCCGCGAGTACTCCCGGGGTTTCTTGAAGTCCCGCGATGGCCAATTCTACGCCCTCCGCCGCCAGCGCGGCTGCCATTCCCAGGCCAATCCCCGTGTTGCCGCCAGTGATCAGGCACTTCTTACCCTTCAGCCCGCTCTCCATGCCCCTCTCCACCTCCATTGAAGCCGCCCCGGTTGAGACGGCCAACCTAACCTTTTCACCAACGTCGTGCGGTAGGCGCTTTACCGGTAAACCTTTACAATAGTCTCCTCCTCTTTGTCAAGACTCTTTCTTTGCCAGCGGGCAATTGTGCGGCTGCAACGCCGCCGGGCCATAGTGCCATCGAAGCCCGCGCCCTTGCTCGACCCAAGAAAGTCAATTGGGATTATGATTTCAATTGTTGCTGGGAAACGGCAATTCAGGCTATCCTTTCTCTGTGCACTAAGCGTAAGTGCGTTCACAATTAATTTAACCGCTTATCTTGCAAAGCCTCATCAAAACCCATCGTCCTTCTGTGCAGAGGGGGCAATTCATTGAGACGAAAAACGACGCTGCAAGACATCGCGAACAGCTTGGGAGTGTCCAGGACGACTGTCTCGCTGGCGCTGCGCGACCACCCCAGAATCTCCGAGCAGATGAAGAGCAAAATTTCTTCGCTGGCCAAGCGCATCGGCTACGAACCCGACCGCGTGGCGCGATCCCTCGCTACCGGGCACTCCAGCCTGATCGGTGTCATGGTACCCGACAGTACCAACGTCTATTACTCAGAAGTCATTCGGGGCATTGAAGAGGCCGCGAGTCTCGCCGGCTACAGCGTCGTCCTGGCCACGGGCTCGTATGACCTGGCGGTGGAAGCCCGCCGCGTTGAGGAGATGATGCAGCTTCGGATAGCCGGTGTGATCGCAGCCCCGGCCTTCCGCGCCGACCGGCCGAAGTTGAACGATTTTTGGAGCGGCCTGCGCCACAGCCATTTTCCTTTTGTGTTGCTCAACCGGCAACTGCGCCCGCCCATTTTCCATCAAGTTTCCGCCGACAACGTGGGCGGCATGCGCATGGCGGTGGAAGCGATTGCGTCGCTAGGCCACCGCCGCGTGGCGTACCTGTACGGCAAGCGGCGCACTGTCCCGGCCAACCAGCGCCTTGCCGCCTTCCGGCACTACGCCCGGAAGTACAATTTCGAAACGGACAGCTCGATGCTGGTAGGGTGCGACATCGGTCCGCGCGGCGGCTATGACGCCTGCCGGCAGCTTTGGTCGCGCGCAAAAAAAAAGCCCACGGCGATCATGACCCTCAGCGATGGCGAGGCTTTTGGCACACTGCGTTTCCTTCAGGACAACGTCCTGCGCGTGCCCCAGGACGTCTCAGTGATGGGTTTCGACGGCTTTGAACTGGCCGACTATTCCTCCATCCGGCTGTCCACCGTCGCCACACCGATGCACGCCATCGGCAAACAGGCGGTGGAGATTTTAATTCATATTCTCAACGGGAATTATTGCCCGCAGAGCGTCGTCCTTCCCGTCAAGCTGATGCTGCGGGAATCGGTGGGGCCCGTGCCGTAGGCGTGTGGCTCGTGGGCGCCACGCGGCCAGCCGGAACACACCTTCAGGCAGACAGCCCTACAAGGAGACCCAGTCCAAATTCGGGTCATTGAGACGAGAACAGATGCCAATCGACGAACATCTTAGGAGAATGCATGCAAAAAAACACGGTCAAGGAGAAGCTGAAGGCGGGCGAGTGCGTCTATGGCACGTCGCTTGAAGACTGCCTCGATCCCGAAACGGCCATCGTCCTGGCGGCGGCAGGCCTTGACTTTTTTTTTATCGATACCGAACACTGCACAGCCAGTCACGCACAGATCCAGCAACTCTGCCGCGCCGGGCGCTCCGCCGGCATTGTTCCCATGGTGCGCGTCCCGCAAAATGAGCCGCACTTGCTGACCCGCACGGCGGATATGGGACCGATGGGCATCATCGTGCCGCGCGTGCATTCAGCAGAGCAGGCCATGGC
Source organism: Terriglobia bacterium (assembly GCA_036278555.1). Lineage (GTDB taxonomy): Bacteria > Acidobacteriota > Terriglobia > UBA7540 > UBA7540 > RH2-MAG17b. Next base: position 2,858 of record DASUKV010000222.1, read on the forward strand.
GGCAATCGATTCGCTCAAGTTTCCGCCGCTCGGGCATCGCGGCTTTGGGCTGCGCACCCCCATCACCGACTTACATCCCGCGCCCGCGGCCGAACAGGTCGAGTCCTGCAATCGGGAGACCATGGTGGTGCTGATGATCGAAAGCGAACAAGGTCTCGCCGCGGTGGAGGAGATTGCCGCCGTCCCCGGCGTAGACGCCCTTTTTATCGGGCCGTATGACCTGACGCTTTCCTTGGGCATCATCGAGCAGTTCGATAATCCGATCTTCTGGCAGGCCGTTGATCGCGTCTTCAAGGCAGCGGCGCAAAACGGCATTGCGGCGGGGCTCCAAACCCGCAACATGGAGTTGCTGCTGGAAGCCAGAAAGCGCGGCGGGCGCTTCTTGATATTTTCAAGCGACACCGGCGTCATCTTTGACGGCTACAAACAGGCGATGTCGAAACTGAAAGTTGCAGTGAGCGACCGACGCGCGTCCTATTAGGTAGCGGGCCGTTCTCATGTCAGCAAAGCTCTTTCCAACTGAACTTCCGGAACTCCAGTGGGCGGAATTCTCCGCGGAAGGCTTTGCGGCGCCCGTGCCGGGCATCGTCTATCGCGCTGGTCAATCGAGTTGCGGGATTCCGCTCGGCGGGGTCGGAACGGGCTGCCTGGACCTCGACACCGACGCCACCTTCGGCCGGTGTTCCATCTTCAATTCCTTCGTGCCGCATCGCGTCCTGGCAGCGCCGTTCCTGGCGCTAGGCGCCGGGGCACAAACCTGGGCGTTGACGGCGCGCGCCATGCCTGGGCTTGCCGTTCCCCAGCAAATTTATTATTGGGGCCACTATCCCATCGCCGATCTCGAATTTGATTTGGGCGGCCCGCTCAGCGCCGGCTTGCGTGCCTGGTGCCCGTTTCTGCCCGGTGACGCCGAGGCTTCCAACACCCCGGCGGCCGTTTTTGAATTGCGCCTGCGCAACGAGAGCGGTGGGATCGTGCGCGGCAGTGTGGCGTTCACTTTTCCCGGTCCCACGGAGGAGGAATCCGGCGCCCGGCAGTATCAGCACACCAGGCTTGACGGCTCCGCGCCGGGCGTGTGCGTAACTTCCCCGCAGGGCGCCGGCTACGCCCTCGCGGTGGCGGGCGTGCGAGAAGCGCGCGCGGGCGGCGTGCTCGACGCCGCCGGCTGGTTGGCCTTTGCGAACGAGCTCCCGATTCCCGGCAGCGGCCCAGGCTCGACCCTTGCGGTGGATTTCGAACTGCAGCCCCACGAAGAACGAAGTATTCCTGTGATTCTGGCCTGGTACATGCCCCGCTGGGCCGGGAGCCCCGCCCACCACTATTTACATGCTTATCAGAAGCGTTTTAGAAACCCGGGCGAGGTCGTGGAATTCATCGCCGGGAAGCGGCGAGAGTTTCTGGAGCGCATCATTCACTGGCAGGAAGAAGTTTATGGCGCGAAGGAATACCCGCTCTGGTTGCGCGACCAACTAGTGAACGTGCTGCACACCATCCCGGAAGACAGTTTCTGGGCGGGAGAGAGCGTTCCCGCCGAGGAGTGGTATGGGCCAGACGGCATTTTCGGCATGACGGAAAGCCCGCGCACCACACCGCACATTTGCAATCCTAGCGACTGGTATGGTGGCTTGCCCATCGTCTTTTTCTTTCCGAAACTCGCCGCGGCGCTCCTGCGCGCCTACGTGCACTTCCAGTTGCCGAACGGCGAAATTCCGCTCGGCATTGGCGAAGGGGGCGATCTGGCCCACCCCAATTATCACTTGCTCCACACCATGAACAGCATGGTGCACATACACCTGATCGACCGTTTGTGGCAGCGCGACCTAGACCGCAGCGTGCTCGAAGAATTCTATCCCAGCGCCAAGAAGGCTCTCGAGTACGCCCAAAGCCTCGATCGCAATTCTGATGGTTTGCTTGATCTCGAACCTGACCCTGTGCCGAACCAGTTTTATGGTGCGTGGTTCTGGTACGGCACGGCCACGCACGTAAATGGCCTTTGGCTGGCTGCCGTCGCCATGCTGGAACGCATGGCCACAGCGATGGGCGATGCGGAAACCGCCACGGCCTGCCGGGTGCGGCGGCATCAAGGCAGCCAGTCGCTTGAAGAAAAGCTCTGGGGTGATGGTTCGTACGTTCTATACACCGACCTAGCCGGACGCCGCTCAGACACCGTTCTGGCCAATCAATTAGCGGGCGATTGGTGCGGCCACCTGCACGGTCTGCCTGCTGTCTTTCCGCCGGACCGCGCCGAGCGCGCCCTCGCAACCGTCAAACAGCTCTGCCTCCCCTTGACGCACGCCGGGGTGTTGAATGCCGCCCGCGCCGATGGCGGCGTTGATACCTCCGGCAGCCCGCAATCGAACGGCATTTTCGCGGGCGAATGCATGTGCGTAGCGGCCACCCTCGCGTACAATGAAGACGCCGCAACCGCGCTCGACATTGCCCGTAGGCTGCAGGAAGCAATGATCTTGCAGGAACGCCGCGAGTGGGATATGCCGAATCTTCTGGATGCCGCGGGGCGCGTCCAGCATGGCACGGATTTCTACCAGAATATGATCCTGTGGGGGTTGCCGCTGGCGCTGGTGAATCTGGACATTCGCCGGTCATGTTCGCCTGGCGCGCTCATTCAGAGAATCCTCGCGGCTGCGCAAAGAGTGTAGCGCCGCCTTTCAATGCGGCAGCGATCCCACATTTCGCGCCCCCGTTCGTGCCGCAGCAGCGCTACTTCTGTGGCATGATGTTCTTCATCATGCGGAGGATCGCCTCCGGAACCTCGCCTTGATTTAACTCATGGTTTTCGCGCGGGGGGTCAATCAGCTCAAAATGGCCGAAGCCGTCCCGTCCGCGCACCAGCATGGCCAGCGACCGCTCGCTGCCATCCTGAACCACCTCGGGCGTGATGTAGCGAATAGCCAGCCCGATGCGCGGTTTTTGGGAAGTGTTGGCTTTTGAGCCGTGGACGATGCCGATGTGGTGCAAAGACATCTGCCCCGGTTCGAGCGCTAGGTCCACCGCCTGCGCTTCGTCCACTTCCACGGCAATTTCCTGGCCGCGGCTAAGCGCGTTCGCAGGATCGTAGGTATCACGCTGCGGCAAGTAGTCTCCCCGGTGGCTGCCGGGGACCACGCGTAAGCCACCATTCTCCGGCTTGCTCTCGGAGAGCGCCACCCAGGCGGTTGTTACGCGCGGCGGGCGCAGGCCCCAATAGGTCCCGTCCTGGTGCCAGGAAACGAAGGCCTTATCCCCGGGCATCTTGGAGAACCAGCGCGTGCCCCACACCAGCAGGTTTGGGCCAAGGATGCTCTCGACGTAATCCAAGACCTTGGGATGCGAGACGATCCGGTAAACCCAATTCAGGTACGTGTGCGTCTCCGACAGGACCAGGTATTGTTCACGCGGCGTGAGCGCCTTCAGACGCTGGCTGTGGCGTTCGACATGGACGTGATAATCTCCCAGGTACTCCTGCGTCTCGTCCGAGGTCAGCACTTGCAGAGGGAAATAATATCCGCGCTCCTGGTAGGCCTGGATCTGTGCCGCGCTCAATCCACCGTTTTGCACAAGACCTTCCTGTCGCGGTGTGCCCGCTCCGCGCGGAGTTTTGTAAGGGCGAATGGCGATGCACCCTGCCTCCGCACCATGTCGGCATGGCCCACGCCATTCGCCTCGTCGTCACCGTGGCAATGCGTTCTCGCCCGTTTCTTCTCAAAACGTTGCAATTGGATTGACGGGCGAGCCGCTTCCCTTGTCGACTGCGAGCGGCGCCACCGTCAGCAAAAATGTCCAGCGCCGTCGCGCCGCCGCTTCGCGGCTCAGCGCTTCGAGGTCGCAGCTATCGAGAATCGGCACGCCCATGGCGACAATGACCAGCGCATGCACGGGCAATCGCACGCCTTCGACGCCGGAGGGCATCACATCGAGCGCCAGGTCGCTGCCCAGCACCGCCACGTCGCGCTTCCTAAACCAGGACACGCAGGAAACGTCCAGTCCCGCCGAGTCATGCTCGACGTCCCACTCGCCTTCCCCCGCGTAGCGCGCCCAGCGCCCCGTGCGAATGAAAACCGCGTCCCCTTTTTCCACTTTGACGCCCGTGGCTTTCTCCCAGGCGTCCAGGTCGGACGGGAGGATAGCGCGGTGCCCTTCCAGGTACGTGATGCCAAAAAGCCGTGGGAAATCCATTAGCAAGCCGCGGGTGACGATGCCGCTCTTCATTTCGATTACCGATAGTTTACCGCAGCCCTTCTCCGTCACCTCACGCTGCGAGTAGCCATTGTACATCCGGCCGCCGTAGAAGACGTGGCAGAGCGCGTCGAGGTGAGTCTCCGTATAGCCATGCACCTGCACAGTAAAGACGTCGCCCGCCGATTGGCTGCCCGGCATCACGCCCGTCTCAATCATGCGATGCTTGAACGCAGGCGTCAGAAAGGCGCGCTTGGTCATCGCATTGTGCGCCAGCGAGACGGACGTACCGTCGCGGACTTCCTGTGCCGCCTCTCGGCGCTTTGCCGGCGTGATCAGGTTCAAGGCGCCATATTGATCGTCCTTACCCCAGCGGCCCCAGTTCGACAGGGTCTTCATCGCGGCCGTGACCTCGTGCTTGCTCCGGATCGGCTTGTCGGCAGAAGATACCATAAAGGCTCCCTCCATCAGCACCACAATAATTGCGATTCCCATCGCGCGCGCCGGTTTCATTTTTGCTCCTCACGAAATGGATCGGTAAACGCCCACGTCTCAGGAAGAGTGTCATTCTCTTCCGCTTGCCGCGCAAGCGAAAAGTTAAGCGGTCAAGCAGTTTCCTTGATTCGCGTCGCCTCAACATCCTCTCCTGCGGTTGCGCACTGCAGAAAAGTGGCCACGCCGGGCGCAATCTTCACACAACTTTGTTCGGAGTGTGCGAGAGTGGATGCCGTCTCTCTAGACCATGCGCGGCTGAGCGGGCAGGAAGTCCAGAAAGAACTCTTCGGCGCTCGGTGGATATCGAAGCGGCAGCTTTCTTTCCCCGGCACCCTCGCGCCAAGCATCGAGGGCGTCTTGCCCAGTTCCGAATGCACGGTGAGGTGGTGGCAACCCGGCCTGCGGGAGATTAAGGTCCTCAGGTCTCCGGCGCGGGTTTCGTAATGCCCCGAACGCTGTTGGCGTCGTTGGCCCAGCCTCCCCGCCGCGTTTTCAGGAACAGCGAACCTTCGCGAATGTACTTGCGCAGGGTGGCGAACAATTTATGGCCGGTTTGGGTCATGATGTCGCGTTCAGGAACGCCGACGGACGCCACGGCCGTCGCTAAACCAGCCCTCAGTGAATGCCCGGCGAAATCCCGCCGGATGTTGCTCTTGGTGTCTATGTGTAAGTTCAACCCGCGAGCATTTGCTCTGGTCCAGCAGTCGTGGTTAGCTCTCCTTCAGGCCAAAATCTCGATTCCACTTCGGCGGCCGGCTTTTTGCAAACCCCGGTCAAGCATGGCCAGACGGGCATTGTGGCGGACTGCGACCTCCAGATAGGCGGCATCGTACACCGTAGGCCCGTACTCGTGCGCGAGCGGCAAAATATGGCTGACACTCTTGCTGACCGTCTGGTGATTCTCAATAATCGAGAGTTCCTCAAGCAGAGCAACAAAGCGCAGGGCTTCCGGCCTCTTTAATCGTTTGCGGCGTTCGGCGACCAAAATCGCGTTGGTGATTTCAAGAACCCAGATGGCGGGCACTATTATCGGCTGTCCTTCAAGCGCGAGCAGGACTGCGTCCACAGATTCGCTACCTTCATCGGGAAAGCCCCAGGCGAGCGCCATCGATGCATCGATAACCACACCGCTCACAGGCGTCGGCCCTCGTTCACCATTTCGCGTCCGCTCATCGCGTCAGGCTTGACGCGCTTCCGCACCGCGCGCATTCCGGCGACGATCTCCTTGTGGGTCAAGCTTCGGCCCGACTCGCTGATGGGAACCAACAACGCGGCTGGGACGCCATGCCTCGCTATGGCTATTTTTCGCCTCTCGCCACCCGGTCGAGCAGGCCCGAGAGGTGCGCCTTCGCATCAAATGCGCCTACAGTCTCCATACGGCTCCCTCCAACCAGCTTCAACTAGTTTCGTTATGCCCTACGGCGTAATGTCGTGCAAGCAGGAATCTGAAAATGATTGGGGCCAATTTCTGGAGAATTGACACTAAAATCATTTTCAGATTCCCAATACGGTGCCACACATGCGGGCTGCTGTCGCGGAGCACGGCGCGGAACTGATAAACTTCACTGGCGGCAGCTACATCGTTCATCGGCGCGAACAGCGTAGCCGATCTAACGCTTTATTTCACGGCCTTTTTGAGTTGCCGCCGATCATTTTCAGACTCCTCTATTCCGCTACGAGATCAAGGCCCGCGGCTTCGACGAACGCCCGGAAGTCCCGATCTCGCGTCAGGAGGGGGATGTCCCGGTCGATGCAACTTTGGGCGATCAGTGCATCACCGAGCCGAGCCTTGCGGCGCTTTGCCAGGACCTTCGCCCGTAACCCTCCTGCCCGTTGCCAATAGCCAGGCCGGATCTCGATCGGCGGTACTTCCGAGAGCGTTTCCGCAATACCGGAAGGAAGTTTCGGATCGCTCAGCAGTTCAGCCAACACCACAGGCACCATCAGCACCTGCCGGTCTTCCAACGCTCGATCAAGCAGCTGCACATCCTCGCCTCCGCCGCCCCCAAGGAAAGCAATCCATGTGCTCGTGTCGGCCGCAATCATCGGTCGGCCTTCAGCTCTGCTAAGGTGCGCCCAAAGCGGACTTTGCCGCGGAGTCGGCGCAGGCGATCGTAGGCCTGCGATGCCGCAAGCAGCTCCAGTCCGTTACGAACGGTTTGCGTGATGCCGGTACCGCTGGCCTGTTGCGCCTTCTCGAGAAGCGCCGGCGGCACCTCTACCGTAATCTTACGTGCTGTCTCCATAATCCCGGATTATACCATATTCACGACCAGTATTAAGTACGGGACTTTCTGATTGGGGTAAGCCGCCAGCCGAGCGGCGCCCGACCGTGCCAGTTAAAGCAGGTCGGCATCGTCAATAACCACGGTGCGGTACGTTCGGGCGGACTTCGCAGCCCAATTGCGGTATCTGTCCAGCTTACTCGCGTCGTTCTGGTCTTGGAGGTTGCGCATCCACTCGTCGAGGTGGCGGAATTTCTTGTACCAATCGCCGAGGGCCTTCTCAAACTCCGGGGCATCAAGTCGCGCAGCCTCGCGGCGCGTTTCTGCCGGGAGCATCGCGGGCCAGACGGCCCCCGCCGCTTTGATCAGGTGGCGGAAGCCCCTGGCCTCCCGGTGGCGGCGCTTGGCATTGCTGTGGGCCAGCACGGCGTTCTGAAAATGCCCGCGTAACTCTGGCGGCTCCCTATGGCTGTCTAGCCATTCCTGCACCTTCGGCATGATTGCGTTCATTTCCTTGGCAATGATGGATTGGAGCCGGGCAACCTGTTCGACTTGGCCCATAAATTCGGGAGGCAAGGCCAGTTCTGTAAACTGGCCTGCCTCATCCGTGAGGCCGCCAACGCGGAGACGCCTGCCGGCCTCCGGAAGTGTTCCCATGGCCCAGCCGGGGTCGAGAGCGACTATGCCGCTACCGCGCGTCAGCTCTTGCGCGGGGTAGTCCACGGTTACCAGCAGGGACCAGCGGTAGTTTCGGGCCACGCGCTCTCGTTTGGCCGCAACGGACCTGAAGCTGGCCCCTCGCGGAAACGGGCGGTGCAGGGTGACAGGCAAAGTGAGGAATGTTTTCGGATCGGTCCCAACTTGGATGTGGGCGAGGGCCCTCATCAGCCTTTTGCCACGCTTGGAGCTGTTCTCGGCGTTCGAATTCTCAATCGCGAAGTAAAATGCAGAACCGTATGGCGGCGTCGCGGTCTTTGAGGAAATTGTTATACACGTGCTCTTCGTTCATCCAGAAAAGTTTCTTGCCAGCCAGGTCGTGACTCACTCCGTTCTTATCCCGGTAAGAGTAGGTTCCGTCCACAAACTTTGCCCTGACCGCTTTGATCCCGGCGTAAAATTTCTGGTTGAGAGCTTTGATTTTTGGCTCGTAGGTGGTCTTGTTGAGCTGCTTCACGCGGTCAGCTTCCGGCTTCAGGCGCTTGCACTCTGTATTGAGAGCATCCACCTCAGCCTTCTCTTCGAGCGAGAGAGCCTTCCAGCCCGCCCGCTTGACGCCGGTTCGCTGCACCTTAATAACCGCCCTAAGTTCCTTTACGCGGGCGTTGATCTCACGTATGCGACCGAGGGCTGGATTTTCCACGCTGACGATCTCGTTGTAGTGATGGCGAAACTCGCGGTCAACCTGGACGAGCGCATTCCGGTATGTGTTCTGCAGCCGAATTTGATCGAGGGCCAGGACC
>DASUKV010000223.1:0-12076 GCA_036278555.1 Terriglobia bacterium
ACTAAGTTGGACGCGCGGTAGCGCTGCGGCCAAACCGCAACCAAAACAGACTGTCATTCTGAGGAGCGAAGCGGTCCTGAGCGTAGCGAAGGAAGAATCTCTGTACTTTAAAGCGAAATACTGGGATTCTTCGCTCCGCTCTCTCGAAAGTGCGGTCCGTCATCGCGGAGAATGAATAACTTACAAAGCAACACACTTTCATCGTTATGGGTGGGCCGAAGGCCCATGGGGCACTCAGAATGACACGCCTCCAAAATGTTTGCTAAAAACAGAAATTTACAATGCAGCATCTGCCACGTTTCGTACGGCGCCACAACAGTGGAGGGGGAAAATGATTCGTAACAGAACACTCCTGAGATTACTCATATTTTCCATCGCCATGTCCTCTGGCGCAAGCCTGTACGCTTCAAGCAAGAAAGAGTGCAAGCCCGCGTCTCACGGCTGAATTTTGTAGATCCGGAGCTCTGCTGGTTGATTTCCGTGCCGCTGAACGGCAAGATACAATCGGTCTCGTTGAGACACGAAGCAGGAAGTCCGGGCGCCAGGCACGGTCTTGATCTGGGCGATTCTCCGGTAATGGTTCACATCCTCCTGGCTGATGACAGAAATGAAGCCTTCACCGCCGGAAATGTAGATACGCTTGCGCGCCGCGTCGTACCACATATCGTCAGCATCACCCACGCAAGGAACACGGGCGATGATCTTCCCTGACTGAGCATCCAAAACTAACAATTCTGCCGGACTGCGGCAGGTGATAAACAATCGATGACCTTTCTCATCCAAGGCCATCGGGAAGTTATCTCGTGCACCATCGAGGGTCCACGTAGCCACAATCTTGCGGTCGCTCCGATCAACCACTCCAATGATATTGCCGGCAGTCGGAATATTGACAAAAATCAATGGCTCGGATTCTTCCAACTGGAATGATTCAGGATGACCCGGAAGCTTTATTGTCCCCAGTAACTTTCCAGTCGAACCGTCGAGAATGCCTAAGCCCGCATTCCCGTCATCACCATAGCCAACGATCACCCGTCGCGCGGCAGGGTCATAGCGCGTGTCGTCGGCATCACTCGGAAAATGAACGAGATTGAGGAGCCTGAACGTGCTCCCATCAAAAATGCGGCATGTTCCATCCCCAGCATTCGCCACGAAAATGCGGTGGGATTGGGTCGCATACGTCACCCCCTGCGGTTCGTGCAAGCCGCGAACGGTATGAATGAGCTTGTGGGTGTCTAAATCAAACACCTCCAGCGTACTGTTACCCAAAGCGGACATGAAGAGCCGGTGCCCTCCCAAGTCCACATCGAAATGATCTATGCGGCCTTGCACGTCAGGCAAGGGGATTGTCTGAAGCAGCCGAAGCGGCGTGGTCTCCCGAGTGTGGGCGGCTGTTGCAATTAGGACAAATATAGAAATGAAAAAAACGAGTTTTTTGATCATGTTTCCCCATAGGCCAGGATTTTGGTGAAGCAGGCTTGATCGGTGGTCCATCGCACGCTGCGAGGAATCAGAACTCGTACCTGACGGTGCGAGTTATGTTTGATCACCTCATGCGCCAAGGGGAAAACCAGCGCGCCAGCGATTGAGCTGCCCACTGATTTGATTTGTCCTGGTGGCAGGAAATGCAAGGGTTTGGAATCCCGAACTGTTCGGTCATTGCGGGCGTGATGAATCGAAATGTGTGAACATGGACGAAAGCCCCCGGCACTCCTTCCTTCTCGATTTTCGGCATGTGGCAGGAAATGCACTTACTACCGGGGCTGCCTGGCTTATGATGCGTGTGCTCCGCAATCGTGCTCGTGTAGGGACCGTTGGGTGAGCCGGGACCGTGGCACTCCAGGCACATCTGGTTCGAGCTGACAGGCTTAATTAATTCCGCATAGTTCTCCGTACCGTGAACGTCATGGCAACTGAAGCACGTGACGCCGTGCCGGTACATCAAACTCTGCACGTAGTCGTTACCTTGCATCCGGTTTTTGTGCGCGGTGCCATCCGCAAAATAGAAGAAATCGGTAACGCCCAGCCTGTGTTGTTCGAGCCTCCAGTAATTTTGCAAATGCAGCCCAACGTGAAACCCAACCGGCCAGTCATAATATTGCCCCTGAATCGGATTGTGCAGCGGACGCCCCTGCACGTGACATTGGATGCAAACATCGTTGGCGTCCACATAATCCAGCCGCGCGGGATTGATGATGTTCGTGGGCAAGGGATGCTTCACGTGCTCGCTGCCAGGGCCGTGGCAGCGCTCGCACCCCACGTTCCACTCCGTCACAGTATGGGTTTGGACATTGTAGTTAACCGAGTGGCAGCCGTCGCACAGCGGCCCTGTGGGGCGCTTCATATTATTGGGAGGATAGTGCGGCACCCACCAATCCTCTCCTTTCTTCACGACATACGGCAGCCACTGATGATTCTTGATATCCCATTGGGCAGGCAGCACGTAATAGTTATTGCCCACTTTCTTGAAGTAACGCTGCTTCCAGATGCTTCCGTAAACGAACGCAATATCACTCTTGGTGAATTTCACTAAAGGGTTAGGCTTTGAAAAATCCGCCAGAATCGCGTCGGGATATTTTCGCGGGTCGCGCACCACGTTGGCCATGGGCGTCTTCTTCCAGCGCGCATAGATGGCCGAGTGGCACAACTCACAGGCCTTTGAACCAACGAAATGCGCGGAGACCGCCGCCCTGGCAGGCATTGATCCAACTCCTGCGAGCGCCGCCATCAACAACAAACCGAGAGTGGATTTGCGGATCATGCGAATCTTTATCAATCTACAACGGCGGACCTTGCATAACAAGCTGCCATCACCGGTGTCGCTCGGCAGCCCTGACTTTCGCTAATAATTCGCGGGCCTGGCTCTTCCAGGGCGTTGGCAGTTGCGCGGCGCGCTCAAGAGCTTCGGCCGCGGCGCGATGGTTCGGCGGATAGGCGTACTCGTAGGCGTTGCCAAGGTAGTAGAGGGCTTGAGCCTGATACTGAGGATTGCCTTCGAGTAAGCTGGAAGCGGTCTTAAGCTGGTCAATGGCCGGCGCAATGCGGCGAGTACGGGAAGATTGAACAAAGTCGACGTAGCCCAGCGTCAGATGGGCGAGGCCGAGCTTGCCATTCACCGCTGACTGAAACTGGGCGCTCGTCATGCTGTCCGGTTTCTTGATTTGCGGCGCCATCTCCAGCACCTTTTGCGCGTATTCTGCGGCCTTGCGCAGGTTGGTACGTCCGACGGCGTCGTCATAAGCCACCAAATTCAAAGCGTCGATGTTGTTAGGATCTTCGGCGACCGCCTTTTCACCGTAGGGAGCCGCTTTGGCGTTGTTGCCCAGCATTTTGTAAGCGATGAAGTATTGGAAATCCGCGCGGCCCTGGCTGTTGCCGCCGGGATAAGCCTTCGTGAATTCGTCCAGGTACTGCACGCGCTGGTTTGCGTTCGTCACTCGCGCGAGCAAGGAATAGAAGGCGTATTCCATATAGGCGGTGATATCTTTGCCGGGCAGCGCCTCGTTTCCCTTCGATTCCACCAGGATTTCCGGCGGAGTCTTCATGATCACCGCGAAGGCGTCAGCCGAGGGCTGTCCCGCGCCCACATAGCCTTTTGCGAGGCTGACAAGCAGGGCCAGGTTATTATCATGGCTCGCCAGAGCTTTCTGCCCGTATTCGACAACCTTGTCGTACTGGCCCAGCTTCAAGTAGGCCATGGCGTAATACTCGTCGATACAGGGCATGAACGAGGAGGTGGAGTGCGCCTGAGCGTAGCTGTCGAGCGCGGTAAGCTGCGCCTGCGGAGTGCTGGCCGCAGTCGCCGCCGTCATCGTCTTATCCTCCGGGGAATTTGCGATCACGCTGAAACCCCGGCAAGCCTGCTGCGCCAGAAGTGTTCCGGCGCAAGTCAGGAAAACCGTGACTAAAAAGATTCTGGAAAGTGCGCGCATGGTGTGCCCTCCTTGAAGATTCGCGTGCGGACCGCCGTTCTCGTAAGACATCCGTCGAGAATCACGATCCCGCATCTCCATTTCTCGACCTTGGCCGAAAGTCCCCGGCGACTTCGTGCATGGAAGGGGTGGAAACTCTAAACAACCGGTGGTATTTTAGCTCCGAAATTCAATAAGCAAGCAGAAAATTTTCGACCAGCAAGCGGCCGCCCAGGCCACCGGGCTCATCGCGCCGGGACGCCGCGGCGGCGAATCATATCGTGACGAAAGGGAGGATTCAAAATGCTGCGTAAATTAGTGAGCACCACCCATGATTATGTTCCCACGGTCTTGCGGATTATTCTGGGCGTCGTGTTTTTCGCTCACGGAGCCCAGAAGATGCTGGGCTGGTTTGGCGGATACGGATTTCATGACACGATGAATTTTTTCACGCACATGTCGCATATCCCCGCGCCCTTTGCCTTCCTCGCCATTTGTGCGGAATTTTTTGGAGGCCTGGGGCTGATTCTGGGTTTTCTCACGCGCATCGCCGCCTTTGGTGTAGGCTGCAATATGTGCGTGGCGCTCTTTATGGTGCACATCCACAACGGGTTCTTTATGAACTGGGCGGGCACGAAGCACGCGGAGGGATTCGAATACCACCTGCTCGCGCTGGCGCTGATTTTCGCTATTCTGGTGCGTGGGGCAGGGACCTTCTCTTTGGACCGGCTCATTTGGGGCGGCCCGCGAAAAGTAGGGTTCAACCCATGAGGGCTGAGTGCCCGGCTGCATGAGGCTCGCGGCCAACGGAAATGAACTGACTGAGGAGCGTGAACGAAATGTCATCCAAAGTTCGACTTGGCGTGATCGGCGCCGGCTGGTGGGCGGCCGAAAACCACATTCCAGTTTTGCAATCGCGGCAAGACGTGGAAATTGCGGGTATCTGCCGCCTCGGCCGTGAGGAGCTACGAAAGGCGCAGGAGCGATTCGGCATTCCTTTTGGGACCGAGGATTATAAGGAACTACTGGACCTGGAGGGTGTGGCGGGCGTTGTGGTAAGCTCCCCGCACTACCTTCACTATGAGCACTCCGCCGCAGCGCTTGAACACGGGTTGCACGTGATCTGCGAAAAGCCAATGACTCTTCGCGCATCCGAGGCGCGGGCGCTTGCGCGCCTGGCCGAGGATCGCAAGCGGCACTTTCTGATTCCCTATGGATGGAATTACACGGACCTCGCAAGCGAAGCAAAGAAAATAGTCGATCGGGGTGAAATCGGAGAAGTCGAGCACGTGCTCTGCCACATGGCCAGCGCCCTGCGCGATCTTTTCAACGGCCAGGACTCCTGGGTGTCCGAGAAATCGTTCTTCAAGCCAGTCGAAGGCACATGGAGCGACCCCGGGCGGGGCGGCGGATACGCGCACGGCCAATTGACTCACGCTTTGGGCTTGCTGTCCTGGATCACCCAGCTTGATCCTGCCGAGGCCTTCGCTTTTTCAAGAGTGTCCAGGACCGGCGCGGACCTTTATGACGCCGCCGTTTGCCGTTTCACGAACGGCGCAACGGGAGTGATTGGAGGCGCCGGAACCATGCCGGTGGGGTCGCCCTTCCAGGTTGATATCCGGCTCTTTGGCAGCGAGGGCATGCTGCTGATGGATATCGAAAGGCCGCGCCTGGAACTGCGGCGCAACGACGGGCGAAACGTCACGGTAGCGCTAAAACGCGAGCCGGGAGAATACATCTGCGCGGAGCCGCTCTATCGCTTCGTCGATTTGATCCAGGGCAAGCCGCTCGAGAACTGTTCCTCGGCCTCGCTGGGCGCCCGCGTGGTGGCGCTGCTCGAAATGCTCTGCCGTTCTGTGCACACGGGTAAGGCCGAACGGGTGATGCAATGAATATCCCCGGGAATGAGCGCTGAGGATTTATTGGGGGTTCGATGCGCTTGCGTCGTCGGGCGGGTTCAAAACGAGGTTGACAACCATGTGGACCCGGCCATCAAAGGCGCTCACCCCCCGGTGGTCAGAAACCATGCCCTTGTATTTTGCCTGCAGGTGATAGGTATGGTTCGGGTCCAGCCCGGTAAATGAATAAAAGCCTTTCTCGCCGCTGTAAATGGCCGTGGTGCGGTGCGTTTCCGAATCGGTCAGCATCACCGAGGCTCCGGTGACGCCATGATTCGAGGAATCCAGCACCGCTCCGGAAATGGTTTTCGTCAGCGGAGGCTTTTTCTTCGCGGCCGCGCTGAGCGGCAAAAGCATCAGCAGGCTGATGCCGAGAAGCGCCAGCATTGCCTTTTTTCCTGGCTGGATTTGCCATGCAGCCTGAAGCCGGCGCCTGGATGGAACGGCAATCAGCGGAAGTGGGGATTGATTACCAGTCCTCTTCTTCATCTTCCTCTTCCAGAATAGCGTTCAGCTCCACCGGATTGGTGCTCACCACTTCAAGCTCCGCGCCGCACTCAGGGCAATCCAACGTCTGCCCTTCTTCCACCTCATCGTCTTCCACATCAATGGTGGCTTCGCACTCAGGGCAAAGCGCCATAAAACACCCCCGACAGGTTCAAAGCTGATCCGAGTTGCGTCCTACCTCAACGCCTTCCTTTGATTAATGTGCGACAGAAAACATATTTTTTCAACCCCCGGCAAAACCTTATTAAAGCCATGTTTCACGTGCATCGAAAATTTCTAAGGAAGGCGCGCTTTCACTAACATCTCCGGCGGGATATTCTATCGGAGACACCATCGGAAGCACAATGCTGCGCGCCGGGGATGAAGCGTCTTGCTTGCCGGCCTGCGACTGAGCGAGGATTTTATGAAAGATACGCGCCGTTTCGCCACCATAGCTGTCCATGCCGGAGAAAGTCCTTGTCCCGTCACGGGCGCTCTGGACACCCCCATCTACCAATCCACCACGTTTGTTTCCCCGAACGCCGACGAAATGGCCGCGGTTTACGGCGAAGAAAAACCGGGCTACATGTACACGCGCTACGGCAATCCCACACTGCGCGCGCTCGAATCAAAAATGGCGGCCCTCGAGGGCGGCGAGGCGGCCCTCGTGGCCGCATCCGGCATGGCGGCGATCTCCTCAGCGATCCTAGGGTACATCAAGGCAGGCGACCATGTCGTCGCTGCGCGGTCGCTCTATGGGGCAGCCTACAATTTCCTGCGCGCCAAGCTGCCGCGCTACGGAGCGTCCACCACGTTTGCCTCGTCTGCGCGCGTCGAAGATTTCGAAAAATGTATTCAGCCCAACACGCGGCTGATTTACTTTGAGACCCCGAGCAACCCGGTGCTCGAGATCATCGACATTGCCGCGCTCGCCCAGCTTGCCCACGCGCGGCAAATCCCGTTGATGATGGATAACACCTTCGCGTCGCCAGTGTTGCAGCAGCCGCTTGCTCTGGGAACAAGCGTTGTGGTGCATTCCGCTACCAAATATCTCTGCGGCCATGGCGATGCCCTGGGCGGGGCGATTATTGGGCCGAAAGCCTATATCGCAGATCTTAACCGGGAAATCATCCGGGATTTCGGCGGGGTGATGAGCCCCTTCAACGGATGGCTCATTCTACGCGGCATCCATACTTTGCACTTGCGCATGGCGGCCCAGTGCGCCAGCGCGCAGCGGATCGCGGAATTCTTGAGCGCACACCCGAAAGTAGAGCGCGTGAACTATCCTGGCCTGGCCGCCCACCCCGGGCACGCTCTCGCGCGCCAGCAGATGAAAGCCTTCGGCGCCATGATCAGCTTTGAAGCTCGGGGCGGTTACGAAAGCGGGAAAAAGGTGATGGATCGTGTGCAGATTTTCGCGCGCGCCGCGAGCCTGGGCGATACACGATCGCTGATCGTCCACTCGGCTTCAACCAGTCATCGCGCCGTGCCCCGCGATGAGCGGATCGCGGCTGGGGTCACAGACGGCTTGGTGCGTTTGTCAATTGGCGTGGAAGCAGTCGAAGATTTGATCGAAGATCTCGATCAAGCGCTGGCGTTTTAGACCGCGCGATTGAGATGGCCTCAGGAATCAGGCGCCCTCGCTGCGGCTTCTTGCCTGATCAACCAGACTTCCGCTACCTGGCAGCCCCGGCCATTTCCGCCCAGGCCCGGTTCGCGGAACCAACTCAGCTTCAACTCTCCGCCTCGGATCGCCTCTTTGGGAATGTCAAACTCCAACGGAGCGACGGGCCAGGGCTTCTTGATGAAGCCATGGATTTCAATCCCACCGGCAGCGAGACGGATTTTCTTCGTCATGCTGTCACCGGCGTAGACCACGCGGATGCGATACCGCGCGCCAGGATCAAGATCGGAGTACCGCATCTCAAGAGGAGCGTCGTAAAGTGACTCCGCCCAGCGCTTCCAAGCCGCCGGCATCTTGCCTCCCGCCTCATCCGGGTAGGAAAAGCCCATCAGCGAAGAGGAGCGGAACTCGGGGTCCTGAACGCTTCCCAGGCCGCGAACCAAGTGGGGTTGGCGCGCGGCGTCGCCCAAGTCGTCGTAAAACCCGCCGGGACCGGGATTCGTGCGGTCGAGCAGCGCCAGGATGGCCTTTATCGTATCTTCACCCGAAGGCGTGGCCCGAATTTCCTCGATGCGGCGGCGAAGCCAGGGGAGGTTCGAAACGGACGCGTCCAGTGTGTCCAACGTTGCGCCGCGCCCAACCGCCTCCGCCCGGTAGCGCTCGACCGAGAGTTGCATGCGGATGCTTTGGTATAAGGCTTCGCCCAACTCGAGGATTCGCGTTCTCGAATCTGCCGCAACGGGCGCCGTAAACGTCTTGTCAAGAATCGCGCCGGCTTCGGACAACACCGCCGATAAACCCAGCTCGCTCCCCGAATAACCCTTCTCCGCACCCACGCCGAAAGGAGCGGGACGCACCCCCGGTCTTCGCACTTCCTCAAGCTTCGCGAGCGCTTGCCGCTCGAGGTCCGTTTCATAAAGCAAGCGGCTGCGGATGTAGGCGTCATAGTAGGCGCGGTAGAGGCCCTGCTGAAATCTCCATTTCAGCAGATCATGCGGCGACGCTTCATCTTCCATTTCCTGGAACTCGCGCAAAGTGGTCATCACGCTCTCGTTCGAGATCAAGGGCGCGCGCCAGTTTCGCTCAAGCGCGAGAAGCCCCTGGGCAAAGCCTTCGGCAACGCTCTCGCCAATAAAATAGCGGCTATACTCGCGCAAGATCTCTATCGCCGGAGTTTCCGGATTCCACGCCAGGCTGCTCCAGACGATTTTATTCACGTCATCGTTGCAGCCTTCGGAGTAGCTGATAAAGCCGATGGAGTTGGGCGCGTACCGCCGCACAATGTTGGCGTAACCTTCAGGACGAGGATTAATCACCTCGCGCCCCTCCGTGAGCGCGAATGCCAAATCCCAATCCGGGACGGGAAACTGGCACTTCAATGTATGGGTAATGTCAGGATATAAGCGAATCGGGTAGCGGCTGGGAATCCGCTTCCGCAGAGCCGGGAGACTTAGAGAAATTTGCGGCCCAAACACCACACCGCTCAGCCATTGAGGTTGATTGCCGCGGAGGATTTCCAGAAATTCGTTCATCCATCGCTCGTCAAACGACTGCGGAGAAATCCACATCTGCGCATGGGGATGATAGCGATGGAGATTCTCTGTCTGCTTTTCGAGGAGGGATAGCAAAACCTTGGGTTCCGTGCGCCCCGGGTCTCCTCCAGGAACGAAAACCGCATTGACGCGGGGCAGTGATTGGAAAGTCTGGCCCCATTCTTTCAGCGCCGCGTCCACAGTTTTAGGATCGGAATAATCCCGGTCCATGGCGGGATACCAAATCCAAACGTCCAGCCCGTAGCGATCAGCGATTCGGGACATTTCCACCATCATCTGCAGCGGCGGCAGCCAGAAATGCGGGCTATCCGGCCTGTCATCCGAGCGCGGCGGAATCAACTCAATGGAATTTGTCCCGAAGACGGCAAGGTCGCGGATGTACTGCTCCCACATGGCCACCGTCCAGCCGTCATAGGAGTTGGTCTTGGGACGATAGCCAAGCTGATGGCCGCGCAGCGAATACTTGGGACTAGTGACGAGATTCAGCCGCTCGTCCACAAGAATTCGCCCCTTCGTCATTCGCAGCTTGCGTAACAATCCACCTGCTCCAAAAAGCACCCCCCGCTCATCGGCTCCGGCTACCATAACGCCGCGGCCCTGTGCGTTCGTCCAGGCTCGCAGGGCGAAGCCTTCGGCGCGCAAAGAGTTATGAGGGGTAACGCCGGAAAGATGCGGCCGGAATTCGGAAATCTCTTTTTGCGAACCAATGACGATTGTTTCCGCAGGCGAGCCCGGCCACGAATGAGTGATTCGCCAGCAGATTCCCGTTCTTTTTCCTACCTCGTCCACGAGCATCGAGACCGCCCTCTGCTCGCGCCGTGAGAGTCTTTCAGGCGTCACAACAACCGCGTTCGTGAGGTCAAGCAGATTTCCCTGCTCCCCTGCCGGCGCGAGCGGGGCCGGCAAGGCCGCACCCTCCGCTTGCCCCATCGCGGCTAGCCAATGGAACGCCGCGGCAGCGCCGAGGATTCTCGCGCCGCTCTTCAGGAACTTTCTTCGATCCATGGATGGAGTGTACTACGGCGGGGCACACACCGCAGCAGATGACAACGAAAACGCGGGGGCTCAGTCAGCTTTGCTGTAGCAGCGGTCTCTGGCCGCCGGTCCCTACTTTTTGAAATCCGGCGGCCAGAG
Source organism: Terriglobia bacterium (assembly GCA_036278555.1). Lineage (GTDB taxonomy): Bacteria > Acidobacteriota > Terriglobia > UBA7540 > UBA7540 > RH2-MAG17b. Next base: position 10,604 of record DASUKV010000223.1, read on the forward strand.
GCCGCCGCTACAGCATCCGTTGTCCGACGGCACATAAACTATGCCATAGGAATTCAAAATTGAAACCGCAGCGAGAGCATGATCACGCGGGCGTCGTTAGTTGGCGTTGTGAAGTCGGCGATGCGGCCAAAGTTGCCATCGTTCAGGTTGGTATCCGGTCCGTTAAACCACTGGGTGGTGTTTGTCGCATTAATGAAATCGGCGCGGAAGGTAAGGTTATAACGCTCCTTGATCCGGGTCTCCTTTGCTACGGCCATATCCAGGTTATCAATTCCGGGTTTGCGAACGTTGTTCAAATACGGAGACCAGGTCACAAGTTGAAACGATTGAATCGGCGTCCAGGCCGGCTTTTCGCCGGAAAGGCAATTCTGGAGCGCTCCAGAGGGCAATATCGTGCAGGTGTTAAACCAGCGATTGATGGAGGGATTTGCGATGCTTTCGTTGCCTCCCGCAGGAGCCGCATTGCTCGGAAATGGCATCGGCATGCCTTGCTGCGCCCTTGCCTGAGCGCTCACTGACCATCCTCCGATAATCCGGTCGATCGCGGGGTTCGCCGCCGACGCGAAGTGCTTGCCGGAACCAAAAGGAAGATACCACACCGCGCTGAGCTTCACCTGCTGCGGGATGTCGTAGGGATCGATGAACCACGAGGGCGCTGGGTCCGTCGGATTCAGGAACCAGTAGTCGTCCATCGTCTTCGACCAGGTGTATGCCACGCTGAAATCCAATCCCATCGAAAGGCGTTTGACCAATTCCGCCTGCAGGCTGTTGTACTTCGCCCTCCCAATGGGAATGAAGCTCTCGAGAATCCCGCCGCCCCTGGGGTTCTGGCTGGCTTGAAACTGCGGATAGGAGACCAGCAACTGCTGTTGCTGCAGGGTAGGATTGGCCAGGAATGTCCCCTTGAGGAGAGGCGCGTAGGGCGAAGTTGCAGGCACATTCAAAAACGGGTTGGGCACACTCGCCGTGAGCGCGCCGGCCCCAAGCTGCAACGCGGAGAGCGGCAAATAGTTGATTTGCCGTTGCACGGGCAAGCGGCTGGTGCGGCTTCCCGCATAGCTTAGGGATGCCAGCCAGTTGCTGCGAAATTGGTGCTGGATTTCCAGGGAATATTGCTGGACACGAGGGACGTTCATGTCCGGATCCGCAAACTGGAAGGATTGTCCTAGGTTCGTCGCCAGCCCTTGCGAGCTACCCACCGGGAGGAGAATTCCGTTGGGGTATGGGTTGGCGAGGCTTATGTTCGGGTTCGGAACGCCTTCTTGGATCGAAGCCACCATATTGGTGGTCTGGCTAAAGCCTGGCGCCGCCCCGGGATTATCCATGGCCTGCCCGTAGATCATGCCATAGCCGCCGCGCAGGACGGTGTTAGGCTGAAGCTGGTAGGCAAACCCAATGCGCGGCCCAAAATTGGCGTAGTGCGGGTTGAAGATGCCGCGAGGGTTGCCTCCCACTCCGGCAAAAAGGGCTCCG
>DASUKV010000224.1:0-5190 GCA_036278555.1 Terriglobia bacterium
GGCTGCTGCCCCGAACTAGCGGTATCGAGCGCGCGCCGAAGGTCAAACACTGAGGCAATCTCTTTCGACCCTGCCTGGGTAATGCAATCACCCGCTTTTAGACCGGCTTTCGCCGCGGGACTCCCGGGGTCCACTTCCGCCACGAGCACGCCCTTGCCCTGCTTCACTCCGAAATAGCTCGCCAGTTGAGGAGTTAGGTCCTCTCCGCGGATGCCAAGACGCGCCGGAGCAAAATTGAAATGGAAATTAAACGACTTCGGGAAGTGAATTTCCGGCGGATTGAAATGGGGAAAGTAGGCGCGGGCGTCCCGTCGGGCAAGGGTTGCCTTCAGATCAAGCCGCTGGCCGTCTCGAATAACCTGAAGCGCTGCCTCCCGTCCCGGCGGCGTTTCCCGGACCAATTGCCGCAGTTGGGCAACGCTCCAGACGCGCATCCCTGCAAAGCTAACGATGACGTCGTTTACTTTGAGGCCGACTTTTGCCGCGGGGCTATTATCCATCACACGGGTGACAATCGCGCCGTACTCTCCCGGCAGCTTCAGTTCCTTCGCCTTCGCTGAAGTCACGTCCGCTAACTCTACTCCGAGCCAGGCCTGACTGTCGCCATTGAAGAAGAACTGGAGATTCTCCGCATGGCCGGGCGGCTCAGGATGTTCGCTGGTTCCAGGCAGTTGGGGCGGCTCAGGCTGCTGGGCGGAGAAGGCCGGAAATCCGCTGCAAACCGCAGCGAGAAGGATGACACCACCTGTTTTGCAGACGTTCTTCATGACTTCACCTCAGTAATTTGTCCGCACGATGTCCACTCGCGGAGTTGAGCCTTACTGGTTCTGACCGCCCACGTAGCGGATTTCCTGCTGAATCCTGTCCCGGAGTTGCTGATTCATGTCCTGGAGCTGCTTGCGGAGAGCGGCATTGTGTTCCTCGATCTGCTGATCGAGCCCGCCGACCCACTGCATGTTAATCTGCCGGAGTTGCTCTTGGAGTTCTGAGCTTTGTTTTTCCATTTGACGCGCCATTTGTTGGACCTGATCCGCGTCCATCTGCTGCATCTGTTCCCGAAAGCGGGCTCTTTGCAGTCCAAGCTGCCGCTGGAGTTGTTCAATCCGCTGCGCGGCCGCCGCGCGCTGCTGTGCGGTCTCCTGCCAATGCTTCCAAAAGTCATTCTGGAAGGCCTTCAGTTTCGCTGCCGATTGCGGGTCGAGCTTGCGAATCTGGATGTTGCCCATCAGCGTGTGAATCTCCAGATCGCTTCCTCCGCCATTCAGAGCGCCGCCGGCGTGGACAGGCCCTGCCATGAAATTTCCGCCCTCATTTTGAATCTTCAAAGGAAAGTCCGAAACAATGCGGTGGCCGAGGGCGTGTCCGATCATGGCATTGATGTTGACGGGTAGGCTAGGAGGAATAAAGACATCCACATCGCCCACCTGGGTTTGGAGATGGGAAGGGGCGAAAGTGTGCTTGTTCGCATCAATCTGGGCCAGAATGCGGCCGGCGGAGGTCTGGGCCAGAACAGATCCCATCGCTTGAAACAGGTCGATGCTTCCGCCGGAGGTTTGGGCCCGCACGCCGCCGCGCGCGCCCGCCACCCGGATATTGCCGGCCGCGGTTTGCGCCCGAACCGTATTCCCGCACTCGCCTAGATGGATCTGCCCGCCCCCGGTCCCAACGACCACGGGACCCGAGGCCGCCTTCAGCAGGATGTCGCCGCCTCCCGTCTGCGCCTGAACCGGGCCGTTCACAATCCCGGCGCTAATCTCGCCGCCTCCGGTATCGAGGATGGCGCTACCGTTGACGTTGCCCACCTGGATGTTTCCGCCCGCTGTTCTGGCCTGGACATTCTGGCCGATGTTGCCCAGGCGAATCGTGCCGCCTGAAGTATTCACCCAGACCGGTCCTGCGACATTTCCGGCGCGAATATCTCCACCGGATGTTTCTACGTGCAGCGAGCCTTCCAGTCGATCGACTTGTACCTGTCCGTCTTGCGTCTCTGCAACGAGGTTGAATTTCAAAGGCGTCTCGATCTCAAACGCAGCACTAAGCGAGCCGGGGTGACTCCCGCACTCGAACTTGCCGGTAATCACGGCGCCGCCGCTCACTCGCTGCGCTTTCAAGCTGTAGTGGTCGAGGCAGTTCTTAGCCTCTTCAGGGTTTGGATTGTAAGCGGCGAGGTGCACCAGGCACTCCAGGTGATCCATGGCGCCTGTTTTTACGTCGACGCTGCCCGGAGCCGCTCTCAGGGTCAGACGCTCGCCCGGCTTCACGGGAATCCTGCATCGGATATTTTCGGTCCACCTTCCTCCTTGGTTCCGGGGAGGTTCGCGCTGGATCGAGATTTGCCCGGCCGCAAAGAGGCTGAGGCTGGCCATCAGCGCCACCAGCAGAAATAGCCCGGTTTGGATTCGTGCGATTTTCATTTCTGTTTTACCGATCCTGCCGCAGCTCGTGAACCGCAGCCAGGGCCTTCATGCGAACGTAAGCGTTAGAATCGCGCTGAGCAAAGCTCGTCAGCACGGGAAGCAGAGCCTCATCGCGCTGCGCGCGGGCATTGCGAACGAGATCATCAATCGCGGCCACGCGAACGCCGGGGTTCGAGTCCTGGCGCACAGCGGTAATCAGGGCCTGCCGGACTTTGGGACTCCAGTCCATTTGCCGGACACATCGCAGCGCTTCCAGCCGGACGCCGGTGTTGGGATCGTGTCCGAGCGCGTATAACAGCGCATCCTGGACCGAGGGGTTATTACTGTGCTGCTTTAAAGCGTCGAGAGTATCCAGGCGAATGCCGGGATTATCGTAGCTCTTCACCGCGTCCACCAGAATCTGGCGGATGCGCGGGTTATCCAGGGAACCCTCCAGGGTGACCCGATGCTCGGCGTTGACGGTGATGCGCACTTTGTTCGAATCAGGGTCCGGCGACACCTGGCTGATGCTGCTAATGTGCCCCCAATCGCCGCCAAGGAACGAAGAAAGCTGCGGCTCGGCTCCCGAAGTCAGGGGCGGCTTTTGGGCGTGCGGACGGAGCGCCCATCCCAGCCCGAATCCCAGGACTACCAGCGCCAGGGCGACAGCCAGCCGGGAAGGATGCGCGCCAGGCCAGAGCGAAAACCATTCGGCCAGCCCCCGCCAGCCGTGCTGCTCCCGGTCAAGAGCCTCTTCCAAGGCCTGCCGCGAGCGCACGAGCAATTCAGGAGAGACTTCCTGCCGGCGGCTTTCGCTCAGAAGCGAATGCAGCCGCCGTTCTTGCTCGGCGCTTTCCCGGCAAGCGGGGCACCCCTGCAAGTGCTCCTCAAGAGCCGTGCGCTCGGATGAAGCCAATTCACCATAAAGATAAAGGCTCAGATTTTCGTTTGTTTCCCGGCAATTCATATTGGTGTTCGATGTCAGCCGGCTCTTACCCCTCACCCGGCCTTCGGCCACCCTCTCCCGTGGGGAGAGGGTGTGACTCTCTGGTTTTCAGCCCTCTCCCTTTGGGAGAGGGGGGGACCGCAATGCGGTGGGTGAGGGTTGCACGTATGTCACGAGTATCAGATCAAATCCCCAAGCGCGTCCCGCAATTTCTGGGTCGCGCGGAAGAGGCAATTCTTCACGGTATCCTCGGTCGTACCGCAAGCCTCGCCAATCGCCCGCAGCCTCAGGCCCTCATAATGGCGCAGCTCAAAAACCATTCGCTCGCGGGGAGTGAGTTGGCCTAAGGCTGCCCGAAGCCGCTGGTCAATCTCCTTTGCCCGAAGAGCCTGTTCCGGATCAACGCCCGGCCGTTCCTCAGCGACGGTCTGAAAGAAATCGGCGCGGCCATCGTCGCTGGAGGGACTTTGCACCTCCGCCTGCCGCCGCTTCTGGCGCCTGAGATGGTCCAGGCAAACATTCATCACCACGCGATAGAGCCAAGTCGAGAAGCTCGACTGGAACCGGAAGCGGCCGAGGGAGCGGTAGACCTTCAGGAAGACCTCCTGATAAAGATCCGAAGCTTCTTCCGGAGACCCCGCCATTCGGGCGGCCAGTTTCAGGACGTCGCGGTCGTAGCTTCTGACAAGCGCCTCAAAGGCGAGGCGGTCCCCGGCCTGCGCGCGCTGGATGAGGATGAAATCATCCGTCCTCATCACCGGAGCGCCCTGCGCAGGATTTTTGCCGCTCAGCTCCAAACAGGCGCCGTCCATAGAGAATTCTTCTCTCGTCCTTGCCTGTTTCGTTAGACGCCTCATCATAAAAAGGGTAAGCCCACAACCCCCGGGAGCGGCGGTCCGCGTCCTTCCTCCGCAGGTTCGCAGTTGCTAAATTTTCCTACAGCACGCCAACGCTGCTATGATGCCTTAATTGACACATTCGCACCGCAACGCAAGCTCAGCAAAATTCTCTGTGAAGTCGAGGCCCCGGGAACGAATCCGCTAAAGTCATGAGCCCAACCACTTTTTTTGCGTTTCTCGGGGGTCTTCTGGCGCTGGCTTTCACCGCCAACCGCCTGTACCGCCTGACGCGCGTTCCCGACGTGATCGTGCTGATGATGGCCGGACTTCTGCTGGGCCCCGTCCTTGGCTGGGTGAAGGCCGCCCAATTCCAATCCATCACCCACATCCTCGGCACGCTGGCCCTGATCCTCATTCTATTTGAAGGCGGCCTGGAACTGAAACTTCGAGATACGCTCCGGCACTTTCCGGGCGGTGTCTTTCTCGCCATCTTCTGTTACTACCTCAGCATGGCGCTCGTGGCGGTGGTGGCCTGGAAGTCCCATTATTTTGCGCTCGGCCCTGCATGCATGATCGGGGCGGTGTTCGGGTGCGTGAGCAGCAGCATCGCTCTTCCTGTGTTGCAGCAGATCAGGGTGAGCCGCCCGGTGCGGCTTACGCTGCTGGTTGAGGCTTCGCTCGGCGATGTGCTGGGCGTTCTGACGGTCAGCGTTTTGCTGGTCCTTGGGCCGGGGGGATTTGGCGTCACCGGGTTCGTCGCCGGAGTCATTTCCAAGCTCCTGATCAGCATTGTTCTGGCTGTAGTGGTTGGCATCATCTGGGCCCGTCTGCTTCCCATACTCTCGGAGCAGCGCTTCTGGCAGGTGCTGACGTTTTCGGTGGTGCTGCTGCTCTACGCCGCTGCTCAGGCAGCCAGCGCCGGCGGCCTGATCGCGGTGCTGGCCTTCGGCATCACCCTGGCGAATGCGCGCCGCACCGACGTGCCTCTGTTCGAGGGCATGTTTGGCCT
>DASUKV010000225.1:0-17546 GCA_036278555.1 Terriglobia bacterium
CTACTCTTGCGCCTTGCTGGTTCCTTTTACCATCTGCAGCGCTTTGCGGGCTTGCGCAAGATTGGGTGAAATCTGGAGCGCTTTCTCAAACATCATCTCTGCTTTCCTCAGTTCACCTTGGCTGGCGAGGACGAGGCCCCAGTTGAGATAAGACTCGGGGTACCGGGGAGAATCCTCCGTCGCCTCCTCGAAAAGAGCCTCCGCTTTGGCGTTCATTCCAAGCTTGACATAAATCGTGCCAAGGTTGTTTTTAGCTTCGGCATATTGTGGATCAATCCGAATTGCGTGCTCGAAAGCGGCCTTGGCCTTTAAGGCGTGCCCCTCCTCCATGTAAATGACCCCCAAAGCGTTGTGGGCAAGCGCCATTCTGGGATTGATCGTAATAGCCTTTTCGAGTTCACGCTGCCCGTCTTGCGGGTCATGGAGGCGGCAAAGGACCAGCCCCAGATTGCTCCGCGCACGGGCGCTTTGCGGGTCAAGCGCCGAGGCGTGACGAAACTGCGCTTCAGCATCCCTCAAATCTCCTTGCTGGAGAAACGCATTGCCTTTCGCGATCTCAAAGGATGCGCGATCCAGGACCCGTTTGCGCAGACTGAACCGTTCAGCCAGGGCGCTCTCCTGCTGTGCCTGCTCGCTCTCACCCGTTAGATAGAGGATGCGCACCAAAGCCGAATGCACCTGGACCTCATCCGGTTTCAACTGCTCAGCGGCTTTCAACTGCGCGAGAGCCGCGACCGGCTCTCCGCTCTTCGACAGCGCTATTCCCCAGTGATACCTGATTTCATAGTCCCCAGGGCGGAGATGGGCGGCTTGCGAAAACTGTCCGGCCGCTTGCTTCATGCGGCCCAAGTCGCTCAAGGCGCGGCCAAGGATGTAATAACCTTCCGCGTCGTTCGGCCGGAGCCGAATATAAGTCTTGAGGTAAGGTATCGCCTCAGACGTTTTCTTCAATTGAAGCAAGGTCTTGGCGAGCCCCATTAACGCTTCGCCGTTTTGAGGCTGGAGCGCCAGGATTTCGCGATATTGTTTCGCCGAAAAATCAAACCTCCCTAGAGACCCGTACGCCACGGCCAGGTTGAAGTGCGCCTCAGCGGAACCCAGGTTTTCAGCCAGGAGGTCCTCCAATGTTTGCGCGGCGGAGTTGAACTGTCCCGCTGCGATGAAAGCTCGTGCCAGGAGCATCTTGAGAGACACGATTTTTGCATTCTCGGGTTGAGCCCGCTTGAGGGCAGACTGAAGCCGCGAAATCGCCGCGTTCGATCGGCCCTTCTGAAGCATTAGCTTCGCCTCGTTGTACGCTGCTTCCACAGGGTTCGATGGGAACGTGCCGGACGTCCTGAACTCACCCGCCGGGTTGCGGTTTAATTCCGTCGTTTGGCAAGACGCAGGACGGACTATTAACAATACCCCAAGGGATATGACGATCAGGGCGGAGACCGTTTGTACCCAACGATGCCAACTCATGACCTATCTCTTGCTTGCAGCAATCCACCGTCACGGCATGGTGAGGAGAAAACTGATGGCGGGAAGAAGTCTTGCCGAAGGATCCGATCCATTCGTGCCGCGGACGTCCTGCAAGGCTTGCAGCGGGGTTTCCAACGTGATTTGGGTGCTTCAGATTCCGCGATGTCCTTTTGCTCGCTGCAGGCTACCGGGTCTCAGAAATACAGTTTCAATGCCAGTTGGATTTCCCGTTCCGTCGATCTTGTGCCAAAAACGTGCCCTGTTTGGCCGGGCAAATTGAGTTGATTCACTGGGTTGGCATACGTCGTAGTGTTGAATGCATTGAAGGCGTCGAAGCGAAATTGTAATCGAAACCTTTCGCTGAACTGAAAATTACGAAGCAGCGAAAGGTCCAGATCCGAATAGCCATCACCCGCGAGGGTATTAACACCCAGATTTCCGAACGTATACTGCGCTGGAATTGCGAAGGCGCCCGGATTAAACCATTGTGCGGCGTTCGGGTTTGAGATATTGGGGTTGCCTACCAAATTCGGCCGCTCATAACAATCGGTGCGTTTAACGTTCGCAATATCCCCGCAGAGATAAACTCCGTAGGGGGCGCCGGATGTCAGTTGCAGGATGCCGTTCAATTCCCAGCCGCCAATTACCGCGTTGACTGCCCGGCTGTTCGACATCAGCGCGGCCCCCTTGCCAAAGGGAAGTTGGTACACCCACCCCGCGGAGAAGACTTGTGGCAGATTATACGCTGTCGGCCCCTTTTCTTCGCTAAGGTCATAAGGGTTTTGCTGGTTGCCCGCAAGCCCGTCCGTGGCCCCTAGATCAAGCGACTTCGACCACGTATAGGCCAAGGAGTAGGACAATCCGTGGCTGAACTGATGTTGAAGAGTGACCTGAAGCGCGTTATACCAGTCTCTTCCCCAATCGCGAGTAAAACCCGACGGGAGAATGTACGGGTATGGCTGGCGGAGGGTCGGATCGCCCGGACCAGGAGTCACCGCGGAATTGTACGTCCCTCCAACTGGAATCCGGCGTCCGTTGGAGCCGACGTAATTGACGGAAAGCATTGTGTTGGTCCCGAGAGCACGCTGGACGCCGATATTCCAGTTGTCCGTCCACGGATCCTTCAGATTGGGGTCCCGGAAGGTTTGACCGGAAATATCGAAGGGCCCATTGGGATCAGGAAGGAGATTATTACTATCGGGAATGTTCGCTGGATTGGCGATGGTGGTTTGAACCGTCGTCAGATTCTCATGGGTATTGTTAATGTCTTTGTTGTCGGGCCACAGACCTTCCGATTGGAACACCGCCAGATCGATGTCGCTCCAAGTATCGTAGTAGCGGCCGACACCTGCCCGCAGGACGGTTTTATCGTTTATCTGATAAGCGACTCCCACGCGGGGAGCGAAATTGTCGTAGACCTTTTTGAAGATTTTATGGTTGGGCGCAATGACCACGTGGTCAGGCAGTACACCCCCCGGAGTGGGGATGCACGGCGCCTTGCCCTGTTGTTCGCAAGAACCGGGATTCGCGGCAATGATAAAAGTTCCATTCAGCATGTCCATGGTGCCGCTGTAGTAGTTGCTGGTCCCGGGAGTGCCATACTGGCCGGGATTGAAAATATCCCAGCGAAGGCCGTAGTTGACCGTTAGTTTTTTGCTGGCTTTCCATTGATCTTGAACGTAAATACCTTCTGTCCAAGTCGGCTGCTGCAGACCGGGCGCAGTATCCGCGCGGTCTCCACCAAACGGGACACCCAGGAAGAAGGAGGCTATCGCACTGCCCGTCGTGGCGGCGTTTTGGAGGTCAGCGGTCTGGTTGGAACCGAAATATTCGAACGCGCGCTGCGTGGTGGCCCAGATCCGGTGGCGCGCGACGGTTCCTCCCGCCTTGATGGTATGGTTGCCCGCGACGTGGTCCAGGCTCGGCGTGAATTCCCAGATGTCCGTCTGGCCAACGTGCGCGTTGAAGTTATTCACCGCGCCATAGCCCGTAATCTGCATCATCGGCGCCCAGCAACTATGCGTGCCAAACCCGGCGCTCCGGCCGCAAGCCCAGGGCCAATTCGGGTAAACCACCGTGTCGTAGTCGAGGCCGTTCCAGTAACTGCTCAAGTGAAGGTTGATGTAGGTATGCCCAAATGTGGCATGAAGAACCGTCGTCGGCGACATCGTGTAGGTATAATTGGCGGCCAGGTTGTAGCCGTAGCTGTCACGCAGGAAAGAGGAGCCGACGATGCCGCCAGAGGTCAAGTCGGGGCTGTTGACGTGGCTGTAGCGGACCGAGATGGAATTATCCTGGGTAATCTGATAATCCCCGCGCCCTTCAAAGAAGTCCTGATTGAAAGCCTCCGGGGCGGGATCTCTGCCATTGGTCCCAGGAACGCCTGTGTCAATCGGCGCCGGAAAGAGCGTCTTGGCATAAAGCAGCGCGAGAGGCGCCATCATTTGCGACGGAATCTTATTGCAGGGTGCACCGCCTGTTTGTATGCCATTGGCGTTGGGGGCGAGCGCCGCTCCTCCGGAGTCACACTGGAACGGGTCGCGAAGGTAACTGCCCGGATTGTTCGGGTCCGGGCGCGTGCTATATGGGTTGTAGATGGGCGGTTGGCCCGTGAAGTCACCGTTATACATCGCCGGCGTGGGGACTAAATAGAGAGCGGTGCTCCCGATGTGTTCCCGAAGGCCCTAATAACTCCCGAAGAAGAAAGCCCGGTTCTTCACGATCGGTCCGCCAAAGTTGCCGCCGAATTGGTTTTGCTTCAGCGGATTTACTTTAGGCAAGAAGGGATTTCTCGCGTCCAGCTTGTCGTTCCGCAAAAAGTCCCACGCGGTACCGTGAAACTGGTTGGTTCCGCTCTTGCTCACGACGTCCACGTAACCACCCAGCGCCCCTCCATATTCTACAGAGTCAGAGTGGGACACAACTTTGAATTCCTGAATGTTATCGATGATCGGCGCCACGGAAATTCCGCCGGAAAAATTGGAAGTATTATTCGATCCGTCCAGGAGCCACTGGGTCGATTGCGGATCCTGGCCGTTGATGGAAGGCACGATGTAGGTGCCGGATTGAGGGTTGCCCCAACTGCCGGAAGTGCCGGGACTCGCAACTCCGGCTGTCAAAGTCAACAACTGGGTAAAATTCCGGCCGTTCAGCGGGAGGTCATTGACAAGGCGTTGCCCGATCACCTCCCCCAGTGAGGAAGATGCCGTCTGCAAAGCCACCGCCGGGGCTGTGACGGTAACCGACGTGGTGGTCGCGCCAACCGTCAGTTGTATGTCGCGCGTGTTGGTTTGCGCCACTTGCACCGGGACGTTGGTTTCCTGGAAGGTACTAAAGCCCGTCGCCTCGACCGTGATTCTGTACAATCCGGGAATAAGACCGCGGAAAGCGTAGTTGCCGGAACCATTCGCGCGGTTTACAGAGGTCACGCCCGTCTGCTGGTTGGTCAGCGTCACCTTGGCCTTGGGGACAATCGCTCCCGAGCTGTCAGTTACGGTTCCCAGGATCGATCCTGTATTGATTTGGGCGTGGCCTAGTAAAGGAAGCGCGAGGACTAAAAGCGCCCAGGACAACGCGCGCAGGGCCGCCGCGTGTTTTCGCAATGTCTGATTGCTAGACTTTCCCGCACCGCGAACCTTTGGGACTCGCCATCTCATGACTTGCTCCCTCTCTATATTTCATTTAATCAGGATTCAAGACCGGCCCGCGCCAAGTGGGCTTGTCATGCCAACAACTGAGTGGATTCACGTGCGTCCAAAGCCTCCACGTCACTGCCGGTCAACTGCGCGGATCAACGTTGATAGCAGGGAATGTACCGCTGCTGAATTTCGGTTGTCAAGATATTTCATGGACGTTTCACGAATTCTGACGCAGCGCCAAAACCGGTGAGGCGCCTGCGGAAGGCGGAGTGGCGGCGTTGAAGCACGAAGTGAAAATGCGAGACTCGATCGGCCACTCTCTCCCACGGAGGGAGCGCTGTTTCCGGTAGAAAGTGGAAGGCAGTGCGCGGAAAAGCAAAAGGTGAAATGCACAGGCCGGCCCCGCGGCGGGGCCGGCCTGTGACTTAAAGCGGCCGGCTAGAAAAAGATTTGCAAGCCAAATTGGATGCGCCTCGGAATGTTGCACTGGCTGTGCGTTTGCCCGAAACTCGGATCGCTCCAATTTGTATCAGGTCCGCAGAAATCAACCCGATTGAAAGCGTTTCCAAAATCGGACTCGAACCGGACGTACTTGCTCTCGCCGAAGTACGTATCCTTGAAGATTGAAAAGTCTTCATTGAAATAACCGAAGCCCCGTGCATGGGGGTCTTGGTTGGCCGCGTTCCCGAACGAGAGCAGTCCCGGGTCCGCCCAGCCGCTGCTGAGGAGGTAGCTTTGGCTGGCTGGGTCATTGAAGCTGGAGCCGACGCCCAGCCCCACTTTGTTCGGGCGCTTGGCGCTGTTAAAGAGGAATCCGCCAAGGTTATTCGCCATGGAGATGCTCAGCGGTCTCCCGGACTGGTAGGTTTGCATACCCGAGAACTGCCAGTGGCTGATCAACTTGGCGAGCACCCCGCTCGAGCCGCCGCCGAACCTCTTCCCGGCGCCAAATGGCAACTGGTAAATCCATCCAACCGAGAATAGCTGAGGAACATCGTCATAGCTCACGGCGCGCAGCTCCTGCTGCACGTTCGCGGGGTTCTGGATGCCCGGACCCGCGCCTCCCTGTCCGGCATCCGCGCCGTCGTTGATGAGCTTTGACCAGGTGTAGGCGACGTTGAACTGCAAGCCCGACGAAAGCCTTCGCTGAAGGCTGACTTGCAGGGCATGATAGGTGCTCCACCCCACAGGAAGGTTCCGCCACAAGACGGCTTGATATTGCGGCCACGGGCGCAAGGCTTGAGCGACGTCGCCCGTGAAACTGGCATACGGTGTCTGGATTCCCGCCGCCTGCGCCTGCGGCGAGCCCACCGGAGCCTGAAGAACGTTGGGGCCCAGGGCCAAGACGCTGGGATCATTCGAGTTCTCGTCCAGCCCTGCGAATCGGGAGCCTGCAATCAGGCGCGTTCCGTGGTTCCCAACGTAGGCCACGTCAAGAGCCATGTTCGCAGAAAGCTGGCGTTGAACCGAAAGCGACCAGTTCTGATAGCGAGGCATCAAGTAAGTATCGTTGGCAACGGCCACAGGCGAGCCCCCATTCATCACCGAGGGACTCAGCACAGGCGGCTGCTGGATGTTCTGGGCCGGGAATCCGTTGTCCCAATAGAACGCCGGAAACTCTCCGTTCGTCACGTTTGGCACGGTCGGATTGGTTTGGTAGCCGTCCGTCGGATAGGGATTAAAGAGGCTGGCTGGCACGCCGGCATAGTAAATTCCATAGCCTCCGCGGATCACGTTCCGGTCCTTCAGCCGGTAAGCAAAGCCGAAGCGGGGGCCGACGTTCCAATTGCTGTCACCCGCCGCATAGCGGTTGCCGAAAACGTCTGCACCCAGGTGGTTGCCTGCAGCGGGATTCTGAGCGGTTTCGGAAAAAGTCGAGAAGCGCCCGAACTGCTCCGACAAGCCGGACGACCAGTCAAACCGTAGCCCGAGGGTCAAAGTGAGATTTGGCGTCACTTTGAAATCATCATTCACCCAGGGAGCGAAGTACTTCTGGATGGGCGCGTATTCATAGGGAATCGAGAAGTTTGCGGAATGCACCTGACCCAGCAAAAATGATGCAAACGGATCCCCGGTGGTGGCCAGATTGTTGCCGCTGGCGTCGTAGCCGCCGGTTTCAAGCTGGCTGAAATTATAGTTCCCGCCCGTATTCACCGCCCAACCGGTCTGAGGATAGATCATGTACCGGTATTCAATGCCCGCTTTCATCGTGTGCTTCCCGGTGATCCACGTGACGTCATCCAGGAATTGCCAGCGATTGCTGATGTCGCTGCCATCGCTGAGCCACGGCGTCCCGTAGTTCGTATACGGGATGACTCCGGAGAAATTGACGCTGGGCGGGCCTGCGTTATTATGCTCCGGGTCGTCCGGCAGGCCCAGCCCCAGCTTCTGGTTCCATCCTACGTAGCCGGAGAGGGAATGCCCCTGCATGTGCCAGCGATCGAAGGCCACTGTCGTATGGTTGAAGAGGCTCGGGGCGATCACCCAGTTGAACTGAAGGTGATCGAAGTGGTTGTTGATTTTCTGGACGAAGCCTTGTCCGATGTAAGCGTCGTTGGCTTTGGAATCCGTCAAGGGATTATTGGGGACGCTGCAACCGCCGGGCCCGCCGCAATGCGCGGTGCGGGGACGGTTGTTCTCATAATAGGTGTTGCTCATCGAAAACTTGTCATTGAACGTGTGGTCCGTTCTCAGCAGCCATGTCCACACGTTGATCTTGTCGTTGTCATCCGAAGTCCCGCCAAATTCATTGAATTCCTGCGTGTCGCGGTCGAGCGACGGGATGTTCGGAACGTAGTTGTTCATCAGAATCTGACTCAGGAGAGGGTCGTTCGAAGGGATAATGTTGTTCGGGTAGGGATCCCTGACAGGAGTGCCATTCACGGTCCGCGTTGTAGCCGGATTGAAAATCTGGCCTTGATAGATAGGCCGGCCCTGCGCATCCTGGCCTACAACATTGTTGGTATTCAAAAGCGCGCTGAAGTCACCCTTACGTTCCGCCAGGGTCGGAAGAGTATTCACGTACCCGATATTCACCGTGCTGTGGTAATCGAGCCGGTCGTAGTTGAAGAACCAGAAGGTTTTTCCGCCCTTCTTGATCTTCGGGATCGGGCCGCCCACGGCGAAACCTGAGTTGTTTTGCTGGAGGGGAAGACGGAAGGGCAGAAAGAAATTGCGCGCGTCCAGGGACTGGTTCGTATAAAAGTCGTACAGATTCCCGTGGAACTTGTTGGTACCCGATTTGGTGGTGTACATGATGAAGCCGCCGCTGGTGTGCCCGTACTGAGCGGAAAACGTATTTTCGACAACTGTCATTTCGCTGACGGATGCGTAAGGCAGTGAACTTTCTTGAGTCTGTTGGTGCCCTTCCGCGTAACCGAACGCCGCGCCATCAAACCAGTTCTCGGTCGCCATGGATTGGCCACCATTAATCCGGGACTGAAACTGGCTTCCACGAAAGATCGCGTCTCCGTTTGGCGCGACAGGCACATAGCCCGGTTGCAACTGTAGCAGCGACTCCGCGAGCCGGATGTCGGCGCCCATCACCGCCGGTAGATCGTGATAATAGTTTGAACCCAGAGTGTGCGACACGGTGGGAGTTTCCGTGTTAATCATCTGAGTGCTGGCCGTAACCTGCACCGTCTGAACCGCCTCGCCGACTTGCAAGGTTGCATCCTGCCGGTAGTGCATTCCTCCACTGAGAGCGATTCCGGAGCGGATAAACGTCCTGAATCCCTGCTTTTCCACCTGGACGGTATAGGTTCCCAAAATTAAAGGAGGGGTGCTGTAGTTTCCGGCGCTGTCGCTGCCAACGACGGTCTTTGTACCGGTATCCGTGTCGGTAATTGTAACTTTCGCGCCCGGAACCGCCGCGCCAGAGGTATCCGTGACCAAGCCCGTAATCACTCCGCGATCGGCGATCTGGCCAAACGCTGCCAGCGTGCCCAAGGTTGCGAATATCACAGAAAATGCCATGACAACGAAGATCGTCCGTCTCACAGACACCTCCTCAGTTACGTCGCTTAATCGGTTACTCAGGTTTTTACAAGACTACCTCATACTTATATAGCAGACATATAGTCCATTCATTTAACCCTGTCAAGGCATTTCCTTAAAATTTTCGTAGCATGCTCACGGTAGCTTGCTAGAATCTTGAGTGCTACGCGATACTCCGAGGCGATATTTATTCCATGCTGCCGCGAGGGGGATCACTACTCGGCGGCAGTGTATCTTTCAAGATGATAAGAACGGCTGTGAATGAGCGCTCTGGCTCTCGCTCAATGAATTGCTGGCCCCGGTTCACTTCCTGGAAGCGGACGGCTGGTCGCGTTTTCTGCGTCTTCGCCGTCATCCTTGCAACCGCGAGCTTAAGTCCCTGTCAAATCAATCATCTGGAACGTTCTCTCCACCTGCTTTCCCAACAGAAATTGAATCAAGCAGCGCAGGAAGCGCGGCTGGCGCTGGCCGATCCGGCAACGCGGCCGCAGGCTTGGGGAATCCTCGGTACGATTCTTTTGCAGCAGGGAAAGTACGGCGAAGGGGCTCAGGACTTGCAGAAGGCGCTTGCACTGAATCCCCGGCTGGTGGGGGCCCGGATCAACCTCGGAGAAGCCTTTCTATCGCTAGGGCGCACGGCATCCGCCCGGGAGGCGTTCGAGACCGCTCTTCATCTCGACCCGACTAATTACAATGCCCGCTTGGACTTAGCCCAGCTCGAGGCGTCCCTCCACCATTACCAACAGTCGCTCAAAGTGGTACAGCCAATCCTGCCCCGGCTCAAGGAAACGAGCAATGGACTAACCTTGCTGGCCAGTGATTATTTGGGGCTAGGACAGCTCGATTCCGCGGGGCAGAATTATCAGCTCGCGCTCCGCCTGAAGCCAAAATGCATCCTCTGCGAGATGGGCATCGCTAAAATTGCTGAGCAGCAGGGGAAGAGCGAAAAGGCCTTGGCCTACTTGATCAAGGCAAGGCAACTCGGCCCGGACGATCCCGAAGTGCTTTATGAATTCGGCAAGGTCTGCCTGGAACGAGACTTAGTGGATGACGCCTTCACCGCTCTTCAAAAAGCTGCCACACTCAAGCCGCATCAGGACCGGTACGTCTATGCTCTGGCCTCTGCGTATGTCGCAAAAGACCATTACCCGGATGCTGCCGCCCTCTTTGGACAGCTCTTGAAAAAGCATCCGCAGGACCCTGTGTTGAACTATGCGGCAGGTGCGGTGCGCTATCTTCAAGCGGATTACAAACCGGCGGAGGCGCTTCTGAGGAAGAGCATCGCACTTGAGCCCCATCAGCTTGCCGCCTATTATTATTTGGGGCTTGCGTACGAAAGACAGAACCAAAATGCGGAGGCTGCCAAGACCTTTCGCAAATTGCTCAAGCGGTATCCGAAGCACGCTCCAAGTTATCTTGCGCTCGGAACGGTCCTGCTGCGGGAAAAGGAATACAGCCAAGCGCGCAAGGCGCTCGAAAGAGCCATTTCTCTCGATCCCGATTCGTCCGACGCCCACTACCAGATGGCATTGCTCCTTGGCCGGACTGGAGAAAGTGCGGGATCGAGGCGCGAGACCCTGATCGCCCGCAAGCTAGAAGCCGAGACCCGGAAAAAGCACGGCATGGACCTTCATCTGCTGCTTCCCAACTAACCCCGCTGGGAGAGCTTGTGATACTATTCTGGCTGTTACCCAGAAAATCCTCCCGGAAATTGTCCATGGGGAAGGCTCAGGTTCGAACCAATCAGATTCACAGCGCCGTACCTCCCAGGTTTCCACTCTGGGTCTTGTGGATCGGAAGCCTTACCCTGCTGATTTTTTTGATTCAGCCTAGGCCATCGGCAAGGGCTGCGGCTGGCGAACCGTGCCGCCAGGGGGACCTTTTACTTCACCAACAAAATTGGAAGGCAGCGGCGGCGGCATTCGAGGGATGCCTCCGCACCCACCCTCAAAGCGCGGCGGCGTATGACGGCCTTGGCGCTGCCCTCATCCGGCTCAACAAACGGAAGGATGCTGAAAAAGCACTCAATCAGGCTCTTCGTCTTAACCCGTCCGACGCGGAAGCGCACTATTATCTTGGGCTTCTGGCCGTAGAAGCGCAGGACCTGAAGCACGCCGTCAGTGAGCTTCAAACCTCATTGAAGCTCAATTCCAAGAACCTCGAAACCCGCCTCGCCTTGGCCCTTGCTTACCAGGAATCGAAGGAGCTGGGCAAAGCAGCGTCAGAATATAAAGCCGTGCTTAAGCAGGATGCCAAATCTGCTGAGGCTTACAACGGTCTGGGAAACGTCTATATTCAGCAAAATGACGTCCCGGACGCCGTCAAAGAATACAAGAAAGCGGTAAGCCTCAAGCCGGATTATTTTCGCGCTTACAATAACCTGGGTTCGACGCTCGCAAGCTCAGGGGACCTCGCGGGCGCCCATCAAGCGCTGCAAAAAGCGTTGGCATTACGCCCAAAGAGCATTGAGGCCAACCTGAACATGGGGCTGGTGATGAGTGCCGAGAGCGATCCTGAGGGCGCGATCAGCCACTTCGAGCGCGTCCTGGCCGGACATCCGCCCTCTCCTGTCGCCTACCATGCCTATTACGCCATGGCTCAGTCTTACCGTCAGATGGGTGATTTGGACCAGGCCGTCAGCAGTCTCCTCCATGCATTGCGGCTGAGGCCCGGCATGGGCCAAGCCTATTACAGTCTTGGCACCACGCTGAAGCAGATGGCCTCCAAGCGGCGGAAACCCGCAGATGAAGCCTTTTCGAATGCCGAGGCCGGTCAGCTTTACAGCAAGGCCCGGCGACTGGCTGAGGCTGGTGATATGCGCGCCGCCGAGGGAGCGCTACAGAATGCAGTCAGCCTCGATCCGGGTGACTACCGGCTTCACAATCTGCTCGGCTTCGTCGAAGGCCAGCAAAATAACTTGCCCGCGGCCATTCCGGAGCTTCGCCAGGCTGTCCGCCTGAACCCGCAGTCTTCCGAAACGCGTTACAACCTCGGAGTTGCACTGTGGTATTCGGGCCAGAAAGCCGAGTCAATCCCGGAACTCGAGAAAGCCATCCAGCTTAACCCTGCAAGCGGAGAAGCTTACGCCTTCCTGGGAATGGATTTGAAGGAAGGCGGCCATTACGAAGAAGCTCTGGCAAAGCTTGCTTGCGCCCTCAGCCTGAATCGTGACTACTTTCCTGCTTACGCCGACCAGGCCATTGTCCTGCTGAAACTTGGCGAGCTGGGTCCGGCGCTGGCGCAGTTAGAAGCCGCGCTGCACCTGGACCCTCATGCCATTCAAGGTGAAACAGACCTTACCGAAGTGATTCGCGAACTTCGTCACGATGCAACGGGGAAGAAAGACATCCCGGAAGTTCATTATGTTCTAGGGCGGCTGATGGGAAGGCAGGGAGCGGACGACAACGAAGTGATCGCGGAATTCCAAAAAGCGTTGCACGAAGCTCCCGACTTTTACGAGGTCCACAACGCACTCGGCCTGGTTTACACGCGCGAATATAAAACCCCGCAGGCCATCGCCGAGTTTCAAAAGGCCTTGCAGTATAAGCCGGATTATGCGGAAGCTCATGCTAACCTCGGTGCGGTCCTCATCGAAACAAACATTGGCGAAGCGGTGAAGGAACTCCAGACCGCGATCAAACTGGATCCCCACCTGGTGAGCGCGCGGTACAACCTGGCAGTCGCTTACGGTAAAGAGTCAGGCCCCAAGCAGGAAATTGAAGAGTTGCGGAAAGTGGCCGCCATCGATCCGGGGAATGAAAAGGCGCAATACATGCTCGGCATGCTGCTGGTGGATGCAAAATCGCTTCCCGAAGCGGTTCGCCACTTGCGAAGGGCAATCCAGTTAGATCCTTCCGACGGCCGCGCCCATTACCAATTAAGCCTGGCGCTAAGGCGGATGGGCGAATCCAAGAATTCCGCCGCTGAATTCCACGCCGCGCGGGCGTTGATCCAAAACAATGATCGTTCGGAAATTGCCAGCTCAAGGCTGCGAAAAGCCGGCGCGGAAATGACTCATAATCAGACTGACCAGGCGATTGCCGACTTGAAGGAAGCGGTTCGTTTGGAACCTCAGTGGGCGGAAGTGCATGAAGCGCTGGGCGCGGCGCTGCTGGTCGAAGGGAAATTCGACGAGGCCATTCCGGAACTTCGGCAAGCCCTCAAACTCAAGCCAGACGATTCGCGCGCAGATTACGATTTAGGAAGAGCACTCCTCGCCAAGGGGACCCTGGACGAGGCCATTCAAAAGTTACGAGACTCGATCCGGCTGCATCCTCCATTCCCGGAGGCTTACAATGCTCTCGGGCTGGCGCTGGCCAGACGTGGCGACGCCGGCGAGGCAGTCTCCGCTTTCCGCGAAGCGCTCAAGCTGAATCCTCAGTACACTCAGGCGCAGAAAAACCTGAGATTGGCTCTTGCGCGCGCGAGGAATCCCTGACAAGGCCCCCGGCCCGGATTCGGATGAAGAAAGCAAGCATGGGAAGTAATCGACCTTTCGTGGCTCGTCTGCCCCGGATGACTGGCCAGTGCGCGTTGCGCCTTCCCGGCCGGCTTCACAAGCGCGCAGGGGTTTCGCTGATGGCGTCGTGCGTTGTGTGGTCGTGCGCAGCGCTTGTCCTTGTATCTTCGGCGCTGGCGCAAAACGGCGGTCATTCCCCTTCTGCTTCCGCTCCAGCCGCAAATCAAACTCCGGCCGTCGTCCTTGATGGCGCCTCGCGGAACGATACGAGCACGCTCAAGGAAATGGAAGACCAAATCGCCAGCCGCGACTTCAAGGGGTCAATTCCGGCTCTCCGCCAGTATGTGAAGAAGAACCCGGATTCAGCGCGCGCGCACTATGATCTGGGGTATGCGCTCTTCCGGACGCATCAGTTGGGGGATTCCATCCGCCAATTGTCGAAGTCTCTGGAACTGAATCCCCGCGACGCCCAAGCTCACAAAATTCTGGGCCTGGATTGTTCGCTCGTGGGCAGATATGATCTTGCGGAGGTTGAGTTGCAACAGGCAGCACGCTTCGAGCCAAACTCCGCCGAGATTCATTACTTATTGGGGCGGATTTATTACACGCGGGAGGTTTATCCGCTCGCCGGGAAAGAATTTGAGGCAGCCATTCGCTTGAATCCCGCTTACACGAAGGCCTTCGCAAACCTGGGGTTGGTGAGGGAAATACAAGGCAAAAACGGCGATGCCGTGAAGGACTATCAAACTGCGATCCGCCTGAACCGGCAGCAGAAGAGCGGGTGGGCGTGGCCTTACGAATACCTGAGCGCGTACTATAACCGGCAGCAGCGTTATCAGGAGGCGATTGCGTTTGCCCGGAAAGCCATCTCGACCGATCCCAAACTTGATCTCGCCTATTTCCAGATTGCCCGGGCGAATGAGAATCTTGGCCGCTGGAAGAAATGTGAGGCGGCCGCCCGGAAGGCAATCGCGCTGAACTCGCGCACTCCCGACTATTACTACGTCTTGAGCCACGCTCTGCGAAAGCAAGGGAAAGCAGAAGCCAGCGAAGCCGCTCTTAAAACCTTCGAAAAACTCCACCAAAAGCAGCTCACCGAATCCGAGCGCTGGCAAAAGGCGCAGGAACACAGCCTCCAGACAGCTTCTTCCCGGTCCGGGCAGCCATGAAGCGCGGCGGCCCTCCGGCACGAATATCGCGGCGGGATTTTTTGTGGCGGGCGCCGGGCTTAGGCTCCGCAACGCTGGCCTTGGCAGGCGCGCCACGCTTCTTGAATGCTGCCGCAGCGCCGGGATATCTCAATGAGCCGCGACAAGCATTGCAATTTTCACTGATTGACGTGGCCGCGAAATCGGGTCTGGAGACAGCGGTCAACGTGTTCGGAGGCGTGGCCAACAAGCGCTACTTACTGGAAGAGATGGGATGCGGGGTGGCGTTTTTCGACTACGATCACGACGGCTGGCTGGATATTTTCTTTGTGAACGGGACGCGCCTTGAAGGCGTCCCGCCCGGGTGGCGGCCTTCAAATAGGTTGTTCCACAACAACCGCGACGGAACGTTTACCGACGTAACCGAGAAGGCCGGCCTTGTGCGGTCGGGATGGGGACAAGGCTGCTGCGTCGGCGACTACGATAACGATGGCCACGACGATCTGTTCATAACGTATTGGGGCGAAATTGTTCTCTACCACAACAACGGGGATGGGACTTTCACCGATGTAACCAAGGAAGCGAAACTGTCGCAAGCCGGATCAAAACCCCGCTGGAACACCGGCTGCTGCTTCCTGGACTATGACCGAAACGGTCATCTTGACCTGTTCGTCGCCAATTATGTGAACTTTGATCCCCGCCTGGCTCCCGAGCCCGGCGATAGCCTTTACTGCAAGTATTTTGGAATTCCTGTGGCGTGCGGACCGCAAGGGCTGGGCGGCGGCACCAACATTCTTTACCGTAACCGTGGCGACGGTACGTTCGAAGATGTTTCGGACGCTTCCGGAGTCTCGAATCCACACGGGCTGCTTGCCCCGTCTTACGTGCGAAGCCAGTGGATTCCCCTCGGCTCTTACGGCCTCACGGCCTGCTCCGCGGACTTTGACAATGACGGCTGGCCGGATATCTACGTGGCCTGCGATACCACCGCGAGCCGCCTCTATCATAACCACCACGACGGAACTTTTACCGAGATCGCCACCCAGGCGGGCTGCGCGTTCAATGAGGATGGAATCGCCCAGGGCGGCATGGGAGTGGGCGTGGGCGATTATGATTGCGACGGCTGGCTCGACATTGTGAAGACAAACTTTTCAGAGCAAGCGGCAAACCTGTATCACAACAACGGCGACGGCACTTTTTATGACGCCGTCTTCCAAGCCGGGCTTGGGCAGAATACGAAGTTCATGGGGTGGGGAACCGCCTTTGCCGATTTCGATAACGACGGCTGGGCGGATATTTTCATGTCAAACGGCCACGTGTTCCCGGAGATCACGGGCCATCCCGTGCCGGTAACCTACAAGCAAAGAAAAATTGTTTACCGGAATCTCGGCAACGGACATTTTGAAGATGTTTCATCGCTGGCGGGGCCTGGAGTGACGCAATTGCATTGCAGCCGGGGAGCTGCCTTTGGAGATTTTGACAACGACGGCGGCGTGGACGTGGTGGTCTCAAACATGAATGAGCCGCCATCTCTCCTGCGGAATGACTGCAAAAGCGGAAACAACTGGATCAAGGTGAAGTGCGTGGGATCGAAATCCAACCGCAGTGGCATCGGAGCGCGCGTCCGGGTTGTTTGCGGGAGCCACTCACAACTTGCTGAAGTGATGAGCGGATCGAGTTACGTCTCCCAGAACGATTTTCGCCTGCATTTCGGCCTCGGCAGGTCAACGCAGGCGGACAAGATCGAGGTGAGCTGGCCTTCCGGGGTTGCCGATTCTATCCCCAAGGTTAAAGCGAACCAATTGGTTGTTGTGCAGGAAGGCCGGGGCGTTTTGAACGCAACGGCGTTTGGGAAATGATCGGACATGAGAAGTAAATATTCACCCGCAGAGCCGTATAATCGTTACCCTATCTCCACAAAAGTCTTGCCTATCGCTGTGCCAGAGTGCTTTGGTGTTGGCACAGCCCCGTGAGAGGCGATCTGTGAGTAGCCGTAGGTGCAACCTACGGAAACCAAGCCAGAATCGAACCAACCCCGCAGGGTTGACCAGGGTAGAGATCACGCGTTCGCAGGGGAATACAGGAAGCTATTGACCGAGGCCGGGATCAAGTTCAACGAACGTTATCGGTTGTACGACCCCTCCGGGGTCGTCCCTATCGGGATACTCCTGCTTCCGTAGGTTGCACCTACGGCTACTCACAGCCTTGCCCTCCGGGCAAGTTGCATGCCGAGAGTATTGGGTTGGCGCTTATGCGGCAGATCCAGGTGAGGGCCTTGGCGGAAGCCGTCGGCGCACGATGCTTCGAGCTATGCACACTCCCCGAACTGTCAAACTTCTGCTGCTTTCCCCGGTCACGCTTCAGCCAATCTCGACGAATGCGGCGCTCGCCGCTGGAACTTGGAGCCGTAGATCACCGCCCACGGCGCGCAGCCGTTCGCGTTCTGCGGCTCTCCAATCGCCCTCCTTGCCAGCCGCATTGCTGATCGCGGCGCCGCCCAACGTTACGCCGGTTTTGCTGTCCAGCGAAGGGGCTGTCAACCGGATCGCGCTCGCGGACGGGATTGATTGCGAAGATGAAATCGTTACCTCGGCTGTTTGCGTCGGGTCTTTGTTGATGAGCGTTACCCAGATTCGGCCATGCCCGTCCCGCACGGCGTACGATTTGAGGTTGATACCGGAAACCCCCGATTGCAGGGCCAGGCGCTGGCCCAATCCAGCCAGCGAAAAGGCTCGCATGGCGTAATAGAGCGGCCGCGCGGTGTAGACGCCTTGCTCGTCGTGGTAAATAGGGCTATAGCAGCTTACCCGCTCAAATTGATTGATTCCATTTTCAAGGTTG
>DASUKV010000226.1:0-8369 GCA_036278555.1 Terriglobia bacterium
GCGAAGGCTTCGCCTTCGCGCCCCGCGAGAACACTAAAATATGGGCATTTGGCCGGACAGCCAGAGGCTTTCCGCAAGGCAGGCGGCAAAGCCGTCCTCCGCGCAGCTAAATTGGACAGCCATGATCGCAGACCGCCGCTACAGCGGCGGCGCTCACACAGACTCTGCCGCCCGGCGCTTCACCATTAGAAGGTGTTCGCAGGCAAATACCGTCTCCCGGCGCTGGTTGAAGGCTTCGACCAGTTCTACCACCACGCCGTGCTCCGGGCGCTTCGGCGAATCGCGCTTCTCTTTCAGTGTCGCGCGCGCGTAGAGCGTATCACCGATGTGCACGGGTCTCAGAAAACGGACCCGCTCGTACCCGTAGGTGAACGCCTCCGGATTCACCGCGGCGGCGGTGAGGCCCACGGCGATGGTGAACACCAGCGTTCCATGCGCGATGCGCTCTTTGAACTCCTGCTGCTTCGACCACTCGGCGTCCATGTGATGCGGGTAAAAATCGCCGCTCTGCCCGGCATGGAGAACAATATCAGTTTCCGTCACGGTTCGCCCCAGGCTCTCCCGTACCGAGCCAATTTCGTATTCTTCAAAGTACTTCGATTCCATCATGCGCGCAGTCCGATGGCGCGATTGATTTCGACGGCAGCCCTTTGAAGGCCTTCGATAATTGCCCCAGAGTTGTCTTTCTTCCCCCGGATATCCAAGGAGGCCACCGCCAGCGCGGCCATGATATCAATCGCGGGGTTCCCGACCAGCACCGCGTAGCTCCTCACGCCGATCACAGGTTCGTTTCGAGCGATCGAGACGCCTTTCTGGCGAATCTCCTCGATCTTGCCCGCCAGTTTCTTTTTAGCCGGCGGGCTCAGGCTGCGGTAATCCGCCGAGACCTCGCAAAAATGCCGGAACTCCCCCTCGTTCAAATGCGCCAGGAGCAACCGCCCTGAGGAGGTGTGTACCGGGGAAAATGTCGCGCCCACCTCAACCGAGAACCGGAAGACTTCAGGACTGTCCTCCTGGGCCAGCACTACCAACCGCTCGCTATCCAGCGTACTGATATGGCACGATTCCCGGGTGGATTCGGCGAGATTCCGCATCGGAATCGCCGCTGTGCGGAGAAGCTTTTCGACGGGCGAATGGGTATGCGCCAACTCATAAAGTCTTAGCGTCAGGCCGTATTTCCCGGAGACCGGCTCTCGCTCAATATAGCCCCGGGTTTCCAAAGCGTTCAGCATGCGAAACAATTCACTGCTCGTGCGGCTCAGCCCGCGCGCCAGCTCCGATAAAGATAACGGGACGGGCGACGAGGCCAGCACCTCCAGAATATCCAGTCCTTTTTCGAGCGCGGGCACATAATACTTTTGCGGGATCTGGTTTTTCATTGACAGATTGTCTTTTATTCGTAAAATTTCTTTTTCTGTGAGAACGGGCGCTTGGCGCGAAGACTTAACCCGAAGCAGCTGCGAGGCCCCCCGGTAAAAGGACATTATGCCCCAACTTCAGCTTAACCAGAAGCCGCCATTGGCGCGGGCCCCCCTCCCGATCGTCCTCATCGGTGCGGGAGGAATTGTTCATGACGCTCACTTGCCGGCGTATCGCAAAGCCCGCTTCGAAGTGGCCGGCATTTATGACGTGAATCTGGACCGCGCCTGGTCGCTCGCTGGACAGTTTGGCATCCGCAGGGTTTACGAGTCTCTGCGGGAGGCAACCGATGAATCCCCGGCCAACGCCGTTTTTGATATTGCCGTCCCCGCAGCCGCCCTGATGGATGTTCTGCCGCATCTTCCGGGAAATCGTGGTGTCTTGATCCAGAAGCCTTTAGGCGAGAACCTGGATCAGGCGCGCCGGATCGTGGAACTCTGCCACAGCAGAGGATTTCGGGCTGCCGTGAATTTCCAGCTTCGCTACGCGCCTTACGTTCTGGCGGCGAGGGACTTAATCCGCCAGGGCGCAATCGGCGATCTGCACGATCTGGAAGTGCGCGTGACCGTCTACACTCCTTGGCATCTATGGGCCTTTATGCAAGGCATCCCGCGCGTAGAGATTCTCTATCATAGCATCCACTACCTTGACCTGTTGCGCTCATTCTTGGGCGATCCCGAAGGAGTTTACGCAAAAACCCTGAAGCATCCCCTGGCTCCGCAGCTTGCGCCCACCCGGTCCACGATGATTCTGGACTACGGCGATACCGTGCGGGCGTGCGTCTCCGCCAATCACGGGCACATCTTCGGGCTGCGGCATCAAGAGAGCTTTATCAAGTGGGAAGGCGACCGGGGCGCGATCATCGCAAAAATGGGCTTGCTGATGAACTATCCTCAGGGCGAGCCCGACGAGATGGAATACTGCATTTTCCGGGACGCGGAGCCACCGCAATGGGAGCGTGTTAACCTCGAAGGAAGCTGGTTTCCCGATGCCTTCATTGGGACGATGTCGAGCGTGATGCGCTGGGTAGAAGGGTCGGACGAGAAGGCGGCGACCTCCGTGGACGACGCGCTCAAAACCATGGCGCTTGTGGAGGCCGCTTACCGGTCGAGCGACCACGGCGCGGAGCCGATTACTTGATAGCCGGCCAGCACGATAGAAATGGCCGCCCGGCAATCAAGGAGGGAGAGAACTCCCGTCACCCCTCACCTGGCCTTCGGCCACCCTCTCCCGCAGGGAGAGGGCCCGATTTGCTGCTCTTCTCAGTCCCCTCCCGGAGGCGAGGGCTTGATTATTGTTTCTATCAGCCTCTTCCGGAGGCGAGGGCTCGATTATTGTTTTTATCAGCCCTCTTCCGGAGGCGAGGGCTCGATTTATTGTTTCTACCAGCCCTCTCCCTTCGGGAGAGGGTGGCGAGCGGAGCGAGCCGGGTGAGGGGCCCGAATTGAATACTTCACCGCATCTCCAAGGACCAGCGCTAACCGTGCTTCCCAGCGCAGCCGATTTTCCCGGCAGGGAAACATTTTATGCCCTCTAATCACAACGTTCGTCTTCGAGGAATCACCTGGAACCACTCGCGCGGCTTCCTGCCGATGGTCGCGACCGCCCAGCGGTTTTCCGAAACCCATCCCGGCGTTGAGATCATTTGGGAAAAGAGAAGCCTGCAGGAGTTTGCCGATTATCCCGTCGAGAAGCTAGCGGAAACCTTTGACCTGCTGGTGATTGATCATCCGTTCGCCGGCTATGCCGCGCGGCGCCGCATTCTGGTTCCGCTGGATGAGCAACTGGACGCCGATTTTCTGGCTGACCAGAGCCGTAACTCCGTCGGCCGGTCGCACGAGAGTTATTTTTATGGCGGCCACCAATGGGCGCTGGCGATTGACGCCGCGACGCCGGTAAGCGCCTGGCGGGCTGACCTGCTGGCGAACGCCAAAACCGGACCGCCCGAGACATGGCAGGAGCTTCTGGCTCTCGCGCGGCGTGGGCTCGTGGCGTTTCCATCCATCCCGGTGGACAGCCTCATGAATTTCTACATATTCTGCTGCGCGCTGGGCGAAGAGCCCTTTACGCCGGACAATGTTCTGATCGGCGCGGAAGCGGGATCAGAAGCTCTGGCGATGCTCCGGGAGTTGGTATCGCTCTCGCCGCCTGAGATTCTCTCCTGGAATCCTATTGCGACTTATGAAGCAATGGCCCGCCGCGACGATATCGCCTACTGCCCTTTCGCCTATAGTTACTCGAACTATGCGCGGCAGGGCTATGCGCAAAATGTTCTTCAGTTCGGAGACTTATGTTGGATTCGCGGAGCCGAACCAGCCCGCACCACACTAGGCGGAACCGGGCTTGCTGTCTCCACCGCCTGCCAAAACCCGGAGGTCGCTTTGGACTATGCGCGTTACGTCGCCTCGCCCGGCTGCCAGCGAACCCTTTATGTCCAAAGCGGCGGGCAGCCGGGACATCGCTCGGCTTGGGTGGACTCGGAAGCCAACCGCTCGACGGGCGATTTTTTCCGGAATACCCTCCCCGCATTGGAGAGGGCCTATCTTCGCCCGCGCTATTCCGGCTATATCTATTTTCAGGATCATGCGTCGCCTATCGTCCATAGATTTCTCCGCGAAGGGGGGAATCCGCAGCCGGTCATGCGCGAGTTGCAGGGCGTTTATGAAAGATCCAAAGAAAGCGAGGCAGGATCATGAAAATCATCGATAC
Source organism: Terriglobia bacterium (assembly GCA_036278555.1). Taxonomy (GTDB): domain Bacteria; phylum Acidobacteriota; class Terriglobia; order UBA7540; family UBA7540; genus RH2-MAG17b. The sequence continues at coordinate 4,129 of DASUKV010000226.1, forward strand.
GCATCAGCACCTCTGGGATATGGACCTCTTTAAGTTCTCCTGGTGCCAAGATATCCCCCTGCTGAACCGCAGCTTCCGCATGCCGGACTATCTGGAAGCTATCCACGGCGTGGGAGTTGAGAAGTCGGTTCACCTGGAAGCGGACGTCGATGAACCCTATATGCTCGATGAGACGCGGTACATTTTGAAGCTTTCAGAGGCCAAAGATAATCCGCTGGCGGGCGTCGTCGCCTGCGCGAGGCCGGAGAAGGAAGGGTTTAGAAAATATCTCGATCAAATTGCCGGGCATCCGGCGCTGAAGGGCGTCCGGCGCGTCCTGCACACGCAGCCGGATTCAACGGCGCAAAGCAGCCTTTTTGCTGAGAATGTAAGAACCCTCGGTGATTATCACCTTTCTTACGACATTTGCGTTCTCGCCCGCCAACTGCCCATCGCCATCAACCTTGTGCGGCAATGCCCCGGCGTTGCTTTTATTCTCGACCATTGCGGCGTTCCGCAGGTGAAGGAACGAACGCTCGACCCGTGGCGCGAGCACATCCGCGAGATTTCAAAATTCCCGAACGTGAATTGCAAGGTCTCGGGTATTGTCGCTTACGCCGATCCCCAGCACTGGACCGCTGAGGACCTCCAGCCGTTCGTCGATCACGTCATCGAATGTTTTGGCTGGGATCGAGTGATGTTCGGCAGCGACTGGCCCGTCTGCACGCAAGCCGCCACATTGAAAAAATGGGTGGAAACGCTTGCCCTTCTCACCGGAAAGGCCGGCCCCGAGAATCAGCACAAGCTCTTCTATGGCAATGCGGAACGAGTCTACAAGCTGGCCTGAAGCGGCTAATTTGCCGTGAACGAGCGTCTCGTCGGAACGAAAGTAGATAACAGCCCTCTCCCTTCGGGAGAGGGTGGCCCGTGTAGCGGGCGGGTGAGGGGCCAGCCTCAGCGGCCTGAACCGAAACCCGATCAGCATTGCGTTATAATTGTAGTGGATGGAACCCGAAGAACAAGCTACAAACTCCGCCGCTGATCTCGAAAAGTACTCCCGGCAGGTTCTGTTTTCACCGCTTGGCCGGGAAGGCCAGGAGCGGCTGCGCCAGGCAAAAGTCGTCATCCTCGGGTGTGGAGCTCTTGGTGCGGCGCAGGCAAACATGCTGGCGCGGGCGGGCGTGGGCGAGCTTCGCCTTATTGATCGCGATTACGTCGAACCAAGCAATCTGCAGCGCCAGATTCTTTTTGACGAATCCGACGCCAAGCAAAAACTTCCCAAAGCCGCCGCCGCGGAACAAAAACTGAAGCAGATTAATTCGGACGTGCGCGTCGAAGGGGTGGTCGAAGACGTACAGGCGCACAACATTGAAGATCTGGTTCGCGGTTTCGATCTCATCCTCGATGGCACGGACAACTTCGCCACGCGGTATCTCCTGAATGACGCGGCGGTGAAGCTGAATATCTCTTGGATTTACGGAGCTGTCGTAGCGAGCTACGGCGTCACGATGACCATTTTACCCGGACGAACCGCCTGCCTTTCCTGCGTGCTGCCGCAATCTCCGGGCGGCCTGCAGGGTACCTGTGACACGCTGGGCGTCATCGGCCCGGCGGTTAGCTGGGTGACGGCGGTCCAGGTGACCGAAGCGCTGAAGATTCTTTCGGGGCGCTCCGAAAATCTTCACGGTAAACTCATCACCTGTGATATCTGGGAAAATCGGCTGCAACAGATTACGCCCGTTCGTGACGCGGCGTGCCGCGCCTGCGGCAGGCGCGAATTCACTTATCTCGAAGGCGAGACGCCGGAGCACGTCTCGATGTGCGGCCGGAACTCCGTGCAAATCCGCCAACGCGAATCACGGCATCTCGATCTCGCCGCGCTAAAGCGCAGACTGGCAGAAATCGCGCCGGTTCGAGGCAACGACTACTTGCTCGCGTGCCAAATCGATCCATATGAACTGACCGTGTTCCCTGATGGCCGGGCAATTATCAAAGGCACTCAGGACCCCGCCGTCGCCCGCTCAATCTATGCCCGCTATATTGGCTCCTGAAGCGGGGTGCTTCACCCCCTCTGTTTCCCTTCCTCGCATTTAATCCTTGCACGCTTCTATCGCCGGTGTTATAAAAGACGCGAATTTTTTGCGAGAGCGGACGCATTAAAAAATACACATCTTGGGATCATCGATGAAACAGGAATCACCAAATAGTTCCGGATCACCCAAAATGACTCGACGGCGATTATTGGGGGGCGCGGCGAGACTTGCGGCAGCGGCCGTTGCAGCCTCCCTGATGCCGCCCAACGTGCGGCGCGCTTTGGCGAAGCCGTCCCGCTCGGGCTCGCTGGGCCGGATTAAACACGTAGTCCTGCTGATGCAGGAGAATCGATCTTTCGACCACTACTTCGGAACGATGGCCGGTGTGCGCGGGTACGGCGATACGGACGCTCTGCTCTTGCCAAATGGCAAGACGGTTTTTTATCAACCCGACGCCCACAATCCTGACGGCTATTTGCTGCCCTTTCATCTCGACACGCGAAAGTCAAGCGCCCAGAAAGTTCCTTCCACCAGCCACGCCTGGTCGGTGCAGCACGAGGCCTGGAGTGAAGGCAAGATGGACCAGTGGATTCCGGCGCACCGCAAAGCCGACGGCGCGCACGGTCCTTACGTGATGGGATACTACACCCGGGCGGACATCCCGTTTCAGTTTGCGCTGGCCGAAACCTTCACCGTCTGCGACGCGTATCACTGCTCAGTGCTTGGCCCGACATGGCCGAATCGCATGTACTGGATGACGGGCACAGTTGATGCGGAAGGAAAGCACGGCGGCCCTATGATTGACAATGAAGCCCCGAAGGAGGGCTACACCTGGACGACGTACGCCGAGCGGCTGGAGCAGGCGGGCGTCAGTTGGAAGGTCTACCAGGAAAAGGACAACTACGGCTGCAATATGCTCGAGAACTTCAAGGTGTTCCGGGAAGCGCCAAAGGATTCTCCTCTAAGCGTTAAGGGAACGTTCCACGGCCCGCGCGGCCAGTTTGAGCACGACGCCATCAATGACAAGCTGCCCGCCGTTTCATGGATTATTCCCACCAGCTACCAGTCGGAGCATCCGGACTACATGCCCGCCGAGGGCGCCGCGTTTGTCGCGAGTAAGATTGACGCCATCGCCGCCAATCCGGAGGTCTGGGCGAAGACCGTTTTTATTCTTGACTACGACGAGAACGACGGGATTTTTGATCACGTCGCGCCGCCGGCGCCGCCCCCCGGCACGCCTCAGGAGTTCGTGGACGGCTTACCAATTGGCGGCGGGTTCCGCGTCCCCTGCATCCTTGTTTCCCCCTGGACGGTGGGCGGATGGGTCTCAAGCGAGCCGTTCGACCATACATCAGTCCTGCGATTCTTAGAGATTTTCACCGGGGTTCCAGAACCGAACATCAGTGACTGGCGGCGGAAGACATTTGGCGATCTCACCTCAGCATTCCATTTTGAAGACGCCAAGGCGGAGCCGCCCATCCTTCCCGATACCAGCGGCCCGCTCGTCCTGGCCCACTATGAAGCGGCTCATTTCCCCTTACCGGCAATACCAGGCTCCCGCCAGTCGCTGCCCACGCAAGAAGAGGGCCGCCGTAAGCGCACCAAGCTTCCGCAATCTAGTGTCGTGTTTCATAAATTCGCCAAATAATTCGTCAGGGCAAAAACTCCGCCATCGATGTCACCCCCTCACCCGTCCCGCTACGCGTGACACCCTCTCCCCCTTTTCAGGGGGCGAGGGCCGTAAGTTCGAGAGATTTCAGCCCTCTCCCTCCGGGAGAGGGGGGACCGCGAAGCGGTGGGTGAGGGTTTTAACAGACCGGCCTTTGACGATAATTATGCAACGAACTCATGAGACACAACACTAGCGGATCATAATCCCGGCGTAACCCACGACGGAATCACGGCTGCCGCCCGCATCCGCCGAGGTGGCGTACTTTTCCAGGATCCCCTCGCGCGCTCCTAACTGCCGCGCCGCTGTCAGCATGGCGATCACCGGGCCATAGCCGCACATGCTGATCCTCTCACTCCGCAGCACATCGAGGAGACCCGCCGGGTCGAATGCCAGAATCCGCTCAATCGCCTTGTGATCCTTTTCCCGCGTAATCCCGTCCGGCTCGTAGTGGTTCATGTCGCTTGAGGCGATCAGGAGGACCGGCCGGGCTGCCTCCTGGAGCGTCTTCGCAATTCCCTGCCCTAAGGTCACGAGCGCCTCATAGCTCACCGCGCCGA
>DASUKV010000227.1:0-6788 GCA_036278555.1 Terriglobia bacterium
AACGGGTCCTTCTGGAATTTCCCGGCCCCGCCGTAAACCGGCCGCGTCCCGTCCGGTCCGCGAAGAAACAGCTCGATGAGGCGGAGTGAAAGCTGCGTGCATACGTCCCACAGGTTTAGATTTTTTCCCGACCCGGTGGGAAATTCGACGTTCAGGGAATCGCGGTAGTACCAGTGGAATTTCTGCAGCGACTCGATCATCAGGTAATTCATCGGGAACCAGACCGGACCGCGCCAATTGGAGTTGCCGCCGAACATGCCGGTGGTCGACTCCCCCGGATCGTAGCTCACGCGATGCTCGTAACCGTTCAGCCGCAGCACGTAAGGGTGCTGCTGGTGGAACTTTGAAAGCGCCCGGAGGCCGTAGGCGGAAAGGAACTCCTCTTCGTCCAGAAGGTAGCGCAGCACGCGCACCAGCCGTTGGCGGCTGACTAGCGAGAGCAGGCGGCGCGGGCCTTTTTCGCTTTTAACGCTTTGGTCGATGTGATGGGCCATCAGCGGCTTGTGGTCCAGGAACCACTGCATGCGGCGCTTAAAGCCCGGCAGCTTGTCCACCGCTTGCGGCTCAAGCGTCATCACGCCGAACAGCGGCGCGAGGCCTACCATCGAACGCACCTTGAGCGGGTATTCTTTTCCGCCCGGCAGGTGAAGCACGTCATAGTAAAATCCATCCTTCTCGTCCCACAGCGAGATGCCTTCGCGTCCCACATCGTTCATCGCGTGCGCGATCAGGACGAAGTGCTCGAAAAACTTGCTGGCGACATCCTCGTAAACCGGATCGACCGACGCCAGCTCCATGGCGATATCCAGCATGTTCAGGCAATACATGCCCATCCAGCCAGTTCCATCGGATTGCTCAATGTGCCCGCCCATCGGCAGGGCGGCGGAACGGTCGAACACGCCGATATTGTCCAGCCCCAAAAAGCCGCCCTCGAACACGTTCAAGCCTTTCGGGTCTTTGCGGTTCACCCACCACGTAAAGTTCAAAAGCAGTTTGTGAAATACCCTTTCGAGAAAGGCGAAGTCCGCCTTGCCGCGGATGCGTTGCTCGATTTTGTAGACGCGCCACGCCGCCCAGGCGTGCACGGGAGGATTCACGTCGCTGAAATTCCATTCGTAAGCCGGCAACTGCCCATTCGGGTGCATGTACCATTCGCGCAGAAACAGGATGAGCTGTTGCTTGGCGAAATCCGGATCGATCTGGGCCAGCGTGATGCAGTGGAACGCGAGATCCCAGGATGCGTACCACGGATATTCCCACGTGTCGGGCATTGTGATCACGTCGGAATTATACAGGTCCGCCCAATTGTGATTCCGTCCATGCAGGCGCTCGGGCGGAGGGGATGGCATCGCCGGATCGCCTTTGAGCCAGCGGTTTACGTCGTAGTGGTACGACTGCTTGTTCCAAAGCAATCCTGCAAAGGCCTGCCTCTGGACACTGCGGCAATCCTCGTCAACGCTTTCAGGCGCGCGTTGCGCAAAGAACTCATCCGCCTCACGAATCCTCTGGGCGAAAAGGGCGTCAAATCCGCCGCCCAGTATGCCGGGGGCGGGTTCCTGGTTGGTGAGCCTCATGCGGAGTGAGGCGCTTGCGCCGGGCTGCAGCAGAAGATTGTAATCTGCCGCGGCCTTAGTTCCCGTCCGCGCAGGATTCACCGCCTGGGATTCGCTGCGGATCACATAATCGTGGAAAGCGTCTTTCACGTACGCCGACCTGTTAGGAGCGTTGTAGAGGCGCTGGTAGTTGGTCTCGTTTTCCGTAAATACAAGCGGCGGTGAGTCCGCGAAAACCAACCATCGTACCCCGTAGTAGCCGTGTTCGGCCCGGAGCGCCCCCATCTCTTCCGGGGCCTTTACGGCCGTGATCTTGGGTTTGCGGTTTTCGCCGCCCCAGGACCAGGTATTACGAAACCACAGGGTCGGCAAGAGCCGCAGGGGGGCCGCTTCAGGCCCACGGTTGAAAACAGTGACTCGGATCAGGACATCTTCAAACGCCGCCTTGGCGTATTCGATGAAGATGTCGAAGTAGCGGTTCTCGTTGAACACGCCGGTATCCATCAGCTCAAATTCCGGATCCATCTTGCCGCGGCGGCAGTTTTCCTCCCGCAGCCAGGTGTAGGGGAATTCCGCCTGGGGATACTTGTACAGATACTTCATGTAAGAGTGGGTGGGCGTGGAATCGAGGTAGAAATAGTACTCCTTCACGTCTTCACCGTGGTTGCCCTCGTGCCCGCTCAACCCATAGAGCCGCTCTTTCAGGATAAGATCGCGGCCGTTCCAGAATGCCGGCGCAAAACAGATAAGCTGATGGCGGTCGCAAAGGCCCCCGATGCCGTCTTCTCCCCAGCGATAGGCTCGTGACCGCGCATGGTCATGCGGAAAATAGTCCCAGGCGTCGCCATTGGCGCTGTAATCCTCGCGCACCGTCGACCACTGCCGCTCGCTCAAGTACGGCCCCCAGCGTTTCCAGTGCACCTTCCGCTGCCGCGATTCTTCCAACCGTTTCTGTTCTTCGAGCATGCATTCCCTTTCTCCGCGCCCGGCCGGCGCTTCGGATAGTTTGCTGAAAGCCAGCCGCCAACGTCAAATCCATTTGTGATTTGTGATTGGTGATTGGCGATTGGCAATTACGATTCGGGCCAGGGGTGCAAAAAACGTGAGTCACGAACCTTAGCCCTGGAAATTGCCAATCGTTAGTCGCCAATCACAAATCACCAACACAATCCGCAAATCGCGCTTATTGACCATGCCTGACGCGGCGTGCTACAAATCGAGCAGGCCCGGGAGGCGGGCCGCGTGAATCGTGCCACGGTTATTCCATCGGCAGGGCGGCGAAAAACTAACTTCTTGCCGGTGGACAGTCCGGCTGCCTGTGTTTACCGCTTCGGCGTTCACACAGCGCCGCGACAGCAAGGAGAACAATGACGAACCCCAACGTAGCCCCCCGTCCGTTGCGCAGTCAGGGATGGTTCGGGCCGAATGACCTGCGCGGCATGACCGCGCGCGCTTATGTTCGCGCGGAAGGCTTCAGCAAGCCTTTTTTTGACGGCCGGCCCGTGGTGGGCGTTTGTAATTCGTGGAGCGAGCTCACCACCTGCAACGCGCATCTCCGCCAGGTGGCCGAAGCGGTGAAGCGCGGTGTGCTGGCCGCGGGCGGACTGCCGCTCGAATTTCCCACCATTTCGCTGGGTGAAGCCTTGATGAAGCCCACCACGATGCTCTATCGCAACCTGATGGCGATGGACGTTGAGGAGTGCATCCGGGCCTATCCCCTGGACGCCGTCGTCCTACTTTGCGGCTGCGATAAGACGACTCCGGCGCAACTGATGGGCGCGGCGAGCATCGACGTGCCCTCGATCGTGGTACCCGGCGGACCCATGCTGCGCGGCATGTGGAAAGGCAAGCCGATCGGCTCCGGCACGGACACCCGCCGCTACTGGAATGACAAGCGCGCGGGTGAAATTTCAGACGAAGAGTGGTGCGAAATCGAAAGCTGCATTTCCCGCAGCGCCGGCCACTGCATGGTGATGGGGACCGCCTCCACCATGACCAGTATTGCGGAAGCTTTGGGCATGACCCTGCCGGGCGCCGCAAATATCCCGGCCGCGGATTCCCGGCGCCTGGCCATCGCGGAGGAAAGCGGGCGGCGCGCCGTCGAGATGGCCAAAGAGGACCTGCGCCCCTCCAAAGTACTCACTCGCGAGGCGTTCGAGAACGCCATCTATGCGGACATGGCCATCGGCGGCTCGACCAACGCTATCATCCATCTGGTCGCCCTGGCCGGACGGGTGGGAATCGATCTGCCGCTCGACCTGTTTAATGACATTTCGCGCAAGACTCCGTTTATCACAAATATCAAGCCTTCGGGAGCCTACCTGATGGAGGATATGTATTACTCGGGCGGCTTGCCGGCGGTGTTGAAAGAAATTCTCCCCCTCCTCCATCAGAACGCCCTCACCGTCACCGGAAAGACCATGGGGGAGAACGTTGCGCGCGCTGAGTGCTACAACCGCGAGGTGATTAAACCGCTCAGCCAGCCATTGCACCCGGAGGGCGGAACCGTCGTCCTGAAGGGCAACCTCGCGCCCCACGGCGCCGTGATCAAGCAGACGGCCGCCTCACCGCATCTCGAAAAACACAAAGGACGCGCTGTAGTTTTCGAGAATTATCAGGATCTGATGGCGCGCGTGGACGATCCCGCGCTTGATGTTGATGAGAACTCGATTCTGGTCCTGAAAAACGCGGGACCCAAGGGCGCGCCGGGAATGCCCGAATGGGGGGATATGCCAATCCCCGCCAAGCTGCTCAAGGCCGGCGTCCGCGACGTGATCCGCATCAGCGATTCCCGCATGAGCGGCACGGCTTACGGGACCGTCGTCTTGCACGTCTCTCCCGAATCAGCAGCCGGCGGCCCGCTGGCCATCGTTAAGAATGGAGATACGATTGAGCTTGATGTTCATGCCCGCCGGTTGGAACTGCAAGTCCCCGATGCTGAGATCAAGCAGCGCCTCGCCGCCTGGCAGCCGCCGCCGCCCCATTTCGAGCGCGGCTACGGCCGGATGTTTGTTGAGCACATTCTGCAAGCGCACGAGGGGTGCGATTTTGATTATCTGCGGAAAATATGATTTTATCTATCAGATAATGTTAACTTAATTTGAATATACTGTCCTTACACTGTTTGAAACTTTTGTTCCATGCTAAATTGGTGTTGTTATGAAACGTTTGAAATGCCCCGCCTGCGGTTCCGCGCGAAACACGAAATCGCCCAGTGGGCGTCACTTAATTTGCCTGGATTGCCAGTGCATTATCCTGCGGGAGGAGACAGGCCGTCCTCGCCGCCAGGATAGAGTTCGCCAGCGGCCACATAGAATTGAGCCTTCTTCCGAATCAGCAGTTTAGCCCTGTCCCGCTCCTGTTCCTCCACTTTTCTGCTCGAAACAGGAGACGTGTGCCTGCTCGTAGCGCTGGCATCCCTCGCGGGCGCGGTTTGCGTGCCGGACGGCCGGCGCTACAGCGTATTTTCATGGCAGGGAGGAATCTCGTTCTGAAGCTTAAGAACCTTGCGAGATTCCTCGTCGCCTTCGGCTGCTCGGAATGACAGGCTGATCGAGTTTTTCAACAATCTCTAAGTCCCCGAACGCGCCGCCTTAATCGCCTTCAGGCGTTCGGTACGCAGGCTTTTGACTTCATCGTAGGTGGGATAATACTCCATGGCCGCATAGTGCTTGTAATGAAGCTGGCCGAGTTTCTTAAAAATGTTCGTGTAATTGATCTCTCCGGTTCCGGGTTCATGCCGTCCGGGAACATCGGCGATGTGAACCAGCCCGACGTAATCAATATTTTTTTCAAGTTTTTCGATCAAATTCCCTTCCGCAATCTGCTCATGGTAAAAATCGTAAAGAAAGCGGACTTGCGGATGGTTGACCGCCCGCATAATCTCAAAACCTTCGGCCACCGAGGTCAGGAAATAATGCGGGTTTTCCTCGGGATCGATATTCTCCAACAGCAGCCGGACGTTTTTCCCCTCGACTAGACCGGCCGCCTGCTTCAGACCTTCGATGCAGCTTTGGTGCTGCGCCTCGCGGGACATTCCCGGCACGCGATTGCCCGACATGACGATGAGCGACGGACATTCTATTTTGTCGAGAATGGGCAGGATGTTGCGGATGTCTTCAAGGAGCGCTTGCCGCTCTGCGGGATTGCCGATGCCGTGCTTAACACCCGACGTACAGTCAAAGTGTAGCCCCAGCGAGCGCGCTTTGTGCATATAGTTGGCGTAATCATCCTCTGACCAGTGATGGAACTCTCCGGTCAGCTCCACATTCCGATATCCTGCCTCGGCCACTTTCTCCAGGCGCTCCTCGAACGGGAGCTTTCGAAATACCGTCCAGAGCATCACCGAAAACTCGAACGGCCCGCTCGATCCAGCATTTGCGGGCTCGGCTGTTGCGTCGGCTGCCCCTATCATCCCGCCGAGCGCTGCGGTACCCATAGCTGCTCCGGCAAGCTGCCGGGCAAAAGATCGCCGGTTCATCGCTCTTCACCTCTCTTTCGCGCAGAATCTGAAGCGGTATCTTTGCATCACGCGCGCTCAGATTGCAACCGAATAATTGCGGCCTGCCGTCATTCTCTTCCGCAATCCCAGGCCGCAGCGCATTAATCTTGACTTGGGGTGCGGAGGAAGCGATACTTTTTCATTCACTCAGCCGGTTACGGCCGTCACAAGCCACTCGAACTTCGCCGCTGATAATTCCTCCGCAACCACGGGAGCCAACAACAATTCATGAGCGTATCGGACCGGCCCATTGTTCAAATCTCACTCGACCTGACCTCGATCGAGGAGGCGCTCGGCCATGCTCGCAAGGCTGTACGCGCTGGTGTTGACTGGCTCGAAGCGGGAACGCCCCTGATTCTCGCCGAGGGCTTGCACGCGGTCGAGGCGCTGCGCCGCGAGTTCCCGAAGCTCCCCGTCGTCGCGGACCTGAAAACCATGGACGGAGGGTATCTGGAAGCGGAGATGATGGCCAAGGCAGGAGCCACCCACGTGGTGGTGATGGCCCGCGCGCATCCGGCCACTTTGAAAGTGGTGGTCCAGGCCGGCCGCGATTACGGCGTGAAAGTGATGGGAGATGACCTGGGCTGCGAGGACAAACCCGCCGCCGCCCGGATGATGGAACAGTTGGGAGTCGATTACATCGTGCACCACGTGGGCTATGACGAGCGGCGCGATCCTGAGGTGATTGCCGCACACCGCGGCCGCGCGCCCAGCCCGCTCGACGAGCTTCGGGC
>DASUKV010000228.1:0-3150 GCA_036278555.1 Terriglobia bacterium
GTCCATCAAACCGACTGAAAACGTTACCGCGCCCGTAGGATACGTCCGGCTGCACGGGCGGAACTACAAGGAATGGTTTACCTCAAACGAGAATCCTGGTGAGCGTTACAACTACCTTTACCGGCTGGAAGAACTAGATCCCTGGATTGAACGAATCCGCCGCATTGCTCAACAAAGCAAGGTCACCTTCGTCATCGCCAACAATCATGCCAGAGGAAAAGCTGTCGCCAATGGGTTGCAATTGATCGCTCTCGTTACGGGACGCATCGTCTAAGCACCTGAATCACTGCTTGAAGAGTATTCCGACCTCGTACCGGTCGCCACCGCCGCGCCGGCGCCCGCTATCCAGACGTCACTGCCACTCGCAAAACCCGACGATTTCTCCTGAAGGAAGACTGTAGTTGAGCGCCCTGTCTGGAAAGGCGACGAGCGTCCAGCAATATCGGAAGCCCGAAGGTTGCTGAGTGATGGGTCAATTCGGGGTGCATCGAGGGGGTGAGAATCACCGTTAGCTAATGCGAACGCATTAGGTGATGTTACAGAGTCTACGGCCTTTGTGCTTTGACCAGGAACGGGTCGTCTTTTGGACGACACTCCAGGTGTCATCCAGCGTGGCAAACCAACGGTTCGTGGTTGCTTCGTAACGAATCTGCCGCCAGATTCTTTCTTGCGGATTCAGGCCGGGTTGGTAAGGAGGCAGGTAGCTCAGATGTAGACGCCGATAGGTGCGAAGAAACCTGTCTACCGGTTCGCCTTTGTGCCAACGGGCCCGGTCCACATAAAGCCAAATAGTCAAGCCGTGGAGACGGCTGCAGAGATGATGAAGAGCTTGCAAAAACCCTTCTCGATCCCCCCGTACGGTTCGAATCATGCCTCGCCTTCCCAACTGCGGAGCCACCCAGCCGGAGAGATTCAGGCGCGTGTGGTGAACGCTCGTTGTCGCCACGCGCAACCGCGCTCCGCGCTTGGCCCAGCCTCGACCCAGCCGGGGATGGAGCGTAAATCCGCTCTCGTCCTGAAAAACCACGACCTCATTCCGCTTCAAGCTTCGGAGTTTTTTTTAACTGGCGGCGAAACCGCCGGGCGTCTTCGGCGCGCGCCTGGAGATAGCTATAGCTGGCCCGCTTCAGGCGGTAGCCCAACCGATGCATCCAATACTGAGCCTGCCGCACTCGCAGCGTTATGCCGAACCGCCGTCTTAGATGGACCACCAGAGTCGGCCCGTCCCATTGGGTGCGATTTAGACCAAAATTCCTCGGGGACTTCTCCAGGTCGGCTTCCAGGGCCTTGCGGACGGCCGGCGTTAATCGCGGCGTTCGCCCCGGCCGGGGCCGAGGCGGCAAAGCTTCGACGCCGCCGACATTCACGCGGTGAACCCAGCGGTTCAAACTCATCCGGGTTAGCCCCAAAACGCTGGCGATCCAGCCCGGCCGCTGGCCCTCGAGGATCAGCAGCAGCGCGGCGATCTTCAGACCCTCCCAGGCGCCAGGAGTCTGTCGGGCCATGGCCAGCAACTGCGCCTTGCTCACGGCAGGGTGCATTAAGCGCAACTCGGGATTTCTCATGCGCAGAGTGTAGCATAGAAAATTCTATTTGTAACATGTAGTAATGCGTTCGCATTAGCTGAAAATCTGAGTGAGCGGAAGGGCAAATCCGGGCAATAATCCCGGCTCCTCAAATTTATCGTTGGCCTCGGCGGTGCGAACTTCCGGTTGCAGCTTGCCGGGAAGGTAGCGATAAGCGAGACGCGTATTCGGGTACATCAGCCACACGGCCTGTGCGCCTGCCCGAAGGTATTGCGACACCTTCAGCATCAAGTCATCAGCCCGGTCGTTCTTGGAAACGATTTCAATGGCTAAGTCCGGCGCAACCGGCAACGGCGATTGATCGAGGTCGACGCCTTCGAGACGGTGCGCACGGATGAACGCCACGTCCGGCCGGCGGACAACTTCTCCAACCAGCTTCACGTCCGTTTCGCTCGTCACCTCGCCCAGCTTGTGCTCTTTCACGAACGCCCACAGGCGGCTGTTCAGATCATCGCGGATCCGATTATGAAAGTGGCTCGATGAAGGGGTCACAATCAATTCTCCGTTGCTCAATTCATAACGCACGCCTTCAGGCTCCTCAAGGGCTGCGTAGTCTTTAACGGTCAGCAAGGTTTTCGTGGCCATATGCCGGCTCCTGCTGCGTTCAGATTAGCATGGGTGGCGAGGATTGTCAGCGGGATACCACGCCCGATGGTGTATACTATGCGCATGGAACGTACGAATCTTGTGTTAGACCGGAAACTTCTCGATCAGGCAACCTCCCAGTTGGGAGTGAAGACCTACTCGGCCGCCGTGAATCTTGCCTTGGCGGAGGTCCTCCGGCTTCGCAAGATTCAGAGCCTGCCCCAATTCTTCGGCCGGGGCCTTTGGCAGGGAAATCTCGAAGCGATGCGTGAGGATCGGGTGAAAGGGCCCCCTCGCGCTAAACGTCCGCGACGAGGCCGCCGATGATGTTGGTCGACACCTCGGTGTGGATTGAACTGTTGAACGGCCGGCTGGGGTCAAAAATTTCGGAAGGCGAGCTTGTCAATTTCGCTACTTGTGGTCCCATCGTTCAAGAGGTCCTGCAGGGCCTTCGCGACGATGCGCGCAGCGACGCCTTTCGCGAGGCTTTTCTGGCCTTGCCCCTGCTGAGCAACCCTTTGCCAAAAGAGTCCTTTTTGTCGGCCGCAGAGATTTACCGGCTCGGGCGCGCCCGGGGCCACACCATTCGGTCCTCAGCAGACTGTCTTATCGCTGCTATTGCAATTGAAAACCGCATTTCGGTCTGGCACAAGGACCGGGATTATGAGGCGATCGCGGAATACACAAATCTTCGCACCAGACGCTTGGAGTAAGAGGCCGCGGCGCGCGCCCGCATGCTCAAAGACAGAACCAAGAGCAAAGAGCGGAAAGGAGCATTGATTGGTAAATGGATACCAAAATCAAGGTCGTACCCTAAAACGGGATGTCCGAATCGCCCGCCTCGAACGGGTTGTCTTCTACCAACGGATGGGCTGCATCCTGAGAGGGCTTGCCCGGCATCGCTGCCTTGGCGCTTTCGGGTTTTGCCTTCGCTGCGTTGCCGTTCGAAGATGACAGCATCCGCACCTGGCTGGCGACG
>DASUKV010000229.1:0-16687 GCA_036278555.1 Terriglobia bacterium
TGGAATCTGATATAAGGGTCTCAAGCGGGCAGGCTCAACTCAACAATTTGCGCTTCAATTTTTACGACGGCAAGGGAAAGGGCAAGATCGTTTTGAACCTGGGGGGACCGAACATGGCGTATCACGGCCAGACGCAATTGAGCGGTGTGGATATGGCCAAGCTGCTGGCCGGGTTTCCCTCGATGCGAGGCGCTATGACCGGTACGCTGGAAACCCAGATGACCTTTTCGGGAGTGTCCGCAAGCTCCCCCGATCCTTGGGCGGGAAAGGACGCCCAAGGCGTCACGACCATCCGAAAAGGCCGGTGGCCGAAGCTGCAGTTGAACAAAACCCTGCTGCAACTGGCGCACGTCGCCCAGCTCGGCGCCGCGTCCGGCGACCCCTCGGCGTTCTCCTCCATCACCGTTCAGTGGCAGCTCGCACACGATGTTATGACGGCGAAAAGCGTCCGGATTGTGGGCACGGGAATCACGGTGGATGGCTCCGGAACCGTCAATTTGGCGGGACCCGGCGCGTTACACTACGAAGGAGTTGCGGAGATCGAGGCGAAGCAGAATCCACTCACCAATATCTTGGCGGACCTCTCCGGAGCGACGTTCCAAAACGGCAAACTGCACATGCCGTTTGTCGTGAACGGCACGCTGGATAAGCCTCTCTTTCAACTCAAAGCGAATTCCCGGTTCAATCCGCCCGCCGCGGCAAAGCCCGGTTCCAAACAAAATCCTACGCCCCAGACGATTCAGGATCTCTTTAAGCTGCTTAAGCCCAAGAAAAAATAGGAGGCGCCATACCGGCGGCGTAAGGTCCGATCACACGGCCTCACCTACCGCTTGGGAAAAAGGTAATTGGCCACGACATAAATGATGCCGAGGATGTTGGCCGTCGTTGAGCCGATGGCCGCGAGTAGCACCGAATCGGATAGCCGGAACGCCAAGTGGCCTCCGAACCCTTCAAAGAACAACAGAATCGAAATCACCACGACCCAGCCGCTCGAAAGCAGGAAAAAGTACCAGGCGTACTTTTTTCTCTCGGAGATATCCTGCCTTTCACTGCGAAGGAGGACCTCCACCTTCTGCCGCTCCAAATCCTCCTGCTCTTCGAGCGATTTGGGATCGGGCTCGGAAGAAACTTGCCGGGGCCTGGCTTTCTCAATGCTACTGAGCAGGCTGAAAAAGGGACTCTTCTTGTCGCCGGGTTCCGCCACGCCTAAGCCTTTGCGATTTGAGCTTTGAAGTATTCTTTGATGAGGTCATCGCTGATCGGAGCGGTCGCCTGGTGGGCGTCCCACGTCTTGTCCCACGGAGTTCCCGGCTGGTGGGTCAAGTTCGAGAGCTCGACGGCCGTGAAATCCCCGTAGACTTTCCAAATCTCATTAAGAAGCTCGCGGTAAAACTCTCTCTCGGCCGGTCCTTCTTCCGGGTCCTCGATGGAAGGCGCATAGATTGTGAGCCTATGATCAATCATCCGCGCATCGTAAGCGGGATGAGTGATGGGCCCGCTGCCGGCGTCCCGAAAAGTATTGTAAAGCGAGCGGATCACCGGACCATACCGCCAGGCCTCGATTCTCTCGTTAATCAAAGGAGCGTTCTTCAAAGCCAGGCACCACCCATGGGCAAAGTACACCAGCTTCTGAATTTTCATGGGGTCCAGGGGCGCGTCTTTTTCGGTGGCGGCATCCAGGAAGTAATTGGCGATGGCTTTTGCGCTGTAGGCCATGGGTGGAGTTCGTCTTCTGATCAAAACTGCTTTATTTGCATGATACTACGGTTTTACGATAATCGCCGACCGGCGAACTGCTCTTAGGCCGCGAAGTGCTATACGGCGAACTTTCAACTTGTGGTACAAGTAAAGGACAGCACATTTTAGATTTGGTAGTAAATCTATGAAGAGCAAGATCAATGTGCCTGAAGCCGCGATCGCGGAATTCTGCCGCAAGCATCATATCCGAAAGCTTTCTCTCTTTGGATCCGTAGTTCGGGATGACTTCAACCCCGAAAGCGACGTGGATGTGCTGGTGGAATTCGAGCCGGGACATTCCCCAGGCCTTGACTTCTTCACCATGGAAGCTGATTTATCCAGGATTCTAGGACGCAAGGTCGATCTAAGTACGCGCGACTGGCTGAGCAAATATATCCGGGGACAGGCGCTGGCCGAAGCAGAGGTGCAATACGTCGCAACGTGATCCTCATGTCTATTTGCGCCACATGCTCGATTATGCGCGCGAGGCGGTCGAGATGGCACGCGGCCGGAATTGTTGCGACCTTGATACCGACCGGCAATTAAGTCTTGCGCTCGTTCGCTTGCTGGAAGTTATCGGTGAGGCTGCGAACCGTGTTCCCCCCGAGAAGCGCATCGCCATTCCTGAAGTCCCCTGGTCCCAGATTGTGGGTTTGCGGAACCGGCTTATCCACGGCTACGACGAGGTTGACTTCGATATTCTATGGAAAATTGTGACCCGTGACCTGCCGGCGTTGATCGAGGTCCTGGAAGTAGCGATGAGGTGATCTGCTAAACTCTGCTGCTTATGGCGCAGGAAGAACTTCGGGCTGGTCTTTCCCACGAATCATGATGGCGAGGAACTTTCCCGGCTGCGTCTTGCTCAAATTGCGGCAGACCGCGTGGACATGCATGGCAGGCTCATAGAAGGCCTGGCCCTTGGAATATTTCCTGGCGGGTTCCGGCAGAAATTGCATCATGAAGGAGCCTTCCAGGATGTACCCGAACACCGGGCCGGGATGGCGATGCGGCTTGCCGCTTTCTCCAGGCCGGAATTCGATAACGTCCATCGAGACGATTTTATGATCTGCCCCTTCCAGCGGTTCCTCAAGCAGCATCCCCGCTCGCGACGAGGATTCTTGCGGCTGCGGTCCAGCCATTGCAAGGTCCGTCCAGGCCGCGAGGCACGCGGGAAAGCCGCCCGCTACGGTTGTCATCAGTTGCCGCCGGGTGATCATATCTACTCCTCCATTTTCAACATTATCGGGTCGCAGTAGACAGGGTGAAATTCGGAGCCCTCTCCCCCACATGAATCCGGCGGGGATGGTTCAGACCGGGCTGGGAGTTGAGCGCCAAGAAGAAAAACTGCAAACGCGGCGAGAACCATTACCCCAAGGCGTCTGCGTGCGCTGTGGCCGGAGGAAGGACATCTTCTGTCTCCTTGCCCGATCAAAAGATAAGCCTCCATAACGGGCCTACATAAAATTTTCCACCGTGCAGATCAGCCTTGTCAAGGACGGGCGGTTGCCGAGTTGCACGCAAGGGCCGGCTGTGCTAGCTTAATGAAGATGATGCGCCGCTTTATCCATCAATCAGGCTCTGGCCGCAAAGCTTTCTCCCTCTTCTGTTGTTGTTGAACCCTTCCCTTTTTCTCTTTTTCGCTCCACTGGTTTTTCATCTTTTCTTTGAATGAGGAGGATTTTTCAGAAATGGCTGATTACAAGCACCCTGAGGTTTTAGTGAGCACGCAATGGGTCTCCGAGCATGGAGACGATGCGACCGTACG
The DNA here is from genome assembly GCA_036278555.1 of Terriglobia bacterium. Lineage (GTDB taxonomy): Bacteria > Acidobacteriota > Terriglobia > UBA7540 > UBA7540 > RH2-MAG17b. Next base: position 3,503 of record DASUKV010000229.1, read on the forward strand.
GCTGGTGGAAGTGGATGTGGACACCAGCGCTTATGACAAGGGACATATCAAAAATGCGGTGGGTTGGAACTGGACGTCGCAGTTGCAGGATAACGTCCGCCGCGACATTCTAACCCAGCAGCAGTTTGGGGACCTGATGGGCAAGTCCGGGATCGGCAACAACACAACCGTCGTGCTCTATGGCGATAACAACAATTGGTTCGCGGCTTACGCCTTCTGGCAGTTAAAATACTGGGGCCATAAGGACGTTCGCCTGATGGACGGCGGGCGCAAGAAGTGGGAACTCGAAGGGCGGCCCTTTACGACGGACGCTCCGAAGATCACGTCCGCACAGTACAAGGCCGCCGGCGCCGATGACAGCGTGCGCGCCAAGCGCGATCTCGTCTTCGGCGTCTTGAAGGATAAGAACGCTTATCTGGTGGACGTGCGCTCGCCGGATGAGTTCAGCGGCAAAGTGATCGCGCCTCCGGGCATGACGGAGACGGCGCAGCGCGGCGGGCACATCCCGGGAGCCGTGAGCTTCCCCTGGTCGAAGGCCGCCAATGAGGATGGCACGTTCAAATCCTATGACGAACTCTCAAAGCTGCTCGATGGGCAGGGCGTTCGTCCCGGTAAGGAAGCTGTGGCTTATTGCCGGATCGGGGAGCGCAGCTCCCACACGTGGTTTGTGCTGAAGTACCTGTTGGGCTTCGATAAGGTGCGCAATTACGACGGAAGCTGGACGGAATGGGGCAACCTGGTGGATGCTCCCATCGAGAAGGGCGAGCCTGCGAAAGCGGGAGCGTAGCTTCCTCTTTCGGACGGCCCGGAAGCCGCTGCTACCGGTTCTACAGGGGTGAACTCTTGCCGAGGGGCGGAGTTCCACCCCCGCACGTTACTACGCTGGTGAAATCCCCGGGGATGCCGCTAGGGAATGCGGTTCATTCGTCTTCCCCGGCGCACGTCCAGCGGCTACTTAAGCTGCACGCGGAAGTTCTTCTTATCAGGCACAATTTCAACCTTATCCTCGCGCGCCAGCCACCCGATCGCGAAATTCACCAAATCGCTTTCGCCGTTTAGCTTCTTCTTAAGCTGGGTGATGGTTTGCGGCCCTCCCTGGGACAGTTGGCGCCAAACGTTGCCTGCAGTGTGACCTACTTGCTCTCTAACTTCCATAATTTCGTTCCTCCAATCTAAATAATAAACCGCCCGCCAGCTCACTCCGGGAATCGCTGTGCGTGATTCCTGCGCCTCGGGTCTTTTTCCTCTAGGATGAATCGCTGCCTGTAAAAAGTTGGCGCCGCGCCGCAAGAGGGACATTGCCACCCGAAATGCATGAACGGGTGCAATGTCACTTGAAGTTTTTCGGATTAACTTTAGCGCTGGTTCACTTCGCGGTGAACTCTCCAGAGATCTGCGGTCCGAAAGTAACGAAACCCCACACAGCGCTTAACCTTGAAATTAATAATAACAGCTTGATACGAAACCCGCCAAGCCAAATCTCTGAAGAACGGGCCCAGACTGGCTTGAACGGAGTTGTAGCCGTAAATTCGCGTCACCGCAAGCATTTTGGAAGCCTGTCATTCTGAGGAGCGAAGCGACGAAGAATCCCTGTATTTATCTAGGAGCCAGCGAATACGGGGATTCTTCGTCGCTTCGCTCCTCAGAATGACGATTAGGCTCTAAGCAGCTCCGACGCGCCGCTTCACGAAGTACCAAAATGAGAACCATTGCGGCGCCTATACTTTATATAACAAAGTACTTGACAAAAATGCACGCTGCCGTCTATGATGAGCGGCATGCTTCACAAGCCCGGGCGCCATTCCCATTTTCGTCCTGTACCTCCGGTTCGCCAGCATGCCATCGAGAACTTGCGTTTTATCCGCGAGACCATTGAGCGCTCCACTTCCTTCACGGCGGTGCCGGGCTGGGGAGGAATCGCCATGGGGGTTACGGCGCTGGGCGCGGCCGTACTCGCGGCGCGCCAGTCCTCCGAAGCCGCGTGGCTGGCGATTTGGGTGGTCGAAGGCGCGCTGGCTTTTCTGGTGGGCGGCTGCGCGGTTTTTCAAAAAGCGCGCGCCGCTGAAATGCCTCTGCTCAGCGGAGCGGGCCGCAAGTTCGCGCTCAGCCTGCTTCCGCCTATCGTCGCCGGCGCGTTGCTCACGGCGGCGCTCGCTCAGGCCGGAGTTTTCCACGTTTTACCGGGTCTTTGGCTCCTCACTTACGGCGTCGGCATTCTCGCGGCGGGGGCTTTTTCCGTGAGCGTGGTCCCGGTGATGGGCGTCTGTTTCATGGGTGACGGAGTTGTGGCTCTTGTTTCCCCGGCGGCGTGGGACAACTGGCTGCTGGCGGCCGGATTCGGGGGGCTTCACATTATTTTCGGCGTCATCATCGCCAGGAGGTACGGTGGTTAGAACAGAAAGGCGTAAGATTCGGAACCGGGAGGCGGAGGAAAGCCCTTTATCTCTCCGCATGGCGCATCGCCCGCCCGCGGCAACAGCGGCGGAGTTCGACCGGTTGATTCACGAGCAAACCCGGCTCGGGATTGTGAGCTCGCTGGCGGTTAATGATTCATTGAGTTTCAACGATCTCAAAAAGATCCTGAAAACCACCGACGGCAACTTGAGCGTCCATGCCCGCAAGCTCGAAGCCGCGGACTATGTCTCCTGCAAGAAGTCGTTCCAGGGACGGGTGCCGAAGACGGATTACCGGCTGACGGCGCTCGGCCGCCGCGCGCTCGGGCGGTATCTCGATAAGATGGAACAGTTGATCCGTGCGGCGCGCTTCCACGAAACATGAATATTTTGGGCCTCTTACTTTGCAGGGCAAAGCACCTGGTAGGGTTGACATTGAATCGAGCGAACCGGCTTCACCGCCGCGCTCGGCAGGAGGAACTCTCGTGAAGACCGCCTTGAATCCGAAAATCGCAGGAGAGAGCCTGCATGTCGCCATCATCATGGATGGCAGCGGGCGCTGGGCCCGTCTGCGCGGCCTCGCGCGCGCCGCGGGCCATCGCGCGGGGGTCCAGCCAGTCCGCGACGTGGTCGAGGCCGCTCCCGGGACGGGCATTCGCGCCCTCACGCTCTACGCTTTCTCGGGAAGCAACTGGGGGCGCCCGACGGAAGAGGTTTCCGGGCTGATGCGCCTGTTTGAGGACTTTTTCCGGTCAGAAAAGGAACGCTGGAGGGCGCAACAAACACGGCTCACCGTCATTGGCCGCCGGGACCGCCTGTCTTTACCGCTTCGGAAAGAAATCTGTGAGGCGGAAGCCCTGACACGCGGAGCCGGCGGGTTGCACCTCCGCATCGCCATTGATTATTCCGCACAGGACATGATTCTGGAAGCGGCGCGGCGCTTCCATCGGGCGCCGGTCCGCACCCGGGGTGAATTTTCCCGTTTGCTGGCGCAGGCAAGCCATTCCCAGCCGGGCGATTTTGCTGTCGACTTCCTCATCCGCACCGGCGGCGAGCAGCGGCTGAGTGACTTTCTGCTTTGGGAAATCGCTTATGCGGAGCTCTACTTTAGCCCCAAACTATGGCCGGATTTCAGCACGGAGGATTTAAAAATCGCGATGGAGGATTTTCGCCGCCGCGAGCGACGTTTCGGCCATCTACCTGTTCCCGAGGCGAATGACACGCGGATGCCCGAAATGGCGACGATGGGCGGAAGATAGAACTCGCGGTTTGGCGCCCTGCGAGCACGGAGAAAGAGCGATGAAAACGGGGTAGTTCAAGCCATGGGGTTGGATTTATGTCCCGTCAGCATGGCAGGGATGGTCTTGTGTCGCTCTCACGTTTGTTTTTTGCGCCCAGGTATTTCTGGCGGTTGACCGCCATTCGCACTCGGTGAGCGACACTTTTTACGGAGTGTTTCCCTACGTCGTTCCCGCGTTGGGGATCTTAGGTTGGATTGCTTCGAAGACCGCCGTCCGCCCCGAATGAAATGAAAGCGGCGGTTAAATATCCAGGTTCTTCACTTCGAGCGCGTTGCTTTCAATGAACTGCCGGCGCGGCTCAACGGAATCCCCCATCAAGACCGTAAAGATTGAGTCCGCTTCCACCTGATCCTCAACCCGCACCTGCAGCAGCATCCGCTGCTCAGCATCCATCGTTGTTTCCCAAAGCTGGCCAGGATTCATCTCGCCCAGGCCCTTGAAGCGCTGCACAGTGAAGGCCTTTTTCCCAGCAGCCATCACATGGTCTAAAAGCTCTTTGCGGTCTTCAATCGTAATCCGGTCGCCGTTTGAGGCGATCACGTACGGAGGCAGGTCGAGAGCGCGCACGCGCCGGTGGAGGTCCAGCAGGCGCCGGTAATCGGGGCTAGAGATCAGTTCCCAATCAATCGTCCGCTCGCCGAGCGTTTCGTTCGCAAACGTGAGGACGTAAAGATTGTGTTCTTCATCCAATTTCAGACTGCATTTGAAGCCCGCAGCTTCAAGGTCCTTCTCGACCGCTTCGAGGCGCGTCTTTTCTTCCAACTCCGCTTTCTTGCCCAACTCTGCTTTGAGCAGCGCGCGAACCGGTCGCGCGTCGCCGATGCGCTTTTCGAGCTTGTCAAACAGCTCCACATACTCCGCGAGAGCCATCAGGAAATTCGTCAACTCGCCACCCTGCAGCCTTGCTTTTTGTTCGCCATCCCCAACCTCCACGGTATGATCTTCCGTGGCGCGCCTCATCACTTCGCGGCGGAATTCCTTTTCGTCGCGGATATAGCGCAGGCTTTTCCCTTTCTTGATCAGGTAAAGCGGCGGCTGCGCGATATAGACGTGCCCGCGCTCGACAAGCTCCGGCATCTGCCGGTAAAAAAACGTGAGGAGCAGAGTGCGGATGTGGGAGCCGTCCACGTCGGCATCGGTCATGATGATGATCTTCCCGTAGCGGAGCTTCGCAATGTCAAAATCGTCCTTGCCGATCCCGGTTCCGAGGGCCGTGATCAGCGCCCGGATTTCCTCATGGCTCAGCATTTTGTCGAACCGGGCTTTTTCGACGTTCAGAATCTTGCCGCGCAGGGGAAGAATCGCCTGATATCGCCGGTCGCGGCCCTGCTTCGCGGAGCCGCCTGCTGAATCGCCCTCCACCAGGAATAACTCGCAGCGCTCCGGGTCTTTCTCCTGGCAGTCGGAAAGCTTGCCGGGCAGACCGCCCGAATCGAGCGCCCCCTTGCGCCGGGTCAACTCGCGGGCCTTGCGGGCTGCTTCCCGCGCCCGCGCGGCTTCGATCGATTTTCCGCAAATCTTGCGCCCGATCGAAGGGTTTTTCTCAAAATGCTCCATGAGCTTTTCGTAAACAAAGCTTGCAACCACGCTCTGGATATCACTGTTGAGCTTTCCCTTCGTCTGCCCTTCAAACTGCGGCTGAGGAAGTTTAACGCTGATCACCGCCACCAGGCCCTCGCGGACGTCCTCACCTTGCAGGTTTTCCTTCACATCTTTGAACAGGCTTTGATTTTGGCCGAACTGGTTGATGGCGCGGGTCAGCGCGGAGCGGAATCCAGAAAGGTGAGTGCCGCCGTCCACGGTGTTGATGTTGTTAGCGAATGAGAACATGGTTTCGGCGTAGCCGTCGTTATACTGCACGGCAAACTCGATCGAAACTTCGTCGCGGGTCGCCTCCGCATAAATGGGCGTCGCATGCAGCACATTCTTGTTCTTGTTCAGATGCTTCACGAACTCCGCGATGCCACCCGTATAGTGAAATTCTGCTTGCTTGTTGGCGCGCTCATCTTTGAGCCGGATGGTGAGGCCTTTATTCAAAAAGGAGAGTTCGCGCAGGCGCTGAGCCAGCGTGTCATAGTTGAACTCGACCGAAGTAAAGATTTTCGTATCGGGAAGGAATGTAATCTTCGTGCCGCGGCGCTCTGTTTTCCCGGCCTTTTTCAGCGGAGCCACAGGTTTGCCGCGCTCGTAGGATTGCTCCCAGGTATAACCTTCGCGCCAAATCTCGAGGTCCAGCGACTCAGCAAGTGCATTCACCACGGAAACGCCCACTCCGTGCAGGCCACCCGAGACTTTATAACTTTTGGTATCAAATTTTCCGCCAGCGTGAAGCACCGTCATCACCACCTCGGCCGCGGAGCGCCCCTCCTCCTTGTGCTGATCCACCGGAATACCGCGCCCGTTGTCGACCACGGTGATCGAGTTGTCCGAGTGGACGGTTACGTCGATCTTGTCGCAAAACCCCGCCAAAGACTCGTCGACCGCATTGTCCACGACTTCCCAGACAAGATGGTGCAATCCCGTCTGGCCCGTCGAGCCGATGTACATCGCCGGCCTTTTACGCACTGCCTCCAGGCCCCCCAGCACCTTAATGCTGGTGGCGTTGTACTGCTGGCTCTCAGCAGCTCTGGCTTCCATTCTTTGGTTTGATTCTTCCACTTCGATCGTTCTTCCCTTCTTGCTTCAGCTTTCGTCACACCCGCATCGGCATGACAACATAACGGTAACGGTAAGCATCGTCTTCCGCGGGACGGAGTTGGCCGGCGCTCTGTTCGTCCTTAAGCTCCATCCGGATGCTTTCTATTTCGCCCGTCGCGGCGAGGAAATCGAGCAGATACTGGTAATTAAATCCGATTTGCATCCCCTCGCCGTCATAAGTGACGTCCAGAACTTCGTGCGCCTCGCCGTATTCCCCGCTCGAAGAAAATATCTCCACAGACCCCTTCTCTAGCTGCAGGCGAACCGCCCGCGACCTTTCATCCGCGAGCAGAGCTACCCTGCGAATCGCCGCTTCCACCCGCTGTCGATTGATCTCCACAATCCGGTTGTTTTCACGCGGAAGCACCGCCTCATAGTTTGGGAACTGGCCGGTCAGGACTCGGGAAATCAACACCCGATGACCTGCCGTGAAGAAAAGGTGGCTCTCATCCTTTGAAAATTTGACCGCTGACTGCTCGCCACTCTGGGCAAGCAGCCGGTGTATTTCCCCCATCGCCCGTTTGGGAATCAAAATACGCAGCTCATTGCTCAACCCTTCAACCGTAACCTCCCTCTCCACCTGCGCGAGGCGATGGCCGTCGGTGGCAACCATCAGGATGCGGTCAGGCTTCAGGAGAAGCAGGGCCCCGTTTAAGGTGTACCGGGATTCCTCGCTCGAGATGGCAAAACCGGTCCGGTGAATCATTGTGGTCAGGATGCCGGCTGGGATGGTCGCAAGCTCGCGTGGGATTTCCGGCAGCGCCGGAAAGTTATCCCGGGCCATTCCTGCGAGCTTGAAGGAGGACCGTTCGCAAGTGAGTTGGACAAAGTGATTCTCCAGCGCCTTGAACTTGATTTCAGCGTCGGGAAGCGACCGCACAATCTCCAGAAGCCGTTTACCGGGAACGGTTGAAGCCCCAGGCTTTTTCACCTGCGCCGGACACCCGCAGCGTAGGCCCATCTCAAGATCCGTGGCGCTGAGGCGCAATTCTGACTCCGCCGCCTCCAGTAAAATATTGGAGAGAATCGGGATCGTCGTTTTTTTCTCAGCTACACCTTGGGCAAGGTCTAGTTCTTTCAGAAGCTCCGGTTTCTTGACTGTGAACTCCATAACTTTTATATCCTATTAGGAGATATATCCGTAGAAGGCGCTGTGGATTTGTGGAAAACCTGGAATCCCCTTCATCAAGCACGTGTTATGGGAGAAGGGAGGCTGTGGAGGAATATCCGCCCTTTGTGACTGACTGTGCATAACGGGTGGGTTCTGTGCATTCACAATTTTTTCAACCGCCCTTTTCAACCAAGAGCTAGCTAACCCTAATTAAGACTATCACTCAGCTTGTTGATAAGTCTGTTCAAATCCCGCTCCGTCTTACGTAATTCCTCGATTTTATTGATCGAGTGCAAGACGGTCGAGTGATGCTTGCCGCCAAACTCCCTGCCAATTTGGGGCAGCGAGGTTGGAGTCAACTGCTTGGCAAGATACATGGCGATTTGCCGGGGATACGCGACATTCCTGCTATGATTTTTCGACTTAAGTTGGGCGAGACTGAGACCGAATTCCCTGGAGACCAGCCTTTGGATATTCTCAATCGAAACCCGGTGCTCGTCCTGATCCACAATATTTTTCAGGACGTGCTGCGCCATCGCCAGAGAGACGCCTTCCCCGGTGAGGGAAGAGTACGCCAAAAGGCGCGTTAAAGCGCCCTCCAGGTCTCGGATACTGGACTTTATCTTCGACGCCATAAATTCGGCGACATCCGGGGCAAGGTTAACATCGATCACTTCCGCCTTTTTGCCAAGGATTGCCATCTTAGTTTCGAGATCGGGAGGTTGCAGGTCCGCCGTCAGACCCCAGGCAAAACGCGAACGAAGGCGTTCTTCAAGCGCGGGGATCTCCTTGGGTGGACAATCGCTCGAAATAACCACCTGCTTCTGAGCCTGGTAAAGGGCGTTGAAGGTGTGGAAGAACTCTTCCTGCGTCCGCTCCTTACCGGCGATAAATTCGATATCATCCATCAGGAGCATGTCCACGTTCCGGTACTTTTCACGAAAAGATATCATGCGGTCGTAACGCAGCGAATTGATCACGTCATTCGTGAAAGTCTCCGAAGAAACGTACGCCAAACGCATTTCTTTCCACTGGCTTTTAACCATGTGCCCGACGGCCTGCATCAGGTGCGTTTTTCCCAGCCCCACTCCGCCATAAAGAAAAAGCGGGTTGTACATTTTTGACGGCGCCTGGGCAACCGCACGCGCCGCCGCATGAGCGAACTGGTTGCACGAACCGACTACAAAAGTATCGAATGTATAGCGCGAATCTAACTGATGCGCTGTCGAATTAAAATCCAGCTTGCCCTGAACCGCTTTTTGCTCAAGAGCTCCTTCAATTTTCTTTTCACCAGCGTCATCAAAAACGTAGGTCACATGCTGATATCCAAGCCTCAATTCCCCTAGCGCGCTATTGATCAGCATCCCGTAATTTTCTTGTATCCAATCCTGAAATTCGCGGTTCGGCACGCGCACAACGATCCGGTCAGCAGAAACGTGACTTAGCCGGGTGGGACGAAGCCAGGTCTGATAGCTCTGTGTGTTCACCTTCGCTTTGAGGTAGCTGAGAACTTCTTGCCAGGCATTCATGAGGCTTTAGTCAAGATGAATTCGGCGTTAAGAGAAAGATAACGGGGGAGCGGGCCCGCTTTGAGGTTACAAGCTCAAATTAGCTCGCTCATAACCCACTCCTCAGAGGCCCGGCGCTCCGCAAGGAGGTGTCTGATAACCCCTTTGGGTGCAGCACGTTAAGAAGAATTAAGGTGAACAGTTAAGCTGGGAAATGCCAAAGCCCATCCAGTGGCTAATATAGCACAGAAAGCGGGTGAAGCCAAACGAAGATGAAGCGCAAAAAACGGGCAAAAAAATGATTTCGACCACCAATTCGTCGCAGCCGTGACGCGGTTTGACTCCAGCAGGATTAGGATACTCGGCGGCCCCTTGCCGACGTGCGCCGCAACAGATATCATCGGCCTGAATCCGGTAACATGCGCTATAGGGCCAGAGTACCCAGGAGGATGCGTCCGCTGCTTCTATGCCCCCCAAAATTATAGGTGTGATCCCTGCGCACCTGGAATCCGTGCGTCTGCCCCGCAAGCCGTTGCTCCCCATTTGCGGTCACCCGATGATCGCCTGGGTTTATGCGCGCGCGCGCCTTGCGCCGGAGCTTTCAGAACTGCTCGTGGCGACAGATTCGGATGAAATTGATGAGTGGTGCCGCTCCGTCCGCATTCCCGCCATGATGACCTCCGCCGCGCACCGCTCAGGAACGGATCGTATCCTTGAGGTCCTCGCGCGACAGTCGAAGGAAGGATGCGCCGGAGACGTCTACGTGAATGTTCAGGGTGATGAACCGCTCGTGGATCCCGAACATATTCGCTTGATGCTTCAACCCTTTTCAGAAGCTGCGGAAACGCAAGTCGCAACGCTCAAAATCGCTCTGGATCCTGCGGAAGCTGCAGATCCCAACAAAGTTAAGGTGGTGACGGACTCATCGGGAGCGGCGCTCTATTTTTCGCGCAGCCCCATCCCCTACGATCGCAACCAACCTTCTACGGCGGCCTACTATAAACATATCGGCCTCTATGCCTATTCCGCGAGCGCGCTCGAAAAGTTCCGCCGGTTTCCCACGGGGCCTCTCGAACAGGCTGAAAAACTCGAGCAATTACGCTTCCTTGAGAATAACATTCCGATCATAGTCCGCGAAACTACAAAGGAGACAATCGGTATCGATACCCCGGAAGACTTGCGCCGCGCCGAGGAGTATTTTGAACGCCGTCGGATTCACTTTCCAGAAATATGAGGGAGCGTATGGCAAGCGGCCGAAAAGCTCAGGCTTCCCTTTCCCCAATCACGTACCGGCAGCCCTGCGGGCCCATTCGGGCCGAATGCACTTGACGGGCCGGAACGTCGAAGCGGTCGCCAGGCTTCAGGCCTCGCGTTTCACCTTCGGCAATGACCGTCATTTCTCCTTCGAGAATCACGTGAGCGGTTTCGCAGGAATGGGTATGCTCCGGGTAAATCGCATCGGGGGCATCCTGCCAGACATAAGTGATCGCAAAACCTTCGCCGTGGAGCATTTTTTCGTATTCTTTGGCGTTCATGGTCCGAAACCTTTCAACTTGGAACGATGCAAGCTAAATTATAAATGAAGGCTGGCCGGGCGAGAGTGAGGCACCTATTGATGCTCGCTGAGGACCGGCAAAGCGATACAGTGAAATCACCCAGGAGGCGCGAAGATGCAAACGTTCGAGAACAAAGTGGCGGTTGTCACGGGAGGGACCCGAGGTATTGGATTCAGCATTGCGGAGGCGCTGGCGAAAGAGGGGGCGAAGGTGTTTGTTTGCAGCCGCGACGGCGGCAGCGTGAAGAAGGCGGTGGATGCTCTGGTCAAGGCGAGCGTGGTGGATCACATCGGCGGCATTGCCGCGGATGTTGAGCGTTACGAAGACTGCAGGAAAGTTATTCAGGGCGCCGCTGAGAAATTCGGCGGCCTGGATATTCTGGTGAACAACGCCGGCCTCGGAATCTTTAAGCCCATCGATCAACTGGCGCCTGAGGAGTGGAACACGGTCATCGGCACCAATCTTTCCGGGGTTTTCTATTGCTGCCATGAGGCGATTCCGTTAATGCGGAAACGCGGCGGCGGCTACATTTTCAACATATCGAGCCTGGCTGGCGTTAACGCATTTCCGGGCGGCAGCGCCTACAACGCCTCCAAGTTTGGACTCAATGGCTTCAGCGAAGCGATGATGCAGGAAATCCGCTACGATGGCATTCGCGTGAGCTACATTATGCCCGGAAGCGTTGATACGGATTTCGCCGCTGCGCCGGGTTCGAAGCCCCGCGAGACCTGGAAGCTGACCGGTGACGACGTCGCCAAGGCGGTGATTGATCTTTACCGCTTCCCCACGACGGCGCTCGCCAGCCGCATCGAGATGCGGCCTTCGCAGCCACCACGCAAGAAGTGAGCCCTGCCCGGCGCCGCCTTCATGAGCAGGGGCGCTGCTTGCCGCGCCCCGTCGTCTCATGTGTAGGGGCGCTGCTTGCTGCGCCTCTTCAAATCTGAGAGTACGACGCCGGGCTGAGAATGAAGTTCGTCACGTTGGTCACGATGGATTCGAAATCAAACTTCGACGAATGAGTGAGCTTCTTCCATTCCGGAGACGCGCCGAAGGCTTGCCATAACTTATCGCGCTCGGCAAGCCCATGAAAGGCAAGGAGATAGGTTAAATTCGGCATGCGGCTACCCACCAGCGTATCCCCGTAAAAAACCGGCCAGAATCCTGCTTGCCGGAAAACATCAAATTCGCCGCTGTGGAACATTTCGATTTTTCTCCGGTGGTCCCGCTCGCTGGGGCTTTCATACGTGCGAAGCTCAAAGGCGCGCGGCTCGCGCCCGGCCGTCATCGGCGGCAGTTGGAGCTTCGGCCGGCCGTGAAAAGCCAGCATCAGCGAGCTTTCGATTTGCAGATAAGCGGGATTTGCCGCCGGGGCGCTCAGGAAACTCGCGCCGTTTTTGACGTATTCCGGGTCCGCTTCGAGCCGGGCGTCAAGGTTTGCCAGCAATTCGAGCGACGCGCTGGGCAGCAGCACGTAGAGCGCGGGCGTCTGGGGCCCCAAAACCAGGTTGAAGACGCCCACTGGCGTAATCCCCAGTCGATTTACTGCCGGCACAAAAACATCGCGGAAGAACTGGTTCGTTATTTTCACTTGCGGCCCCGAACGCAAGTTGTAGCGGCGGAGCAAGTAGTACTCCCGGCCTGAGTTGCTGTCGGCTTCCTTGCCGGCGGGAAGCGCCGGTGCAGCCACCAAGGCTGAAGCGGCCAGCGACGATGCCAGAAATTTGCGTCGATGCATGGATCCTCCTTTGAATGGTCCCCTACTATACCAAATCAGGAGACCGGAGGAGAGCTTTGCGGAGGGGGAAAATAGAGGGGCCGCAACGTTCTAGGGTTGTGTCTCGTGAGTTCGTTGCATAATTCTCGTCGGAGGGCGGGTTCTGTTAAAGCCCTCACCCACCGCTTCGCGGTCCCCCCTCTCCCGGAGGGAGAGGGCTGGAATCTCCCGAATTACCGCCCTCGCCCTGAAAAGGGGGAGAGGGTGTCCCGCGGGGAAGCAATGCTTCCCACCGCGGGACGGGTGAGGGGACGGCATCGATGGCGGCGTTTTTGCCCTCACGAATTCTTTGGCGAATTAATGAGACACGACACTAAACGCAAACGCGGAGCTACGGGGCGGTTATGCCGGGCCGGGATCGCGCTTAGGAAACGCCGGACCCGGAGGCTCATCGGGGAGCGGATCGAGTTGATAGCGGTAGAAAACCAGCGGACGATTCAGCTCCAACTGAAGATCGGTTCCAGGGCGAAGGACAATTTCCTTGCCGCGGCTGGCCAGCACATAAATCAGGCTGCCGACCGCGCCCGTTGCGCCGCCCACCGCCGCGCCTGCTCCTGAATGTCCGCCGCTGATGCCCGCGATTGAGCCAATGCCGGCTCCTTCCGCCCCGCTGACGATAACGGTTTCCGCGTCCTTACCCTTAGTCCCCTGGCCTTCAATCTTCGACTCCTGGCGTTTGAATCCCTCTTTGCCGTTTCCGGCAAAACCCGCCAAGGTTGCGGCAATATGCTTTGTAACCCCGCTGGGTAGAACAAGGGAATCGAAGCGTAACCCGATCCGGGCTTTCCCGTGGATGCGGCCCGGGCGATGCACTTCGGTGATGGTCCCCTTCACGTACGCTCCCA
>DASUKV010000230.1:0-4311 GCA_036278555.1 Terriglobia bacterium
GGCTTGTATCCCCGCGGCCTGACACGACAGGAAATCGAGCACTACGTCCAAAAGCATCCCGGCCAGAAAGCCGCCATTTATAGCCCTTACACCATCATCCGCCGGCGCGGAAATGAACTTACCGCGGTCCCCTACGATGAGGCTTACAAGCCATTTCTCGAACGCGCGGCGGCGCGGTTGCGGGAAGCGGCTGCGCTGAGTGATGATCCGGCGTTCGCGCACTTTCTGCGACTGCGGGCGGAAGCATTGCTGACCGATAACTACTATCCCAGCGACTTGGCCTGGCTGGATTTAAAGAACCCGAAGTTTGACGTGATCTTCGCACCCTACGAGACCTATCTGGATTATGTGCTGGGCGTGAAGACTTCCTACGGCGCGGCGGTGCTGATTCGGAACGAAGCGGAAAGCAAGAAGCTGGCCCTTTACGAAAAGTACGTCTCGCAGATTCAGAACGCGCTGCCCGTCCCAGCCGAAGACCGTCCCTCCTTGAGCGGACACCAGACCCCAATGGAAGTGGTGGACAGTCCCTTTCGCGGAGGCGATTTGCGGCACGGCTACCAGGCGGTGGCCGACAACTTGCCCAATGATCCGCGCATCCATGCGGAGAAGGGAACGAAGAAAATCTTCTTCAAGAACTTCATGGATGCGCGCGTGAACTACGTGATCCTGCCGCTCGCCAGGCGCCTGATGCGGCCCGGCCAGGCAGCGCAGGTTTCCGGCGAAGGTTATCTCACGTTCACGATCCTGCACGAAATTTCGCACGGCCTTGGCCCGGCTTATGCGCGCATGAACGGCAAGCAAGTGGACATCCGCCAAGCGATCGGCCCGGCTTACGCGGGGCTTGAAGAAGCCAAGGCCGATGTGGTGGGAATGTTCGGCGTGAAATGGCTTGTCGATCATGGCGCTCTTCCCAAGACCGATCTTGACGGATTTTATGCGTCCTACTTGGCGGGTCTCTTTCGCACCGTACGCTATGGAACCGCTGAGGCGCACGGCCAGGCGGAGATGATGGAGTTTAACTACCTCGCGGAACAGCATGCTATCAGGCGGGATCAAAGCACGGGGCGTTACGCCGCCGATTATTCCCGCATGCCGGGGGCCATCGAGAGCCTGGCGAAAATCCTGCTGGAAATTGAAGCCAAGGGTGATCGCGCCCGGGCCGAATCATGGTTTAAGCGGTATGACGTGATGGCGCCTGAATTAAGCGCGGCCCTCAAATCCGCGAGCAGCGTGCCGGTGGATGTTGATCCGATTTTTTCGTTTGATTTGCATGTGGAGTAGCGCAGCGTTCGTATTTTAACGCTGCGGCTTTTCCATATCTTTTCAAAAGAATTCGAAAAACCGCCAAAGTTTGCTCTGAGCGCAGCGCAGGGATGGCGGCGCTACGAGCCGCGACGAATTGAAGGGGGAATCCATGCAAAGAAATGGCGTTTTATGGCGTCGGCGCTTCGGGCTGGCTGCCATGGCGCTTCTACTCGCCTCGGCGGCACTCGCCGCGCAGTCGATCGAGACCTCGACCGTCGCCAGCCGCAAAAAACTATCACTCACCGTTTATAACTCCGGCATGGCCCTGGTGCGCGACACGCGCGAGGTCACTATTCCTGAAGGCGAAGTCTGGCTGCGCCTCGCGGGCGTCGCCGAAAAGGCCGAGCCGGACACTGTGCAGATGGTTTCCGTCACCGCGCCCCATGACCTCGGTGTACTCGAGCAGAGTTACAGTTACAATCCGGTGACCCTTCCCAAACTTCTCGACGCTTACGTGGGGAAGACGATCACCGTGGTGCGCTCGCGCTGGCAAAATGGCGCCGTCACGGAAGAGCCTGTGCAGGCAAAGCTCCTCGCCGCGAACCCGCCCGTCTGGGAAGTCAAGGGCCAAATCGTCACCGGCTTAGAGACGCAGCACTACATTTTTCCCAGCCTGCCCTCGGATTTTTACAGCCAGCCGGCGTTCACCTGGTTGCTTCGGAACCATCATTCCGGGCCACAAACGGTGGAAGCTTCCTACCTGACGAATGGGATGAGTTGGAGCGCGGATTATGTCCTGGTGATTTCAGCAGCGGGAAAACTAGCGGACCTCACCGGCTGGGTGACGCTCAAAAACGAAAGCGGCGCATCATATCCGGACGCCGCGCTGCAACTGATTGCCGGGCATGTGCAGCGGGTCTACCGTGGCGGAGTTGTAGGAGGTGTCCCAGGAGGCGTACCAGGAGCGTTTTCTGATAGGATGATGGCGGCTCAGGCGCCCGCGCCTCAGTTCGTGCAGCAGCCGTTCTCCGCTTATCATCTTTATACTCTCGCACGCCACGCCACGCTGCCGGATAACGAATCGAAACAGATCCGGCTGCTCGGCGCATCAGGTGTCCACATCACTCGGACTTATGAAGTGAATGGGCAGACTTATTACTACCGCAATCCCGAACCGGGCGCGCCGCGGCACGATCCGGTTGAGATGCACGCGAAGTTCGAAAACTCCAAGGCCAATTCGCTCGGCATGCCACTGCCTGAGGGAACCGTCCGCGTCTATCAAACCGATTCGTCGGGCCTTGAGCAGTTGATTGGCGAAGCGAACATCCAGCATACGCCGGAGGGTGAAACCCTGAACCTTAACGTGGGCAGCGCCTTTGACGTGATCGAGGAAAGAAAGCAGACGGATTATCAGCGGCTCAGCGCGCACTCCGCAGAATCCTCTTACGAAGTAACTCTGCGCAATCACCAATCGCAATCCATCGAGGTGAGCGTCAACGAGCCGTTCCAAGGCGACTGGCGCGTTCTCAACTCGAATTTTTCGTATGAGAAAACCAGCGCCTTTTCCGCCCGGTTTAAGGTGCCGGTCAAGGCGGGCGGCACAGCGGTTCTGAAATATCGCGTTCAAGTGCGCTGGGAGTGAATCCGCAGAAAACTTCACCACAGAGGCACAAAGAACACAAAGAAAAGGATTGATACGCACGGGGCTTCTTTCCGTCATAACCTTGCCGTTCTTTTGCTTATCGCCTTAGTGCTCTTTGTGTCTCTGTGGTGAAGCTTTCTGCGCTTTACGGCCGGTTCCTTGACGATGCTCGCAGCGGTCCGATACACTTTTAAAGATAGCCGCATAAGGCTTGCGTGTGAAAAGAGAGACCCTGATTACCGCGATTGTTTTCCTGGGCGTAGGATTCCTCGCGGGGTACGTTTTTAACGCACAGCGGACTTCCCGGCAGCAGGCGGCAAGCGTCGCCGCGACCTCTCCCTCTTCGCCGACAAGTACGGCGGCGGCCCAAGCCGATCCGGGAAACTCAGACGCTTCGGGACTTCCCAAGGGCCATCCGCCCGTGAATGATGCGGAAATCATCAAGTTCTTTAAAGAAGCTGCATCGCGGAATCCTTCAGACCCGGAGCCGCGCCTGAAGCTGGCGAATTTCCTTTACGACAAGCATGAGTTTTCTGACGCCATCACCTGGTATCAGCAGGCGTTGCGGCTGGATCCCCGAAACGTGGACGCGCGCACGGACATGGCCACGTGCTACTTCAACTTGGGGAAGGCGCGGGAAGCGCTCAATGAGTTACATCAGGCGTTGAAAATTGATCCGCAGCACGAGGCGACGCTGTTCAACCTCATCGTCGTAAACCTTAACGGGACCCATGACTTGCGAGCCGCGCGCCAAGCGTTGCATCGGCTGGACCAGATCAATCCCAGCTATCCGAATCTGGACCAACTCAAGCAGAGCCTGGACCAGGCGGCCGGGGGCGCTCCAGGCAAAGCGGCTTCGCCGTAACGCGGGCATCCTCGAAAAGGTTTTAACCGTCAGATTAATTAGATGGCTCGCCTGATTGATATCATTTTCGATTTGATCTTAGTCGTTGTGGTGGTGCGTATACTCCTGAGCGCTGTCCGCACGCTATGGGGTTCAGCTCGCACGCACTTCCCGCCACCGGATTCCGCTCCACGGCCGGAAAACGAGAGCACGCAGACCGCTCATGGCGAGACCGTGCGTGATCCGGTTTGCGGGATGTTTGTGTCCACCGAGCTTTCACACCAATTGAAGTGGCACGGTAACCTCCTGCATTTCTGCTCGGAAGAGTGCCTTCAGCAATATCAAAAGCGCGCCTCCGCCTGACGCGTGACTTACCCCTGAGAATTACAAATCCTAGCTGTAGCGGCGGCCTCTGGCCGCCGGTTTTTTAGAAGTGAAGACCGGCGGCCAGAGGCTGATTGAATAACGGCGTCGGCTCCTTGAAGTAAACTTGCGTTGTCCGACCAAGGCGACGCAAGAAAGGAGCCGAGCCAATGAACATTATCGGATGTGATTTGCATACGCGCTACCAGGTAATTGC
>DASUKV010000231.1:0-6976 GCA_036278555.1 Terriglobia bacterium
CGGCGGTAAGCCTCCTTTTCCAGCCGCCAGGTGCATTCGAGGTCTTTGGGGTCTCTGGGGCGCGGCATCCTGGAGAAAACTTACCGTTCGGTTTTTGCTTCGCGGATACGGGCGGCGCGGCCCCGTAGATTACGCAAGTAATACAGCTTCGCCCGCCGCACGCGGCCCGCGCGCCGGACTTCAATTTTGTCGATCACCGGGGAGTGCAGCGGAAAAATGCGCTCGACACCCTGGCCGAAAGAAACTTTGCGAACCGTGAACGTAGCATTGATCCCGCCACGCCGGATGCGGATGACGGTTCCCTCGAAGGCCTGGATGCGTTCCTTGTCGCCTTCTTTGATTTTCACGTGGACTCGCACCGAATCGCCCGCGCGGAAGGCGGGCAAATTCGTTTTCATTTGTTCCTGCTCAAGCTTTTGAATTAATGACATGGCGATGTTTTCTCCTGAAATATCTTTTTTTGTGGCGGCGACCAGAGCCGACCGCTGTCCAATTTAGCTGCGCGGAGGACGGCTTTGCCGCCTGTCTTGCGGAAAGCCTCTGGCTTTCCGGCCAAATGTCCATATTTTAGTGTTCTCGCTGGGCGCGAAGGCAAAGCCTCGCGCCCAGCGAGAACAGGTTGCGTGGGCTCCAAGCTCCCGGAAGGGCAAAGCCCTTCCGCACGTCAGGCGGCAAAGCGGCAGGTCGCACCGGCAATATTGAAACCTAATTTGGATAAGCATGGCCAGAGCCCACCGCTACAGTTCCCGCGCTGCGAATTCCTCTTCTTCCCGGGCGGCGCGAAGCTCTTCGGCTGAAATGCCGGCCTTTTCCAGTAAATCGGGCCTTTTCACCGAGGTTTTCAAAAGCGACTGCCGGCGCCGCCAGCGCTCGATCTGCGAGTGATTGCCGGAGAGCAGCACTTCCGGCACTTTCCACCTGCGAAATTCCGCCGGCCGCGTGTACTGGGGAAAATCCAGCAAACCGGCTCGCGTTCCAGACGCCGCAAGAGCCGGCAGCTCCTGAAAAGATTCCGCCAGCTTTGATTCCTCGTTACCCAGCACGCCCGGTAACAGCCGCGTCACCGCTTCCATCAGGACCGCCGCGGGCAGTTCGCCGCCGCTCAAGACGTAGTCGCCAATTGAGATCTCGTCGGTCGCCAGGTGCGCCGCCACTCGCTCATCCACGCCCTCGTAGCGGCTGCAAATAAGAATCAGGGCGTGTTCACGGCTCAATTCCGCTGCCAACGCCTGGTTGAACACTCGCCCTTGCGGCGTGAGCAGAACGGCGCGCGCCGCTTCGCCGGAAGTCACCTCCCGGCTCGATTCAATTGATTCAACTGCCCGGAACAGCGGCTCAGGCTTGAACACCATGCCCGGACCGCCGCCGAAAGGCCGGTCATCCACGGACCGATGGGCATCGCCGGTAAAATCCCGCAAGTCGTGCAAATTCACGGCGATTTCGGAGCCAGCGATCGCGTGCTTCAAAAGCCCGTGCTCCAGAATGCTGCCAAAGAACCCCGGGAAAATGGTAATGATATCAAAAATCATGGCGGCCGTGTGGCGGGAGATTTGGGATTTGCCGGTTAGTGGTTCAAATCCAGCAAGTCCTCGGGTGGGTCAATGATAATCAGTTTTGCTTTGGGATCAATCCTCTTACAAATATCCTGGGCCAGGGGAATCAGGATTTCCTCACCGCCCGGAACAATGCGCGTCACGTGAAGCAGAGGGACGCCCGGCGCCGGCTCGACCGCTGCCACCGTTCCGGCTGTAACCCAGGCCCCGGAGACCCTCATCATCACCCGGCATCCTTCAAGCTCAGACCAGTAATAGGAATCCTCCGGGAGAGGGATTCTTTCCTGGAAGGGAATCAGCACGTGAAGGCCGCGCAGCCGTTCGGCCTCGTTGATGGAATCGACCCCAGCGAATTTGAGAACAATCCGCCCCTTGTGGGGCCAGGCGCTTTCCAGGTCAAAACGCTGTGGAACATCCCCGGCCCGGCCTTCGACGTAAACGCGAACCCCTGGCCGGAACCTGTCCTCGAAGTCGGTCAGGATTTCAGCCAGAACCTCGCCCCGCCGGCCCTGCGGCCTGCAGATCAGCGCAATGGCCAGAAAGGAGGCTGCCTCGCGTTCAGCTTGTAGAGGCGCTCCGTTGGCGTCACCTGATCCGTGCACAGGTTTCGCCTTCTGCCTTGCCAAATCAGCATCTGTCGAGCGGGGGCCTATTCCAGAATCTCCAGCGTAAACCGCTTCTTGAGTTTCATTCCCGCGGCGCCCAGGATGGTGCGAATGGAGCGCGCGGTACGGCCTTGTTTTCCAATCACTTTGCCCAGGTCCGACTGATGCACCCGAAGCTCAAGAACCGTGACTTGCTCGCCCTCAACTGCCCGGACGTGAACTTCTTCAGGATTATCCACAAGCGCTTTGGCGATGGCTTCGATCAGCTCTTTCACGTGTTCCTCCGATGAACGCGAGATGTCCGGAAACAATGAATGTGGAAAGAGCCTGTCAGGAAACTCGGACCATGGAGCCCCGCCAGCTTACGCGGGTTGCGGCGCCGCCTCAGCCTTTGGCATTTTCTTCAGAAGGCTGCGCACGGTCTCGGAAGGCTGTGCACCGACACCGATCCAATAAGCCACGCGCTCATGGTTCAGCGCCACTTCGGGCGGCTCGCGGCGCGGATTGTAGGATCCGAGGATTTCCACAAACCGCCCATTGCGCGCCCGATCGCCTTCAATCACCACAACCCTATAGCTGACCTTTTTTCTGGCCCCAGCCCTGGCTAAGCGTATTCTTAACAATCGACCCCCTGTTCTAACCTCTTGGGATTTAGATGCTGAGAAGGCTCTCATTAGAGCCATTCTGTTATCAAAAGAATAAAAACCTTACTGTAGCGACGGCACGCTTTCTGTGCCGTCGGCTTGTTGCGGCGGCGTCCCTTCACTGCGTTCAGGGCAGGCTCTGCCGCCGGACCACGCCTAATCCCCTCCTTAGCTAAGGAGGGGAGCTGGTAGCGACGGCACGCTTTCTGTGCCGTCGGTTTGTTTGTAGCGGCGTCCCTTCACTGCGTTCAGGGCAGGCTCTGCCGCCGGTTCTTCAATTGTAATGCCGGCGATGGGGACATCGCCGCTACAGCGTTGGTAGCGACGGGGCGTTTTCTAATCCTCCATGGCTACCAACCGCGTTTTCAGCCCTCTCCCCACGGGAGAGGGTGGCCGAAGGCCGGGTGAGGGGCGGCGCGACCTCGTGGTTACCCTTGCTTCATCTGCCCCATCAAATCCCGCGGAACCTTCAGCCGGCTCATCTGCCGCCCGAAAAAGCTTCGGCTCATCGACTTCATCATCTTTCGAGCCTGCACGTACTGCTTTAGTAACTGGTTCACCTGCTGAACGCTTGTCCCGCTGCCCTTGGCAATGCGCTTCCGCCTGCGGCCGTTGATGATCTCATGGTTCACGCGCTCCTGCGGCGTCATGGAGCCGATGATCGCGTCAAGGTGAACCAGCTCCTTTTCATCCACATGCGTGTTGTTCAGGTTCTTGAGCATGCCCACCTTGGGCAGCATTCCCAGCATCTGGTCGAGCGGCCCCATCTTGCGAACCTGCTGCAACTGCTCCTGAAAATCGGCCAAGGTGAAGCTGTCGGTTCGCAGCTTGCGATGGACTTCCAGGGCCTTCTCTTTATCTATATTTTCTTCGGCCTTTTCGATGAGCGAAAGCACGTCACCCATCCCGAGAATCCGCGAGACGATGCGGTCCGGGTAGAACACCTCGAGCGCGTCATACTTCTCGCCCGTCCCGATAAACTTGATGGGCTGCCCGGTGACGTAATGAATGGAAAGCGCTGCGCCGCCGCGCGCATCGCCATCCATTTTTGTAAGGATCACGCCGGAAGTGCCCAGCCGCTCATGGAATTCCTGGGCGCTGCGTACGGCGTCCTGGCCGATCATGGCGTCCGCCACCAGCAGGATTTCGCTGGGACGCAGTTTAAGCTGGAGGTCCGTAACCTCCTGCATAAGCTGCTCGTCAATGTGAAGCCGCCCGGCGGTATCCACAATCAGCACGTCATGGCCACGGTCGGAGGCGTCCTTGCGCGCCTGGAGGGCAATCTCAATAGGAGAATCAATCCCTTCGCCGGCAAATATCGGGACCTCGATAGACTTGGCGATAATTGCCAGTTGCTCGCGCGCCGCGGGGCGGTAAACGTCCGTTGAAACCAGCATCGGACGCCGCTTCTTTTTTGCCAGCCACAGCGCGAGCTTGCCCGAATGGGTCGTCTTCCCGGCGCCTTGCAGGCCCACCATCAGGAAAACGGTGGGATAGTCCTTTGAAAAAGTCAGAAGTGATTCCTTGCGCCCCAGGATTTCAATCAGCTCATCGCGCACAATGCGGACGATTTCCTGCCCGGGGGTCAGGCTGGATCGCACTTCCTGGTCGAGAGCCTTCACTCGAACGCGGTCAAGCAGTTCCTTGACCACTTTGAAATTTACGTCCGCTTCAAGCAGCGCCAGGCGTACTTCGCGTAGAACTTCGTCCACGACCTCTTCGTTGAGGACGCCTTGAATACGAATGGACTTAAAAACGTTCTGAAATTTATCTTGGAGAGATTCAAACATAGCAATGCCTGCTCCGCCGCGGCGGAGTTACATCTCATTCTATGTGGCAGAGTAAGGATAAGTCAAACATCCCAAGATGGCAGGGAGGGTAGCCACGGCACGGTTTATGTGCCGTGGGCTTGTCGACGGATTAATTATCGTTTGGGTCGCGCAAACATCGCGTAGTTTCGATGTCTGCGTTTGGCAATTGGAGTGACCGCATACATGCCAAACTGCAGCATATAGCGCCACCCGGCGGACCACCCCTAATCCCCTCCTTATCAAGGAGGGGAGCCACAGCGGAGTAGCGCAGACTTCCGCGTTCAGGAAGTCTGCGGCTTTTCTTTGGAATCCATGGACAAGCCGCGGAGTTACAAAACAACTCCGCGCTACGCTAAAACAAAAACTTCAGCGACAACTGAACGATTCTCGGGAAATTCTGCTGGAACAGGTTGATCGTTCCAAAGCCTGCCCAGTTGCCATTTGCCTGCCGCCGGGGCGCGCCGTCGTTCGGGTTAGTATCCGGACCGGGGAAGAGCGGTGTATTGGTGAAATTGAATGCGTCGGCGCGGAACTGGAGCCTTTTGCTTTCGGTAATCGGGAAGCTCTTGATCAGGCTCAGGTCCAGGTTTGGAATCGTAGGATTCCGAATGTAGGAGATCCGGTCAGGCTGATTCCCTTGCGAAAAGGGAGGAGTCGATGGGAGGCAGTTCACCGGCACGCCTCCGCAGTTGTTAAGCCATTCGCCAAACACTGACCCGCCCGGAGGAATATAACTGTATCCCTTTGAGGCTGGAAATCCCGCCGGGGGCTGATAAGTGCTTCCGACCACGGGCCAACGCCCCGCAATCCCACTCGGTGTGCCGGATTGCAGGCTGAAGATCCAGCTCAACCGCCAGCCGCTCACGATCTGGTTTAGCACTGGGCCCGGATTGGTCAGCAGGAATTTCGCGCCCCGGCCCACCGGCAGGTCCCAAACCGAGCTCCAACTCAGCACGTGCGTCCGGTCATCGCTCGTCGTCTCGTAGATTTGCTTTGCGTCCTGCCAGGGCCAGCCGTTGCGGAAGCTATCCGCCTGCATGTTCTTCGAATAGGTATAGGCCACTTGGAAGCTCAGCCCGCGGCTGGTGCCATAGAGCCGCTTATCCAGCTTCACCTGCAGTGAATCATACCAAACGCGGCCAATGGGCATGGTGTAGTCACCCACGAGATTAAACTGCGGGAACGGCACCAGGAGCTTCGCCGCCTGAATGGTCTTTGAGGAGCCAATGTCTGAGTTGATGGGAACGATGCCATAAAACGGATTCGGTACCTGGTTGTTGTAAAAGTCGCCGACATTTGACTGATAGGTGTTCTGCTGCAGCTGCGGATAGCCCAGGTTACCCGGCATGGGGCCGCCGCTCACCGGGAGGTTGCCGTTCACCCAAACATGGTCGCGCAGGTTGCGCGTATAGTTGCCGGCGTACTTCACGTCCAGCAGCATGTGACCCGGTAATTCGCGCTGCACACCGATCGACATGATCTGAATGCGCGGAATTCGCCGCCCCGGGAAATCGAGGTTCGCCTGGTTTCCCACGCTGGTCATCAAGCCCAGGGAGCTGCCAGTGGGTACCTGCAAGCCGTTGGGGAATGGGCTGCCAGACAGGAAATAATTGGTGGGCGTCACGCCACCGTTCAATGAATCGACGTACCCTGTACCCTGGCTGAAGCCGACCCTTGTGCCACCCTCGATGCCGTACGAGTACATCCAGCCCCACCCGCCGCGCAGCACGGTTTTGTTGTTGATCATATAAGCGAAGCCGATGCGCGGGCCGATGTTTGACCAATCGGTGTTGTAGGCGTCTCGCGGCTGGCCCTGGACGCCAGGGAATTGAATGCCACCGTAAAGCGTGCTTAGGCTGGCAACGTCCTGCGGACTGAAGCCATAGGCGAGCAAGGCGGGCGTATCCGCCGCCACGTTAGCCTGGTAGGCCGGGTCATTGGTGATGGGATTGACGCAGGCGAGGCACAGCCCCCGGTTCAGGCGATTATAGCGCTCGCGCAGCCCGCGCTGCACGTCATAGCGCAGGCCGATTTGAAGCGTCAGGCGATGGCTCACCCGAATGTTATCTTGGCCGTAGATATCCCACATGGGTGTGTCTTCCATCACGCTCGAGTTCCAGTCAATGCCGCCGCTGCCGGGATAGCCCAGAAGCAGGCTAGCGAGGACGTTTCCATCATTGATTCCGGGTAAAGCATTTCTCTTTGTGGGATTGTATTGGGTCTCCTGTTGGTAGAACTTGAAATCTCCGTTCGGACTGCCGCCGGGTGCTGAAGCAAAATTGTACTCGCCCACTTCGCCGCCAAACTCGATGGTATGGCGCCCATGACTCTTGGTGAAGTCAGCGTCGAAAACCGTGTTCGTA
>DASUKV010000232.1:0-5046 GCA_036278555.1 Terriglobia bacterium
TGGACGCTGCTACAGCGCGCGTGTGAGTTTAACCACCCCTATCTCCAGAGTCGCTTGGCGGTGTACACTTTTTCATCGCTATGCCCGATCCATTCTTCCGGCGGCTGCTGAAGCAATTCAGCCACAAGTCGCGCGCCAAAAAGTTTGACCTCTTCCACTCTCTTTTCCGGCCCACTCCCGGAGACCGCGTGCTCGATATCGGCGCGAGCGGCGAAGTTTTTCTTCGTTATACCTTTGAGGACATTTACCCTTACCCGGAAAGAATTGTCGCAGGCGGCTACGCCCCCAATGAAGTAGCGAGCGCCCGGCATTACTATCCGCAGCCTCAATACGTAGTTTTTGACGGCTGCGCGCTGCCGTTCCCGGCCAAAAGCTTCGATCTGGTTTTTTCGAACGCCGTGATTGAGCACATTCTTGGTCCCGGCCGCCAGGAGCGATTCGCTCAGGAAGTGATGCGGGTAGGGAAAAGTTGGTTTGTGACCACTCCCAATTACTGGTTCCCGTTCGAGAGCCATTATCATCTGCCCTTCATCCAGTTCATGCCGGTGGGCGTGCAGCGGGAATACAATCGCCTGCTTGGCTCCCATATCCCCAAGGGCGCGACTCAGGAACTCGCTCTGCTTTCCGCCCGCCAGTTGCAGCGTCTTTTTCCCGGAAGCCAGATTGCCAAAGTGCGCGTCACCTTCTGGCCGGAAACCCTGGTGGCGTACCACATGGATCCTGGACGGTAAAGACAGCGGAAGGCAGAAGGCAATGGATCGTAGGGGTGCCGCTTGCCGCACCCTTCGCGGGAACGGAAAGCGGAAGGCGGAATTCAGAATTTAGAATTCTGAAGGCTATACTCTTCGGGAAAGGGCAGCAAAGTCCACGATTCCGGGCTCTCTCCCTCCGGGAGAGGGTGGCCGAAGGCCCTGAGGTTGAAGCACCTGCTAAAAGAGTCTTGACAGCGATGCAGGACTATCCGCGCCGGAGACCCTCATGTGCGTGGAAGCGACGGTTTTCGCAATTCTTGCTAAACTATCGTTTACCCTCATGAGCTTCGAGATTGGCGACGTCATCGGGGATTACCAGGTCATCGCGCTGATTGGGCGCGGCGGCATGGGCAGAGTCTTCAAGGTGCGCAACAGCATCTCGGATCGCGTAGAAGCCATGAAGGTTTTGCTGCCCGATGCGGGCGAGACGCCGGAGTTGGCGGACCGCTTTATCCGGGAAATCAAGGTGGTCGCCGGCCTTGAGCATCTAAACATCGCATCGCTGCGGACGGCTCTGCGGGTTCAGAATCAACTGCTCATGATTATGGAACTGGTGGAAGGCGCTTCGTTGGATGAAAAACTACGAGCCGGGAAGCCGGATACGAGCCAAGGCGTGAACATTATGTGCCAGGTGCTGGCCGCCCTCGGTTATGCTCACCAGCATGGCGTCATCCATCGCGACATCAAGCCGTCGAATATCCTGATTACTCCGCAGGGCGCAGTGAAACTGACAGATTTCGGGATTGCCAGCAAGGCAGGCGATCCGCGGCTTACCGCAACCGGCATGGCGCTCGGCTCGCTTTATTACATGTCCCCCGAGCAGGTGCGGGCCATGCCGCTCGACGCGCGATCCGACCTTTATTCCGTTGGAGTTACCCTCTACGAAACGGTCACCGGCCGGCGCCCCATTCAGGGTGACAGCTTTTTCGCCATCATGAAGGCGCATCTTGAGCAGCGGCCTCCCGCGCCGATTGATCTCACGCCTGATATTCCACCGACGCTTTCACGCATCATCGAGAAATCGCTCGAAAAGCTGCCCGAAGACCGTTTCCAAAGCGCTGACGAATTTCGAGATGCGCTCCGCGCAGTTGTTTCGGGCACAGGACCGTTGCCGCACGCAGCCAGCGCCAGGCCAGCGGCAGACACCGAAATCGCCAAGGCCGTTCCCTCAGGCAGTCTGCCGGACCAAACGCCCGGCGCGATTACCAACTGGGACGTCGGCGTGCTCGAAAGTACGCGCAAAGAACTGGCGCTCTTTATTGGTCCGATGGCGCGGGTCATTGTCAGCCGCGCCGCCAAGCGCGCCCGGACGCTCCAGGAGCTCTATGACCTCCTTGCTGTCGAAATACCCTCCCCGGGCGACCGCCAGAAATTCCTGGCCTCCCGCCCCCGCACTTTGTGATGTCAATTCGCGCCATAACCACCGGAAGGCAGAAAGCAGAAGGCAAAAGGCAGAAGGCAAAAGGCAGAAGGCAGAAGGCAAAAGGCAGAAGGCAGAAGGAACTCCCCATGTCAACAGTATGCCAATGAAACGCTGCCAGAAGGACCGATTTCGGCTGGGGAAGAGATGTACAAGCCACCTAGGGAAACGTTTCATTTCGATCAGAGGTCCGCGCTATTCTCTCATGGCTTGTCATTGCGAATCGAGCATCTGAATCGCTTTCACCAGGCTGCGGTACATGCGGTTGAAAGAGCGGGCCAACTGCGAGATTTCGTCAGCGCCCTTCACCGGAAGCTCCGGCACATTTAGATTGCCTTTGCTGATTTCATCCGCCATGCCGGAAAGCCGCGTGACGGGACGGATCACAATGGCAACCAAGCCCAAATCGAGCAAAATCAGCGTGATAATGAACACTCCGGCGAGAGAGAGCACCAAAGTTCGGAAGGCATGGTTGGCGATGGTGATAGGCACGGACATGGGTACGGAGACAATCTGCGCGCCCACGATCTCACCGGTTTTCCAATCAAAACCATTGTCGCGGCCATAGACCCGGATCACGGCCGCGGGCGCCCTGTTCGGCCTGCCGTGGCATTGCAGGCAGCTTGGCGCGGCTTCAATGGGGTGCGCCAGGAACAAGGACTCGCCTTCCGGGGTGTTTCGCTGGCCGATAATCTCCGTGCGGCTTTTGTGGTTGCGAAACATCTGGATAACGTCCGTTTCCCAGTCGGTAGCGCGGTCGCGCAGATTGGTGGGATTCAGCGTGGCCTCTTTGTAGGTGTAAGCCGGATAGGCCTTCCGCAGGTAGCTGAAAACCTCCGTGGCCCCGTAGGCAGGCACTGTTTGGGGGATAAAGCGCCCGGTATGGTATTGGCGGCTATCGAGCAGCGGACCAATTTGTTTAGAAGTGTAGGTGCGCATCCCGCCTGCGGCGCCCATCATGAGGCGTGCCTGCTGAATCACCTGATTGCGCGCGTTCTGCACGAGGAAGCCGTGGGCAATATAAGCAGCCACACCTATCCCCGACCCAAATACAACAATGAGAAGAAGATTGAACTTGGCCAACAATCGCATAAACGAACCCCGAAGCATGAATTCCGATCTTGCGACAAACGCCGCCTAGCATAGCACAGGTTTGTTGACACCTGTGTAGTGTCAATTCGCGCACAATGATGAGGACGCGGAACTCTGGTTGTGCCCCTCACCCGGCCTTTGGCCACCCTCTCCCAGAGGGAGAGGGCTGAAAATGGGAGTTGTTACAGCTTGTTTTTTCGGGATGGACGCCGAGAAAATAAAGACGGCAGCCCTCTCCCTGCGGGAGAGGGGGGACCGTGAAGCGGTGGGTGAGGGCAGTTGCAGTCCGCTCGTTAACCTGCGCGATTGTCTCTGCGAAGGTTCTTGATGGGGATGCGGATCAGGCACCAGGCGATTATGGCGAAGGCGATGAGCGAGAGCCAGCGACCCCACTTCGGAACGAAGGAGAATTGAACGTGGTGCGTGATGAGCCAGGTGAGGGAAGGGATGCCGGTGATGAAAACCGAAGCCAGAATGATGCCCATGATCGCCTCACCCGCGATAAAACCGGAGGCAATCAGCGTGCCGCGTTCTTCGTACTT
This sequence comes from Terriglobia bacterium, assembly GCA_036278555.1. GTDB lineage: Bacteria > Acidobacteriota > Terriglobia > UBA7540 > UBA7540 > RH2-MAG17b. The sequence continues at coordinate 3,807 of DASUKV010000232.1, forward strand.
GGCGTGCTGTTCGCTGTTCAGGCGCTTGCCGCGCGCCACGCGGTCCGCCACCCACTTCAGAATGCCGCCCAGAAAAATCGCGGACGTGGTTTCGAGCGGCAGGTACATGCCGACGGCGATCAGCATGGGCGACGGAGCTTTAATCATGACGAGGGCCACGCCCAGCATGATGCCCATCAGGAGCAATCCCCAGGGCATTTGGCCGCCTACGATGCCTTGCGCGAGTTGGGCCATCAGCCCGGCCTGCGGAGCGGGGAGCGCTAACCCGCCGATGCCGCCTGTTTTCAGATTCGCCTGGTTCAGCACAATAATTGGCCAGAGAAGGAAGAAAGCCAGCGCCGTCACGCTGAAGACTTCCGCCAGCTCCATTTTCCAGGGTGTCCCGCCCAGGATGTAGCCCGCCTTAAGGTCTTGCATCAGGCTGCCGGAAACGCAGCACGCGCAGCAGACGACCGAAGCGATGCCCAGCACGGCGGCGATGCCGCCAACGCCCTTCACGCCAATGCCGACCATGAGCAACGCGGCGATCACGAGCGCCACGAGCGTCAATCCCGAGACGGGATTATTAGAAGAGCCAACCAGCCCCACGAGATAACCCGCGACAGCGGCCAGAAAGAACCCGCTACCCGTCATCACCAGGGCGGCCAGGATGGCAGCGTGCCAACTGTGCGCAAAGTGCTGATAAATAATGGTGATAGGGATCACTAAAGCAACAATCGCGCCCACGATCCAGCGGATGGGAATGTCAAGATCCAGCCGCGTCCAGACAGCCTCGCCGCGCGCGCCTTTACCCGAAGCTGCGAACGCGCCGCGAATCGAGCGCAGGATCGAATCCCTCATCGTAAATAGGGCGTAGACCGCGCCTACCAGCATCGCTCCCACAGCGATGGGGCGAATGACGTTGTACCAGACGGTATAGCTCAGCACGTCCCACGGGGCGATGCCGCCCGGCATCGTCCCGCCAAGGCGATGAGCGAGGTTCGGGTCGATGAACAGTACCAGCGGGATGAGCACCAGCCAAGCTAATACGCCGCCGCAAAATGTGATGGCGGAAAGCGTGGGGCCGATGATGTAACCGATGCCGATGAGCGCGGGAGATGCCGAAGGGGTGGTGTAGGCTACGCCGCCGGTGTAGGCTACGGTGCCAATCGGCTGCTTGGCGAAGCCAAAATAGCCGATAACCGATTTGGGGAAGTTAACAAAGAACGAAATGGAGTCTTTGAAGAGTTGAATCCCTTTT
>DASUKV010000233.1:0-2848 GCA_036278555.1 Terriglobia bacterium
TTGCCAGCCGAGCCTAGTTACTGTGCGGCGCGGCAGCCGCAAAATTGATGCCGTGGCCCAGGCGACGAAAGCTGGGGAACTCTTTCTGTTCGACCGCGATACAGGCGCGCCGCTTCTGCCCATCAAGGAACAGTCCGTGCCGCCGTCCAGCTTGCCAGGCGACAAAGCTTCGTCAACCCAACCCGAGGGGCTGGCCTACACGCGCCAGGTTTTTACCGAAGACGACGTCACAAATATCTCCCCGGAAGCGCATGCCTACGCACTGCAAGTATTCAAACAGCTTCGGCACGGCAATGAGTGGCTGCCGGTCAGCCTTCAAAGCACCTTGGTATTTCCCGGCTCGATTGGCGGGACCTGCTGGGGCGGGGGCTGCTTCGATCCCGCGACGGGTTGGTTCTACGTAAATTCCCTGGATTTGCCGTGCATTTTTAAGCTCAAGCCCGCTCCACCGGACGCGAGATTCCCTTACGAGCTTGCTTCACCCACCTACGAGCGCTTCTTCGACCAGGAGGGCTACCCGGCCATCAAACCCCCTTGGGGGCAGTTATCGGCTATCGATTTGAACCGGGGCAGGATCGCCTGGCAGGTGGTGCTCGGAGAGAGCAAGGAACTGACCGCGCGCGGCATCCCGCAAACTGGAACGCCGAATATCGGCGGTTCCCTCGTAACCGCCGGAGGGTTGGTTTTTATCGGGGCTACTCAGGATGAAGAGTTCCGCGCGTTCGATAAATCCACCGGCAAAGTGCTTTGGCAGACGCAGTTGCCCGCCGGCGGGTACGCCAGTCCCTGCACGTACCAAGCGAACGGCAAGCAATACGTGGTGATCGCGGCGGGCGGGGGAGGAAAGCCGGAGACCAAATCGGGGGACGCCTTTGTTGCGTTCGCCCTACCCTGACGAGAGGCAAACCGTATCAGGCGGCAAAGGAGTAAGATCATTCGACGATGCACACGAAAGTCCAGTGGCGACTCGCCGCACTCCTAATCGTGGCTGCGATGATCTGCTCAGCAGCTTCCAGTCAGGATCAGCGCCCTTCGAAACCCCCGGCGGCTCCAAAGCCCCAGCCGATTCCGTTCAGCCATAAACTGCATACGAAATTCATTAAGGAATGCCGTGACTGCCACCAAATCCGCGAAGATGAGATGACCTTACCGCCCGACTCCCAGTGCATGCAGTGCCACGCAACCATCGCCGCGGAAAGTCCGGCAATCAAAAAATTGGCAGCATTTTATAAGGCGGGTAAGCCGGTTCCGTGGGTGAAAGTCTATACCCTGCCGAACTATGTGTACTTTTCGCATTCCGACCACCTTAAGGCAAAGGTTGGATGTGAAGTGTGTCACGGCCCGGTCGCTGAGCGCGACGTGGTTACGCAAGAGAAGCCAACCTCCATGACGGCCTGCATGGACTGCCATCGCGAGAAGGGCGCGCCGGTGAGATGCGACACTTGCCACAACCCTAATCCCTGATGCTAAAGCTTACTTCGATCCTGTGTGCAACTCTCCTCGGAACCTCCGTTCTTTCTGCCCAAGGGCGCGTCGAATCGCCCCTTTTGCGCTGGATGAATCAGATCGCACAGCAGGAGTTGCAAGAGCGGCAAAAGGAGATCGATCAGATCCACACCGTCGCGCAGGCGGAGCAAAGGGAACGATGGGTCCGCAAGACGCTGATTCAACTTTTAGGTGGATTACCCAGCTACAACGGGCCGCTCGATGCCAGGGTCACGGGCCGCCTGCAGAATGATTCCTACGCCATCGAAAAAGTCATTTACCGAAGCCTGCCGGGCTTTTACGTCACCGCCAATGTTTACCGCCCGAACCAGCCCGGACGCTATCCGGCTGTGCTTCTGCAGGCGGGCCACACTCAGGAAGGCAAACCCGAGGACCAGCGGATCGCCGTGAATCTGGCTCTGAAAGGGTTTGTCGCCCTGTGCTTTGATCCCATCGGGCAGGGGGAGAGAGAGCAGACCTACAGCCGGCTAATGGGCGCGCCTCTATCCGGCTGGTCGGTTCCCGAGCACATTATGGCCGGGGCCGAGGCCCGCCTGATCGATGAGGGCCTGGCCCGGTACTTTATTTGGGACGCCAAGCGGTCTCTTGATTACCTTGCCAGCCGCCCGGATGTAGACGCTTCGCGCCTGGGCGCCGCGGGCTGCTCGGGAGGCGGGGCGTTGACCACGTTCATTGGCGCGCTGGATTCTAGACTCAAGGCGGTGATTCCCGCGTGTTATCCCAATTCCTACCGGCTACTCTTTGCCGGCCCCGATCCTGATCCTGAAATGGGCTTTCCGCGTTTCCTGGTGAGCGGCCTCGATACAGCGGACTTCGTGGAACTTTCCGCCCCAACTCCCTGGCTTATCCAGGAAACAAAGGACGATTACTTTACGCCCGCCGGTGCGGAGCTGGTTTATGAGGAAGCACGGCGTTGGTACAACATCTACGGCGCCCAGGATAAAGTAGGATTTTTCGTGGGACCGGGTCCTCATGGGATGCCGCTCGTCAGCCGCGAAGCCGTTTACCGCTGGATGATCCGCTGGCTTAAAGGCGGCCAGGGCGATTTTCACGAACAGCCCGTCAAGAGAATGTATACCAACCACGAGCTGCAGGTCACCCCCAGCGGCCACGTGGAAGATTTGCCGGGAAGCCGGAAACTTTATCAATTGCTTCTCGGTGATTTTCACGCCAGGGAACAACAAAGAACGATACCGCAACTGCGCGCCGAGCTGCGGAGTTTGAAGATTCCGACGGATGGTTCCACCCCGAAAGTGAAAATTCTGGACGAGTCGAACGGTCCCGATAGCCAGCGCCAGGATATACAGCTAGAAAGTGAGCCTGGGGTGGAGATTCGCGGAAA
>DASUKV010000234.1:0-2700 GCA_036278555.1 Terriglobia bacterium
TGCCGAGGCCATCATGGACGTACTTTGCCAGGTTTTCTGCCGAGGGATTCAGCTCATCGAAGGGTTTTAAGTCATTCAGGAACTGATGGTCCAGCCTTTCCACAAAATTTCGGATGACGGACTTTACTTCGGAAAAATCCACGAGCAAGCCGGCGGAGTTCAGGTTTTCTCCCTCCACCGTGACGCGGACGCGGTAGTTATGCCCGTGGACGTTCTCACACTTGCCCTTGTAATTCCGAAGGGCGTGGCCGGCGGCAAACGTATGTTCAACCGAGACTTCGAACATGGAACCCCTTAAAGCAGAGACGAGAGACGAGAGACGAGTGACAAGACCCAAGCAAGAAACGGGGCAAGCGAAAAGCCCAAAAACGCTCGTCTCTTGTCTCTCGCCTCTTGTCTTTCAGTATTTTTGCATGAAAGCCTTCACTTCATCCAGCCGATTCGCCCTGCGGTACTCCGGCAGGCTGTCAAAGAAAATCCTGCCGTAGGGCTTGCGGACCAGGCGATTGTCCAGAATGGCCAGCAGGCCATGATCCTCTTCGCTGCGGATCAGCCGCCCAAAACCCTGCTTGAGAGCGATGACGGCCTCCGGAACCTGGTATTGGATGAAGGCGTTACCGCCTTCCTCATCAATCTGGCGGATGCGAGCCTGGACGACGGGATCGGAGGGCACGGCGAAGGGCAGCCGGTCGATGATCACCGCGCTCAATTGCTGCCCCTGCACGTCCACGCCCTGCCAGAAGGAGCTGGTGGCAAAAAGCACGGCGTGCGGCGTCGAGCGGAACTTTTTCAGGAGCGCAGGGGCCGGCGCGCTGCCTTGCATCATGACGGGGTAGCGAATCTGCGGCCGGATGCGCTCGTAAATATCCCACATCTGATTGTAAGACGTGAAGAGCACAAACGCCCGCCCGCGCGTTGCTTTGAGCAGTTCGATGACTTCCGCCGCCGCCCGCCGCGGGAATTCCGGGCTCCTCGGATCGGGAAGATTCGCGGGAGTATAAAGCATCGCCTGCTCTTCAAAGTTGAAATGCGAAGCAAAAATCTTCTCGCGGGCGTTCTGGACGCCCAGCCGGGCCTTGAGGAAATCGAAATTGCCCGCGACGGCCAGCGTGGCGGAAGTGAGGATAACAGTTTCAACCTGATCAAACAGCCGCTCGCGCAGGAGAGAGGAAACATCAATGGGAGCGGCTTCCAGGAAAATGCCGCGCCCCCGCCGCTCCCACCAATGGACCGCGTTCCGGTCCTTGGCTTCCATCACCTGCTCGAAATTGAGAAGTAACTCCCCGGACCGCCGCGCCAGGTTCAGCATCTCCTCGGGCCGGTCCTTCACGCGGTTCAGTTCGCTTCCCAACCGCACCAGGGAATTCAAAAACGACGAATAAACTGCGCGGTGATGCTCCAGAAATGCGTCGCGGTTCTCAAAACTGAACCGGCCCTCCGTAGCAGGAAACAGACCCCAGAAAAGCTCCGAGCGGCGCCGAAGCTCGGCCACAGACTCATTGAGTTCCGGAACCTCTAAGCCCTTGGTCCGCACGGCGATATCGGTATCCCGCGCCAGCTCCTCCACCCGGTAATTGCTCAGTTGCAATCCGAAATAGCGCGTGGCGACGTCTTCCATCTCGTGCGCCTCGTCGAAAACCACGCAGTGATAATCCGGCAGGAGGCTTGCATAATCGGTCTGCTTGAGCGCCAGGTCCGCAAAGAAAAGATGATGGTTCACAACCAAAATGTCGGATTCCGCCGCGCGCTGGTGCATGAGGGTGATGAAGCAGCGCTCGAATTGCGGGCATTTCTGCCCGGTGCACGTTTCCCGGCGGGCGTCGATGCGCGGCCACAACTCGTTCGTGTCCGGCATGTCCTCCAGCTCTGCGCGGTCTCCCGTTTCCGTGCGGGCTTCCCATTCGCGAAGCTGGGCATACTGCTGCATCTCCTTCATCCCGCTCAGCACCGGCTGCTTTTCGATGTCGTAGAACTTCTGCCGGCAAAGGTAATTCTGCCGCCCCTTCATCAGCGTCGCGCGCGTGCCGGGGGCAAGCTTCTGCAGGAACGGTATGTCTTTGAAAAATAACTGCTCCTGAAGGTTTTTAGTGCCCGTCGAGACCACCACCCGCAACCCGCTGCGCAAAATTGGCACAAGATATGCCAGAGTCTTGCCTGTTCCTGTCCCCGCCTCGACAATTAGGTGGCGGCGGTTTTCGAGCGCCGACTCCACCTCTTCCGCCATCTCAAGCTGAGCTTTGCGGTATTCGTAGTTCGGGTGATTCCGGGCAAGCCATCCCCCAGGGGCAAAAACCCTTTCGATGGGCGTTTTCGAGGCCGGTTTGTGGGTTACACCTGGCATAAGATCAGATGGAAAAGTCGAGACTCCATAGTTTGTGACAACAAATCCGTGTTTCAAATCCGCGAGAACGAAAGGACTGGGGATTTCGGCTAAAACCCTCACCCACCGCTTCGCGGGTCCCCCTCTCCCGAAAGGAGAGGGCTGCGATTTTTGCTTATTTCTCGGCGCCCGTCCCGAAAAGAAACTGCGATTGCTTTCGCTTTCAGCCCTCTCCCTGAGGGAGAGGGCGGCCGAAGGCCGGGTGAGGGGCGAACCGGAGTTTCGCTTCCTCGCCCTGTGGCGCGAATGATGTCGCAAGTAATACCGGGTAGCGCGTAGCTGGGTTGTTCAAAGTCTGCCCTGAGCGCAGCGAAAAGGTC
>DASUKV010000235.1:0-5989 GCA_036278555.1 Terriglobia bacterium
TTCGCCCCGTGATTCTGGATATCCACGCTTACATCGGCAAGTGGCCCTACTGGCCGGTTTCGGTTTCGACTCCCTCACAGTTGCTTCAGGTGATGGATCAGTCGCGGATTGAGCGCGCGGCCATCTGCTCAACACGTAGCCTGTTCGTGAATTGGGAGGACGGAAATCAAGAGACGTTTGAGGCCGTCGAGAAACACGGGGCGCGGCTGATCGCTTTTGCCTGCCTGGGGCCGCTCGAGCTAAGTCATCAGTTGACGCAAGGGGACTTCAACTTCGCCGGTTACGAAGGGCGAGGCTTCCGCGGAATCCGGCTCTATCCGCAGCATCACACCTATCAACCCCTCTATGAGGAATTTGTCGGTCGCATTGCTGAGGAATCAGCGGCGCGCAGTTGGCCAATTCTGCTCCCCCTGCGGGTGCTGATGAATTGGGGCGTGCCGTCGATGGATTTAAGCTCGATGGTGGCTCTCGTGGAACGTTATCCCCGGACGCCCTGGATTCTCGCGGGGATCAATTATTTCCACGAGCTGCGGGCGACGGTTTCGCTGCTGCGCCGCTACCCCTCGGTGTATCTTGAAACATCCTGCGTGCAGGGTTTTCGTGCCATTCAAAAGCTGGTCGAAGAGTGCGGAAGTCAGCAGTTGTTGTTCGGCAGCGGCGCGCCCTTGCAACACGCGGGCGCCGGCGTGGAAAAAATCCTGCGATCTCACATTTCCGATTCCGATCGAGAGGCGATCCTTGGGGGTAACGCCTGCCGGTTACTGCGGCTGGATCGGTAAACATAAAGGGTTCGAAATGCGATTACTACGATTCTTTGCCGGGGATGGCCGTGTCCATCTCGGCTTGCGCCAGGGGGAAGAGGTGTTGGACGCGACCGTTGCCGCAACGCAGTTGTGGAACGAAGACTGGACCACGCCTCTGACCCTGATTGCAGCCGGGCAGAGTGGCCTGGATCGTCTGGCTCAGCTTGCCGCTCAGGTGGCCAGCGACGCGCGCCTCCGGCAAGAAGTTATGCATCCCTACCCCGGCCTGCGGTTAGACGCTCCCTTGCGTGATTCGCCGAAGCTCCTGGCCCTCGCAGGAAATTACCGCAAGCACGTTACGGAGAGCGGCTACGCTGAGGTCAAGGAAAGCGCCGCGATCACGCCTCAAGTTTTCTCGAAGCCTGTGTCCACTGCGATCAATGCTCCTGGCGCGCCGGTTCGCCTTCACCCAGAAAACGTTTTTGTAGATTGGGAAATTGAGTTGGCTGTCATTATCGGCCGCCGGGGAAGGAACATTCCCTCCAGCGAGGCCATGTCCTACGTCTTTGGGTACAGCATCCTGAACGATATCAGCGAGCGGAAGTTCAACAGTCGCATGCCAAACCGGGAGATCCGGGAAACCGATCCTTTCTTCGACTGGCTTATGGGAAAGTGGTTCGATGGGTCCGCGCCCTTCGGACCAGAGATCGTCAGCGCGGATGAAATTGCCGACCCTCATAACCTCTCAATTCGTCTTTGGGTGAATGATCAACTCATGCAGGACGCCAACACCTCGGAGATGATTTTTCGTATTCCGGAAGTGGTCAGTTACATCTCCGGCGTCATGACGATCGAGCCCGGAGATATCCTGTCCATGGGGACACCCGCCGGCGTAGGGATGGCGCGCGGCGTGAGCCTGTCGCCTGGAGACGTCATGCGGGGCGAGATTGAAGGGCTGGGCGTGCTCGAAACCCCTGTGGTTGCGGGCTGAAGCTCAGCCCTTTCTGCTTGTCCAAATTAGACCCGATTTTATGGACGCGACCTGCGGCTTTGCCGCCTTCGAGGCCCCTAATTTAGACAGGCTGGTTTCCGTTGCGCAGTGACAAACCTTGTTATATTGTGTGACATGGGGCGGATTCCCAACTGGTTTCTCAGCCCTCTCCCTCCGGGAGAGGGTGGCCGAAGGCCGGGTGAGGGCTTTTTAACCTCCCACATCTTGGCGGGGACAAGGAACTGAATGGAAAAAATTCGTATTGGAATCATCGGCTCAGGATTCATGGGCCGCACAAGTGCGGAAACCATAACCCGCTACCTCCCGGATGCGGAACTTGTCGCGATCGCAGGTGGCAGCCGCGCCCCTGCATTGGCCAAGGATTACGGAGTGGCTTGCGAACCCACGGTGAGCGGTTTGTTGGCCCGTGGCGATATTGACGCCGTATTCATCCATTCTCCGCACAGCGATCATGCCGTCCAGGCGATTGAGGCGGCGAGGCGCGGCAAGCACATCCTTCTCGATAAGCCGATGGCCACGACGGTCGCGGATTGCGACCGGATTCTGGAGGCAACGCGGCGCGCGAACGTTAATCTGATGATTGCATTTGGCCAACGCTTTCGAGTCTGTAATATCGTGGCACGGCAGTTGATCCGCGAGGGCAAAATTGGCCAGGTGAAGATGATTCAGGAGCGCATGCTGAACGTTGGCGGCCTGGCCTCGCTCCCTCCCTGGCAAAGCCGCCCGGAAAATCTCGGCGTCCTCTTTGGCCACGCGGTTCACAATATTGACCGGATTCGCTGGTTGACCGGCGAGGAGATTACCAGCGTGGCCGCCCGGGTTGAGCACGATGAAAAATCCGGAAACGAGATTTCGACGATGGCGCTGTTCGGCCTGAGCAGCGGCGCCATGGCGAGCTTGTGGGAATCCTGGGATATTCCCGAGCCGGGCATTCCGCGGAGCGGCTGCTCGGCGTGGATCGTCGGTGAAACCGGAATTCTTGATCTTGACGCCTACGGCCTGTTGCGGCTGGGACAGGCCGGAACCTGGAGCACGATGGCCGAGCAAGCGCCGATCGATTGGAAGGGCAAGGGAATGCTCGATCCCGAACGGATGGAGTCTTATCGCTTGCAGGGTGAAGAATTCTTGAGCAGCATTTGGGAAGCCCGGCCGCCTTCCGCAACCGGTGAAGACGGCCGGGCAGCGGTTGAGGTGGCGCTGGCGGCGTACCAGTCCGCCGCGGAAGAAAGGACCATCAAGCTGAGGAAGCAGCAAGCGGCGCTATGAACGAACAACTGGCATTGCTAGGCGGACCGAAAGCAGTGAGCGATCCGCTGCCATCCTATCTTAACCGCGCGGGCCGTACCTTTGGAGACGCGGAAGAACGCCTGCTCCTCGAAGCCCTGAATTCCGGGTGTCTCAGCCGCAACGGCGGCGTGATGGTCGAAAGACTTGAACGCGAGTTTGCCCAAAAGCTGGGTGTCGCCAAGGCGGTAGCGTGCTCGACTGGGACCGCCGCAGTTCATTTGACCATTGCGGCCCTTGACCCAGAGCCGGGCGACGAGTTCATCACGACGCCCATTACGGATGTGGGCTCTTTACTGCCTATCCTGTGGCAGAACTGCATCCCTGTCTTTGCCGACGTTGACCCGCAAACGCTGAACCTTGATCCAGAGAGTGTAGCCCGTCAAATCACCCCTCGCACCCGCGCCATTCTGGCAGTTCACCTCGCGGGGCAGCCCTGTGACATGAGCGCCTTGCAGCGGATCGCGAAGGAACACGGTGTGGCGCTGATTGAGGACTGTTCGCAGGCTTATTGGGCGGAGGTGGATGGCCGCCTGGTGGGAACTGTGGGCGATTTAGCTTGCTTCAGCCTTCAGCAATCCAAGCACATCACCTGCGGCGAAGGCGGTCTGATGGTGACCGGGAATCCGCAATATGCCGCGCGCGCGGCGCTTTTTGCGGACAAGGCGTGGCCGAGGGATACGAATGGTCTGGGTTCATCCCGATTCCTGTTTTTATCGCAGAATTACCGGATGACTGAGCTTCAAGGCGCCGTCGCCCTGGGCCAGTTACCGCGAATCGTTGATGTCGTGGGCCGGCGCCGCGAGCGTGCTCAGCAATTGACGAATCTGATTGAGAATGTTCAAGGGGTCCACCCACCCCATGCGCCATCTTATACACGACCGGCATATTGGCTCTATATGCTACGCGTCGCCGAGAGCGAGGCGGGAGTCGATACAAAGCAATTTGGAGAAGCCCTCTCGGCGGAGGGAGTCCCCGCCTGGGTGCAATATACCGTTGACCCTCTCTATCTTTCGCCGCTATTTGCTGGGCACAAAACCTATGGGACATCCTCATACCCGTTCAGTTCCTTCAACACCCAGGACTACCGGCCCGGATTGTGCCCCCAGGCGGAGAAGGTATTAAAAACCATCATCGCCATCCACTGGAACGAGAACTATACCCCTGCTCATATCGAGCAAATCGCCGCGGCGATTACCAAAGTTGCGCATCATTACGCTTCCTGTCACGTAAGTTCATAATTCTGAACTCAGAATTTTGAATTCAGAATTGCGAATTCCTTGAGGCGAATTCGGCCTTTCCTAAAGAGAGGGATATCGTGCGGTCCTGGCAAATTGTGCTTCTCTCTTGCTGTTTCGCTCTGCCGGCGGCGTGCGCTTCAGCCCAATCTCAGCCCCCCTCTCAACCGCACCCGCTTGCCTGGTACATGCAAGAGACGGCGATGACTCGCGATGGCCGGCTGACGTTTTTGAATAAGCCCTGGTGGCCGCGCGCCGAGCAGTTAGCTGAAGGAAAGAGTTTCACTCTGGACCTGAATCATGACGGCCGCCCGGACACGCTGATCACCCGCCGCGACGGCAACATCATCGAGGCGATCGACGATAGCGGCCGCGCCGCGAACATTTGGAACAAGGCGGACACCGCATACGTGGTCAGTTATCACGGTACGGGAATCGTTGACCGCATGGTCGTCTACGCCGACAACAATCACGACGGCAAAGCGGACGAAATGGAGATTCGGTACTACAAGAACGGCTATCTGCGCTATGCCTGGTTCGGCGAGAATTACGACAACGACGGGGCGCAGATTTTCCACCTCACCAACTGGCAATACGACGGGAAGCAGTTCCAGAGCAAGTTTCGCGGCAACGTGATGATTTACCTCAATAAATATGATCCCCACTCGCAAACCTGGACGCCCCTTTCCGAGTGCCCTTTCGCCTTCTGGGATCCGAACCACGACGGGCTTGGAGAAATCGTTTTCCGGGCTGCGACGGCACCTGCCAAAAGCTCCAAGGGCAGCGATCTCGAATACGCCAATAACTATCAATATGCGTGGCAAGCGCAGCCCTTGCCGCTTGCTGATATGGCCATCGTCAACGGGCGGTTCAGCTTTAACATCGATCCTGAACCTCGCCACGACGCGCTCGATAAGCCGCACTACAACTTCGGATTCAACATGGTCGGCGTTGAACCTTACCGCTTCCCCCACATGTTTTACACGAACCCGCTCCGCCGCCCTCCTCAAACGGTCGTGCGGCTTGATTGGCGCCACGCCCAGGGCGTGGCGCTCGCCTACCCGGCAGAGCAGACAGGATTCAGTTGGGATGAGGCGCGCGGCGTCCATCGCTGGGAGGGCCAGTTCTGGATATACGAGCGGCGGGTTATGTCAAATACCGGCGGGCCGACGATGCGCTGGAATATGCGCCGTGAGTTCTCGGGAACGCCCAGCCATCAACGTCAACTCTATTATTCCGGCATCGATAAGCGCTACCACCTCGATGGTGCGACTGAAAGCTGGCTTGAAGTGGGCCACCTGGTCAACGACAAAAAAGACCTGGAAATTCGCGCCTACGATAGCAACCACGACGGCTATTTTGACACATGGGAAGTCTTCGAGCCGGGGCATGCGGGTCCGCTGCGGGTGAGCCGGGTCCTCAATCCTGAAGCCCGGCGCGTTCCCTTGTCCAGAGAATTCCTGATCAAGGATTACAACCAGCGGGTGCTGCCTGAGGCGATTGCCGCTGACAAGGAGCTCATCCGGGAGATGAAAAAGTTCGTTACTTCGCCGCTCGCAGTAGCCTACGAGCAGGCGGCCATCAAATCGACGATGGCGGAGCGCCGGCGTTATTGCCTTGATATCGCGCGCGAATTCTATTTCCTTGGCACGAGGGATGCTCTCTATCGCAAGAACGCTTCGGGCGATTATCCGTCCCTGGCGCAGGAGGAA
>DASUKV010000236.1:0-5175 GCA_036278555.1 Terriglobia bacterium
TCGCGCAGTTCTGTGCCTTGTTCATAGCGCCATGTGGCCTCATCGGGGTTCGAGGGATATGGCACAGGCTTTGGCGTCTTCCACATCCATTGGGGGATGGTGCTGAAGTTGATGACCACCGAATGCCCATCCGTCGCCTGCATGAAATCTTCCATCATCGGGTCAATGAGGGAAAAGTCCCAGGAAGTCTCGCCACTGGCAGGCGGCTCGAGTTCCGCGACGCCGAGCTTCGGATAGGGCAGCCAGGGGACGTAGCGGACGTAATTGGCTCCCAGGTTGTGAAGCGACTCGAATACGCGATCGTGGATTGATGATCCGCGCCGGAGGGGAGGATTGACCACCACCTGTAGCGTAGGGGTCGAATCCGACACGCGAACCACATGATCCCAGCTTACCTTCACATTCACTGCGTGAGCCGCGGGCCGGTTCTGCGTGGCTGTTTTCTGTTGTCCGCAACCGGCAAAGCACATTGCGCAGAGCAGCAGAATCCCGAGGATTTTTTTCATTGTGGTTTGCCTCCCATTTTTCCAGTCTTCAGCAATCGTCCCTCAGCGGTTGGTGCGGAGTTTACGAGGCGCACGCCAAGGTAGCCACGGGACGACCTTTGTCCCGTAGCTTTTTGACGGAGACGGCCACGCCACGGCAGACGTGCTGCGGCTACCAGAGCAGCTTCAGAGCGAATTGGATGGTACGCGGTGAATGGCGAAGGCCGTTGATCACCCCAAAGCACCCGGACGACACGGACGTGCACGCATCGCCAAACTGGGTGTGGTTCCAGGCGTTGTAAAATTCGGTCCTGAACTGCGTGCTGAACCGCTCGCTGATGTTCGTGTCCTTCATCAGGCTGAGATCCCAGTTGTTGATGCCGGGCATTTCAAGGCTATTGCGCGCCGCGGTGCCCTGCAGGTGCAAGCCAGGCGTGCAAGGCACGAAGCTGGTGCATCCTGGGAACACGAATGAATTAATGTTAAGCCAATCGGTGTAAGTCTGATTCGACGGGTTGGCCGCTCCCACCTTGTCAGGGCGGGAAGTGCTAAACGCTCCCTGCACCTGCCAGTCCTGCGGCAGCGTCGGGGTTTTATACTGGCCGCTTGAAAACGTTGTGATCCCGGAAACGTGCCAACCCGAAACCAGCTTACCGAGAGCGCCCGTCGCGCCCGCCGCGAAGTGATTTCCCCGGCCAAACGGCAGGTCATACACGTAGCTCAACACCAGGCGATTCCTTACGTCATAATCACCGTTGCCTTTGTCGAGCACCTTGAAACAGCACTGTGAAGCGGAGAAATCATCCGTGTTGCCCAGGTCGATGGCGTGACTCCAGGTGTAGGACCCAACGAAATAGAACCCATTCGCAAACCGGTGTTCGACGCGCGTGGCCAATCCGTTATAGCTTGACCAGCCTCCGTCGTAGTCGAGCAGAATCCAACTGAACGCCGGGTAGGGCACGCGATCTGGAATCGGAATCGTCCCGGTGGGATCGAACGACGGCCCATCCTCGTTCCGCCGCTGCGGCAGTTTTTGCCCCGTGTTGCCAATGTAGCCGACGTCAAGCAACCAATTTCCGGCGAAGGTGTGCTGCACGTCAAGGTCCCACTCCTGCACATAGGGCGTGCGGTTTCGCTTATCAATGCTGAAAGGAACCGTAGTCCCGCCTCCCAACGTTCCCGACGGGAAGATGTTCTCGAGGGAAACGGTCGGCTTTGTGGGATCGGCATTCAGAGTCTGAGTCGTGTAGAAACCAGGGTCAATCACCATGAACTGCAATTCGTTCCAATTGTCAGTGGCGTAAAAGACCCCAAAGGCGCTGCGCACCACCGTGTTGGGAGCGAAGGAAGGACTCCACGCGAAACCCACGCGCGGCGCGATATTGTTAGAGTCAGGATCGACAATTCCGTTCCGGACGCCGCCGCTGCGCGAGTAGATCACCTGCTGGACGGCCGGATCAAACCAGGCGGTTTTTGAGCTTGTGTCGAAGGGCGTCTGGCCATATTCGTACCGTAATCCCAAATTCAGAGTCAGGGTTGGCCGGATGCGCCAGTCATCCTGCAGGAACCCGGCATAGAAGTTTGTCCGCAGGTCCTGCGATGAGTCGCCCACAGAAGCCGTGGCTGACTGGGGAGCGCCCAGGAGGAAGTCGCCAATGCCGAAGGGAATTTGGGTATAGCGGCCCGAGAAGCTGAAACTGGGCACCCCGCCGAAGTCGGTGATCTGGTAAAACTTTTCGTGGATGTAATTGATGCCTAGCTTAAGGTTGTGCTGGCCGGAGACGATGCTCAGGTTGTCCACCCATTGGAAGTCACGGTCGAGCGCTCCGATCGATTCCGAAGGCGAGCCGGGCGATGAAAAGCCCGCCACTCCGGCGTCCGGCACTCCGAAGTCGAAGGGGTTGGCGGAAGTGTTCTGAAACCCGAACACGCTTGCGGCAAAATTCGTGGTTAAAGCGCCTAGCCCAACCAGATAAGTTTTGCCGCGGTTATAACCGAAGCGCGCTTCATTAACAACTTCGGGCGCAAAAGTATGGGTTTCGGTGATCTGCAAGAGATCGTCGCTCAGCGGCCAGTTGTTTCCGGAATAGGGCATTACGCCGGGCGCGATGTGCGGGCGGGTGCCATGCGTAAAGCTGCCCCAAAGTTGATCTTTTGATGTCAGCGTCTGGTCAATCCGGGTGTTCTCCTGATCCATGTTGTCGTATCCGCGCACGGTGGTGGCGTAGTTATGGAGCGCGCGCCCATTCACAGGGTTAATCGGCGGGTTCGAAAGGTTTGGCCCGGGCCAGAACTGCAGCCATTTCTGCGCGATCGGGTCGAGCCGTGCTGAAGGGATGGTATTCCCCGGAAAAGGCTGGCCCGTCGTCGGATCAATCACGTCCGCGCAGCTTTGCGACGAAGGATTGGATTGGCAGAATGGCGTACTGGTGGGGAAAATTCCGGTGCCCGCGGAATTGTCCGCTAGCGCTCCCGCAAGCTGGGCCCGGCTGGGAACCAAGGCGGTGGCGTTCGAGACCGTCGGATTGCGGACGCCTTCATAGTTGAAGAAGAAGAACGTTTTATTCCGTCCATCGTAAATGTGCGGCAGATACACCGGGCCGCCCAGGCTGGCCCCAAAGTCGTTATACCGCACCAGACCCTTCGGCAATCCGTCCAGGTTGGAGAAAAAATCATTTGCGTTGAAGATGTCGTTCTGAACGTAATCGTAAGCGTCGCCGTGAATCGTGTTACCTCCGGATTTGATCGTGGTGTTGATCACGGCAGACGAGCGGCCGTACTCCGCCGAAAAGTTATCCGTCTGCACCTTCACTTCCTGGATGGCGTCAAAAGACGGCCGCAGGTTGGCGCTTCCAAAACGTGCATTGCGGGATTCGATCCCGTCAACCAGAAAGCTCTCATTCGATTCCCGCAGCCCCGCGACGCTCGCCGTAACATTTCCGGCGCCCGCCCCGGTCCAAGATGATGCGGGAGAGTTTCCCGTCCCAATCGGAGCCGTGCCCGCCGCCAGCGTGATCAAAGAAATAAAATTGCGGTTCACAATGGGAAGATTGGCCACCGCCGTTTGCGGCACCACTTGCCCCATCGAGGAAGTTTGCGTTTCAAGAAGCTGAACGCCCCCGGCGCTCACCGTCACCGACTGTGTCACCTGCCCCACGCTCAGCGTCACGTCAACACGAGGCCGCTGTCCCAGGAGAAGGTCGATATCCGACATCGTCGTCGATTTGAATCCTTGCTTCGAAACCGCAACGCGATAGTGCGCCGGCTTCAATTGTGCGAACAGGTAATTTCCTCCGGTGTCGGTCGTCGTCGTGTACTGAACGCCGGTTGCGGTTTGTGTCAGCACTACCTTGGCTCCCGGAATCACGGCGCCGCTTGCGTCGCGCACCGTGCCGAGGATATCGCCCGTGATCGCCTGGGCCCAGAGATTCCGTGAAGATCCCGCCAGCAGCAACAAAGCGGCTCCAAGGCAGAGCGTAAAGACTTTGGCGCTTCTCATAAAGACCTCCCGCTTCGGTCGAATCCGAAGACCTGCTTTGTGAAATCCCGGCCGGTTCAATGACTACCGCCCGCGCAATTGGTAAGTGGCCAGACCATATCGCACTCCAATCAGCGTGTCAAGGGAAATGTATTCCTGATGCGTGGACGGGTTTACCCGCGGCGCGCAGCGGACAGTCCGGCGGCATATCCAGCCAGGTCGCGGCGTTGTGATAAGATGATGGCTCGCTCAAGCGGGGCCGTGGCTTGGCGGTGGAAATCATGCGGTTTCCAGAGGGTTACAAATTGCAGTGACCTCAAATTTTGTAGCGGCGGCCTCTGGCCGCCGGTTTTCCGGCGCTCAGGGCGCGCCGCTACAGAAAAAGCTGTCACTATAATTTGTAATCCTCAATAAGTGTCCGGCAACTGAGAAAATGAAGGTGGCCACGGCGCGCGGCAACTGCCGCATCCGGGAATGAGTTCGCCGCGACGTCTATCATCTATCATCGCCACCTCAAAGTGCGCCTGAAAAGTGATGTCTGTAAATCGCATCCGCGAAGCACTGGGAACGTCTGCAAGGTTACTGCGTCCGATTGAAAGGACGGGGATCAACGAGCAGATTCTTTCCCGCCTCAAAGAATTCCTAGACCAAAAACACCTGAAGGTCGGCTCAAAGCTGCCTTCGGAGCGCAATCTCGCGGCGCTTCTGCACGTCAGCCGCCCCTCCATCCGGGAAGTGCTGCGGGGGCTTGCCATCCTCGGGATCGTAAAATCCAAGCAAGGTGACGGAACTTATCTTGCGGCATCTTTGCAGCGGGTGCTGAACCTGCCAGACCAGATTCTGACGCTTCAGGAAAGCCTTGATCTTGTCGAGCTGGCTGAAGCCCGTTCCGCGATTGAGCCGGTGGTGGCGGCGCTCGCGGCGGAACGCGCCTCGCAGGAAGACTTGCGCAAGGTTCGCGCGCAGCTCCAGTCGATGAAGGACCATCGCACGGACCGCATCCGCTTTTTGCAGCATGATCTCGAGTTTCACCTCGCCATCATGAAATCGTGCGGCAATGATGTGCTCCAGCGGATGATGTCGGTGGTGCTCGAAAAGCTGTTTGATCACAGCCGCCAGGTAGCGCAGAACTACGGCGACCTCGCTGAGATTCTGGGCCTCCACGAAGCCATTTTTAGAGCGCTCCGCAACCGTGACGCGCAGGCCGCGCGC
>DASUKV010000237.1:0-24828 GCA_036278555.1 Terriglobia bacterium
CCTAGCGCGGAGAATCCGCAAATGCCGAGCCAGGAGCCCAGATCGCTGGGCTTCTTCCTGCCGCCGCCCCTGAAGACGAGAATGCGCTGCGTCAGCGCGTAGGCGGCAAGCTCCATCACCGCTGAGCCCACAAGCCCCAGCCGCCAGTCGCTCGCGCCTATTCCCGTCCACCATCGCCACGCGACTCCGGCGGTCCAGAGCGCCCACACCACCCATACCAAGCCAAAGCTTCGGAGCGGCCGCCTGCGGAACTTCGGCAAAACGTAGAGCGAAATGCCGAGGATGAAACTGCCCACCCATCCGAACAACTGGGCATGGCCGTGGGCTTGAATCCAGGCGCTGCTTGCAGCGGTTGAGGCACGGTGCTCGGAAATGATGATGAGATTCCAGACGCCGAGAAACGTGCCGGGCAGCGCAAGGAAGGCCAGACCCGCCAGAATAAACGCGGCAAGCGCCTTCGCCGCGCGCCGCTCCGGACCCGGATCGGCGTAGTCTGGCGGAGCTTCGCGATCGCGTTGGTAAGCCAGCCGCCATTGCTCTGGCAGGGCTTCTTCCCCCGCACGGTTCCCCGCTTCAGCAACCCAGGGTCGTCCTTTCGCAGGACTCTTCACAGGCATATGCCGAGCGTGTCAGATTTGCGGAGCGGATTCAATGACTTCGGTCATCGGGTACTTTGTGATGTAGTTCGGTTTAAATGACAAGGAAGCAAAAAGTCCGGTTTGGCCCCTCACCCGGCCTTCGGCCACCCTTTCCCACGGGAGAGGGCTGAAAACGGAACCGGTAGTGACTCCTTTTCGGGAGGGCCGTCGAAAAAATAAGGATCGCAGCCCTCTCCCTTCGGGAGAGGGGGAACCGCGGGGAAGCAGCGCTTCCCGTCGCGGTGGGTGAGGGTTCAGGTTCACTCGTTTCCTTCGCGCAGGGTTATAGCCGGAATCTGTGTCACGAAGTACTAGGTGTTTCCAACCTCCGGCTCGGGACCGCGCAACGGGGCGGCAATGTGCTCGGAGTGCTGGCTCGCACACTGTGGACCAAACAGTGTTGCAAGCAGGGTCAAATGCATCGCACAGGAGGAAATGATGGTTTCGAGATGGACGTCAGTGATCCTCTTGATTGTGTGCTTCGCGGCCATTGGGTTCGCGCAAGCTCCTGAGTCTGGCTCATACGGCCTGTTTAACCTTCCACAACTTGACACTTTTTCTGCGCACCGCGCCTCCAGCGAAAATCGATTCGCTGGCAGCAATGACGATGAGAAACGGATTATGCCGGGTCAGACTCTCGTCATGGCCAATCTGCCTGGGCCGGGTATGGTTGTTCATATTTGGGTGACGGTTGCCGACAACGAATACGCGTGGCCCCGGCTGTTGCGGCTTCGTGTCTACTACGACGGGGAAAAGACCCCGAGCGTGGACTCACCGCTGGGAGATTTTTTTGGTGTTGGGAGCGGGTACGAGAAGGACCTTGATTCCATGATGGTCCGTGACAGCTCGTTCGGCCGGGCGAAAAATGGCTATTGGCCCATGCCCTTCTACAAATCGTGCAGAATCACGGTGACTGACGAGGGGAGACGTCCTGTCACGATGTTCTATTATCACGTCGATTGGCGAAAGTACCGGTCGCTACCCCCGGGTTTGGGCTACTTTCACGCGTACTATCGCCAGGAGCGCCCCGCTGTGCCGGGAAGAAACTATGCCTTTCTCAATATTCTTGGAACCGGATCCTACGTGGGAACCGTGATGAGTGTCATTCAATCGCAGGTAGGGTGGTTTGGGGAAGGCGACGATCTCTTTTATGTGGACGGAGCGCAACACCCACAAATTGCCGGCACGGGAACCGAGGACTACTTCAATGCGGCTTGGGGCCTGCGCATCACGCAGGGTCCGTGGACGGGCGTTCCGGTAGCAGAAGGAGAGCGGGTTGGAGCCAGACTTACCGGTTACCGCTGGCACGTACCAGACCCCATCCCGTTCAAAAAATCACTTTGGGCAGGCATCGAGCACTTCGGGTGGACTTACAACAAAGACGGCAGCCTGCGCTCAGGTTTTGAGGAGCGTCCCGACTATTTCTCCAGCGTCGCTTTCTGGTACCAGAAGGGCGTAAACCAAGGTCTCCCGGAACCCCCCTACGGTGACGCACGCCTTCCGCTTGGCAACGCCGAGCAGATTGCGGTAGAAGACTCGGTCAATGACGTGACCGTGGAGAAAGGTAAGGCAAGCGTCCAACGCGAGGTTGATTGGGGAAAAGATCTGCTCTTCTTTGAAGCCCAAGGCAAGGGCGCCAGAATTGACATTCCGATCGAAGTACCCGGGAACGCACGATATGAGTTGGTTGCGGAAATTGCGCAGGCGCCGGACTACGGAAACTACTATGCGCTTCTCGACGGCAAACCCATGAACCTGGATGTCCGGGAGGCGGCAACCTCGGAGATTCCGGCTCAGGGTGCGCAGATTTTTCAGAACTATTCACCCGAGGTGTACGTGGCTCAGGTTCATCCGCTCGGATGGGTTCCTCTGGCCAAAGGACGCCACATATTGTCGTTCGTCTGCGTTGGAAAAGACGGCCGCTCGACCGGCTACAATCTCGGCATCAATGACATCGTCTTGGAAAAGCTTCCGGAATCTGCGGGCGCCCCCGAAGCCAAGACCGAACGGCGGTTGGTTCCCAGACCTCCCAAGGTAACGCTTGCAGCGCCTGCGGGTGAGCCCGTCTACCGGGGATATCCGCTATCGCACTACATCATCCTGCTAAAGCGCGCGCCGGAGCAGGATCGGCCCCAGCTAATTCGAGCCATCGGCTCCTTTGGTCAAGACGGCGCCCCGGCTGTAAGCGCCCTGGTGGAGTCTCTCCACGATTCGCGCGCCAATGTGCGCTCGGCAGCCGCGTGGGCGTTTTCGCAAATAGGGTCTCCAGGCAGCGCTGCAGTGCCGGAGCTTGCCAGATCGCTCTCTGATTCCAGCCCGCGGGTGCGTGACCTCGCTGCGGTTGCCTTGGGAGCGATGGGGCGGAAGGCGGCGCCGGCGGTACCCGCGTTGACCCACGCCCTGAATGACCCAGTCGTTTACGTGCGTGCTCCGGCCGCGGATGCGCTTGGAGCTATCGGGCCAGAAGCGCGGTCGGCGGTTCTGCCCTTGGCGAAGAAGCTGAAAGAGAAAAACGAGGAGGCCTATGTGCTGCGGAGTGTTGCCGGAGCGCTCGGCGACATTGGGCCGGATGCGAAAGCAGCTCTCCCGGAACTCCAACGATTGCAAACGTCATCCCGCGTCAGCTACTCGGTTCATGAGGCCATCTTGAAAATTGAGGGCAAACCCCTGCCGACGTGGTAGGAGAACTGGCGGACGACTTGCAAGCAGAATGACCCTCCACGCAATTGCATCCTCAATCCCCTGCATTGCAAGCTCGTACATTCTTGTTTTCTAGCAAGCTTTTGGGGTGTGTCATTCCGAGCCCGTTCGCTGCTCGGAAAAGTTCGACTGGCATGTCCTCACCCGGCTCGCTCCGCTCGCCACCCTCTCCCGGAGGGAGAGGGCAGAAAAAACCGTGACTTAGCCCTCTCCCTTTGGGAGAGGGTGCCCGAGGAACGAGGGCGGGTGAGGGCATCTTTTCATGCTTTGCGCGTGCCGCAAAGCGGCATGTCAACTCCTCGGAATGACATTGGGTTTGGTTGCGGCTTTGCCGCGCTGCGCCGCAGTCTCTTTCCACAGCGCATTCCGTGCGCTCCGAAATCCTTCGGCGGCCACGCTGGAGCGTCTTACTGATCTTATAGGACGGTTCGATATTCATCGTCTTCTTCACGGTGGTGTGAGCGTTAGACTAAGCCTGCTCGTCCCACCCGCGCTGACGTTGGGGGTTTGAGAAGCACGGAACGGTTTGCCGGCCTTACTCGCGATGACCTGAATCTGATGATCTCCGGGTGGAACAAACAGAAAGTTACACTGACCGCTCTCTACTTGCTTGGTTTCTGTCCCGTCCAGGGTGACAGCAGGAGCATCATCAAATTCAGCGGCATTCGTCACCGTCACCAAAATCTGTCCCGGCTTCTGCGCTTCAGCGCGGACTTGCGCCGCCTTCGCGAGCTCAGCAAGATTGGCTTGGAATTCTAGAACCCACGCGTCCGTTTCCTGCTGAATCTGGGCATCCATATATTGAACAAAGGTCAGCAGCCGCCTCACTGCTGCTTGAATCTGGTCTGGAGCCGGGCTACTAGCCTGAATCTTCAAGAGGAGCGCCACCCAGTCCAACTGAAGCTGATGAAGCGCTGCTTCCAGCGCAAGCTGCGTCTTAATGTATCGAATCCAGGCGGTGGAGAGGCCAAAGTATTTATCAAAACCGAGAAAGCCGGCTGCCAGCGCGAAAGCGACGTAGCCGAACTCAAACGGAATCTTTCTGCCGTTCCAGCCCAGACCGATACCAGCGGCAGCAATCAAAGGGAGCAGCGACCCAATACTAATGAAAATAATGGCGGCGCACCGGCATACCCGCGAGCCCCACCGCACGCCCGCTACATTGCGCTTGTACCAATCGATCTGCGACAGACCCCTTTCAACGGTAAAGTGAAACAAGGCCTTAAGCGAACCCAAGGGGTCCTTTTCGTCCCATGTTGGAAACAGAGGTCCGTGTACCTCGTTGGCGCCGGTGGAATCCGTCATACTTCCTCCGAGATGGCTTTCTGCTGGTTGGGTGCTGGGAATCCGTTTGACTATACACCCATTTGGGATGCTCTCGCACCTCCCCCGGCAGCTTTCTGATCTCCTCGAAACTCCGCCAGCCGGTGATCTCGGCTTCGCGCATCCAGGCCTGACGGGGAGTGTTGGGCTGCTGGATCGGTTTAGAGGAAAGCTTCGGTGATCCGAACTGCGAAGAATCATTAAAAAGCGCTTGACACCGCCGTAGTATGTGTATACACATATATGTCGTGAGAACAAAGATGCCGGTCCAGAGTGAGCAAAAGTTGCCAGTGCTGCCCTGCGCGTGCGCAAATCTCCGCCGTGCGGCGCGGGCGGTCACTCGGCTGTATAACCAAGAGCTTCGGCAAGACGGCATCGAAGGAACGCAATTCACCATTTTGATGGCGCTTAATACGGCGGGCGAAATCCCTCAGGGGAAGTTGGGCGAAATTCTGGCGCTCGACTCAACGACACTCACGCGAATGCTCCGGCCACTGGCGAAACGCGGTTGGGTTAAGGTGGGCGCAGCGGATGACCGGCGGATGCGGATATTCAGTCTGACGGCTGCGGGGCGTGAGAAGTTCCGGCGGTCCCAGCGCCGCTGGGAGCGGGCCCAGGAACGTTTGCGGACCGCGCTGGGCGAAGAAACAATGGATCAACTGGTACCGCTACTAGTGCGAGTGACGCTGGCATCCGTCAAGGCGTAACTTTTTTGTGTCCAACTACATGTATATACATCCATCTGAGAAAAAGGAGAACGCTGATGGCACAACTGGCTGAGCATCCGGCGGTAAGGCATTTCAACGAGCAGCGGGCAGGCAGCCCAGAACCGCAGACGCCTCCGGTCCTCAAGGCTGACTGGCTTCGTCGGATTTGCCTCGACGCCGGGGCAGACGATGCCGGCTTTGTGGAGAGAGACCGGGCGGAAATTGCGGATCAGAAAAGTGACATCGATGCCGTCTTCCCGCGGACAAAACGCTTGTCAGTTTTGTCCTGCGTATGAACCGGGAGAACATCCGGACGCCAGCGCGCTCGATTGCCAACCTGGAATTCCATCACACGACGGACGAAATCAACGAAGTTGCGCGGCGAATTGTCGCTGTCCTCGAGCGCCGCGGGATCGGCGCGATCAACGGAGGAGCCGCCGGCTTTCCTATGGAGGCCGACCACTGGGGAGCCAAGATGTGGCTGATTTCTCACAAGCCTGTGGCGGTGGCAGCCGGTTTGGGGCGGATGGGAATCCACCGCAACGTGATTCATCCGAAGTTTGGAAATTTCATTCTCCTTGGCACGGTGTTGGTCGGCGCGGAGGTCAGCGAATACTCGCATCCCATTGCTTACAACCCTTGCCTCGAATGCAAGTTGTGCGTTACTGCCTGCCCCACCGGAGCCATCAAATCGGACGGTGAGTTCGACTTCTCAGCCTGTTATACACACAACTACCGCAAGTTCATGGGAGGATTTGGCGACTGGGTGGAAAAGATTGCGGAGAGCAGCAGCGCCCGTGAGTACCGGCAGAAAGTCTCGGGTGCGGAGACGGTCTCCATGTGGCAAAGCCTTTCATTCGGGGCCAACTATAAGGCGGCGTATTGCATGGCGGTCTGCCCGGCGGGCGAGGATGTGATCGGGCCGTTCCTGACGCACCGGAAACAATTCCTCAAAGATACGGTCAAACCCCTCCAGGATAAAGTTGAGACCGTCTATGTCGTGCCGGGCTCTGACGCCCAGCAGTATGTGGCGCGCCGCTTTCCTCATAAGAAGACGAAGCAAGTGTCAAACGGACTTGCCGGCCAAGGGACCATTCGTGGCTTCCTGCGTGGGCTGAACTTCGTATTTCAACGCGGCAAATCCGAGGGTTTGAACGCGACCTTTCACTTCACCTTCACCGGCCAGGAGGAAGTGAAGGCGACGGTCGTAATCCGTGACAAGACGCTCGAAGTATCCGAAGGACACGTCGGCACGGCCGACTTTCGGTTGACTGCGGACAGCCAAACTTGGCTCCGATTTCTGCGCAAGGAAGCCAATCTCGTATGGGCGTTGCTCAGGCGCAAGATTCGCATTCACGGTTCGCCGCGGCTTTTGCTTGCGTTCGCGCGCTGCTTCCCATCGTGATATGGGGCGTGACGATTGTTTTTGTGGTTCCAAAATACAAGGCATTCCGACAAAGGAGAACGACAAATGCAATATTTGGTTCAAATGAGACTTGTACCTCAAGGTCGTCCCACCACTACAGAAGACGGATTAGCGTTCATCGAGCAATCCATCCTTCCCACTCTCGAGCGGTGCGAGAAACTGGAAGACCAGAAGAAGATACTCGCAGGCGGACCGATGAGTGGAGCGATCGCGCTCGTGCTCATCGTCAACGCTGAGTCGGCGCGGGAACTGGACGACGTGATTGAGAGTCTGCCGGTGTGGCCTCGCATGGAAGTTGAGGTGACTCCACTCACGACGTTTGAGGACCGCAGGCAATCCCTGCTTCCTCGACTTGAGAAGCTCAAGGCGCAGGCGCGCAAAATCGAGGAGTCTCGACAGGGGGGTGACCAATGAACCCATCTACCATCTTCCAGATCGACATGGCGTTGGGCTATCTCGCCTGGGCGTTGTGCATCGCGACTTACGTCTGGCCGCGGCTGAGGGCGATGGATCGCGCCGACGCGCACCGCGCTATCGCCACGCTGCACAGTTTTCGCTTCTTCGGCTTGGTCTTTTTGCTGGCCGGATTTGTCGGACCGAATCTGCCGCGGGGTTTCGCTGCGCCAGCGGCTTACGGTGACCTCGCCACCGCACTGCTTGCGATCCTGGCGCTGCTGACGGTGCGCGTGCGTATCCTCTTCTGGCCGCTGGTCTGGGCGTTCAATCTAATCGGCCTCGCCGATCTCGTCATCGATACGGCGCACGCGGTCAGCACGAATCTGCCGTCAGTGGCCGGACAGCTCGGGGCCGGTTACGCGATCCCCATGCTGTACGTACCGGCGCTCTTCTGGACGCACCTCATCGCGCTCTGGCTGCTGCTGCGGCCTGCGCGCGCCGGTTCGGCCGGCCGGCGCGCCGATTTCGCTCGCGCGACTGAATGACCAAGGAAGGAATGCATCCGATGGACTGAATGGCCGACAAGGTGAGAGCGCGCTGCACCGGCGATGCTGGATCGAACGTGGCCGGCCGCGCCGTCACAACCTTGGCTTTTTGGAGAAGAATACTAAAGCAAAAAAGGAGGCAAACACGATGAGCACCGCAACTGTAATTGCACCACAAAAAAGGAAAGAGACTGAAAACCCCTCAATTCAGGAAATTAGTCTCGACAGCATCACCGCATCCGCCCAAAAAATCGGCGGAACGCCGTCTGCCCGGGCTTGGTTCGCCGGCGGCGAGCGCATCGGCTACGACCCTGGATCTCGCGCGATCATTGCAGGGCAAGGCGCGCCACTCAAGGTTTTCTTGAGGCGTGAGGGATATCTTGCTCACGCCATGTCCTTCCTGCCGGGATATCCCGATGGCTCCTTTGGGTGGGCGAAAGTTCTGCCGCATTTACCGAACGCAGCCGGGATGCCGAAACTCTTCGTCGAGTACGTCGGCATGGGCGACAGCGACAAGCCCAAGGACTATGCGTATTCCACCGCCGAACGTACTGATCTCGTTGAAGCGATCTGGCGGGATCTCTCCATCCAGTCGACAACGCTGGTTGCCTTCGACTTTTCATCGCTTGTCGTCTTGGAGCATCTGCGACGCCGGCTCGAGCGCGCTGAGCGGGGCGAACCCGTGGGTGGGCCGGACATACGCGGTGTTTTCATCTTCAACGGTGGACTCTTCACGGATGGGCACTCCCACCCGTGGTACACTACGCCGATTTTGCGCCGCCTCCCCAACCGGGCCCGTCGGGGCCTGGGGCGCTCCTTCAGCCTGTTCAAGATGATGGCGGGGGTGATGTGGTCCAAAGGCTATCGGGTTACGGATGCCGAGGTCCGCGAGCTCTATAACGCCATGGACCGCCATGATGGCTTGTTCTACCTCGCGGCAGCAGCAGGCTTCGTGGCCGATCAGAAAGCGCAAGGCGACCGGCTCGACTTTGGCCGCCTCTTCAAGGCTTATCGAGATCAGTTCCGGTTCCTTGTGGGCGGCAGCGACGAAGATCCCTTTGAACATCGGCAGGTCGATCTCGCGCAGGAACGGCTGGGAAAACTTGGCCTCCGGATCGAGCGTTTGCCCGGCGGTCACCTCACCACGAATGAGCAGCCGGAAGCCTTGGCTGCATTGATCGCAAAGTTCGAGGGAGGACTTTCAAGAATGCCGTAGCCGCGATCCGAAAGGCTATTGCCAGGCGGGGGCAAGAAGGATGAGACAGAAGCCGTCATGGGCAAAGAAGAAGTCATGAGCCAAGCCGAGGCATGGGAATCCTATGACCGATGGCTCGATGATGAGCGAGTGTCACTTTTGAATGAACCGCCAGGGATTGAGCGAGCCTTTCGCGCCGTGTCCGGGCCGCGGCATCCGGCGGCGAAGCGACAGAGCAGTCCTGGCTGTGCCCCGCCCACCAACCGGGTGCTTACCTCCAGGGATAGAGCGATAAACTTCCGCATGATATCAACCAGCCTTTCCCCAACCTCCTTCCAGACCGGCTTCAGCGGCCCATCGGCTCTGCCCCATCAAAAATCCTTCCAGGCGTGAAACGATTGGCCTTCTGTCTTCACTATTCTGCGCATAGCTAAACCGGCAGTTCAGCCCGTTACTCGGTCTTCACGTCAAGCCCGCCTGATGAACCTTTGCCGGGCGGCTTCCGCTGTGGTGTGTGCTGAGTGAGGCCAAGCGAATCGTTGAACGCATTCCAATTCGCTTCGGCTGAATCGACTGCGGAGTCACGCCCGGCGAAACAGCCGAAAAACTCAGCCTTGGCTGAAACGCCCGCCGCCGGATTCACTTCAGCAGTGGATTCGCGGCGGGGCGGCTAGCGGACGAAGTGGCGCGGCAATGGACGGGCCGGAAGTGAACCATAAATCACAAAAAGGAGATCAACAACATGGCTAAGACGTCAGACAGTCAAGCATCCCCTGTGCCTCCTGAGGGACAGGCGAAAATCTCATTGGCCAAGCTTCCGCCAGAGGCAGCCCGCAATAATTTCAAGGCGCTGCTCCTGTCGAACCCGAACTACTTCGGGAACTTGAAAGGAAGCGAGTTCAAACCCGTCCTCAATATCGCGGGCAACACAGCCTACGAAAATATTGGCTGTGCCGGATTCAATCCTCAGCTCAACCGGCTCGAGGCGGTCGTTTACGTTCACCAGACGGCGGGATACGGCGGAGACGTGTGCTCAAACGGGTCCCGGGAGTTCGTTCGCTTCTATCTTTCCTACGACGGAGGAGCAACGTGGTCGGATCAGGGCCTCACCAGCTTTACCGTTTATGACGTCCCCGGACCGAAACCCCTGGAATATGACGTCACGCTGCAAATCAGCCCGCCTGAGAAGTTTTGCTTCTTTCAAAACCTGCCATTGGCGCGAGCGATTTTATCGTGGAACGCTCCGCCGCCGCCCGCGAGCCCCGATTGGACGCCGGTGTGGGGCAACGTCGTGGACGCGCAGATTCAAATTGAAGGATTCGAGCTCATCGTGCTGGGCCAGTTCCTTGCCGATGCCAAACTGCAATTGCCCGTAGAGTATAAGGATGCGGTGGATCTAACACAGCCCATCCAAACGTCCGCGCCGAAGGCTTTGAGCGCTGCTGACCGGCACACGCTCTACAACGGCAAGGATGTTCCTGCGCACCGCTACCTTTCCGCTGAGTTACAACTGGCGCTGACGGCCCAGTCTGCTGATTTGCAGGGCGCGCCTTCGGCGCTCACAGCAATACCGGGTCTCAGTTTGGCCGGCGCCGTCGAACAGTTGATCAACACGTCCGGCGATACCAGTTACGAACAACTTGGCTGTGTGGGCCTGAACCCCAATCTCAGCCAGTTGGTGGGCATTATCCATCTCAAGCGGTCGGCGGGGTATTCGGGCGGTCCGTGCACTGACGGCAGCCGGGAGTACGTCGCGTTCTGGGTTGACTGGGGCAGCGGGTGGAGCCATGTGGGAACAACTTCGGTCAACGTGCGCGATTTCAGCGCCATGCCAGCCGCAGGCTTGCAGTACAGCGTATTCCTTCCTGTTGATCTTGCCTCCCACCGGCAACCGTGCCACGCGGGCCCGAAGACAGCGAGGGTCCGGGCCGTTCTGTCGTGGAATTCACCTCCTTCGTCCACGAATCCCTATGCGCCGGTGTTCTGGGGGAACAGCGTTGAGACCCAGGTCCTGATCGATCCAGGGCCGGTGGTAGCTCCCGGCCAGCAGATTCCGTTCCTCAGCCGGGTGGCGGATATCGACGAGTCTCTGATCGATTCGAGCGGGCTCGTCACCGATGCTTACGCGCTCGAAACCGGGAATCACTACATTCACGCCCCGTTCGGCGGGCGGATCACCCTCGCAGGCTTTATCTCCTACCCGGCGCCGGGGATGAAGTACCGCGTGATGAAAAAACCTCACGGCGCTCCGGACACCGCCTACGCGCCCATTGTGAACGAGCCGGCCGGGCTCACCCTCACGCTTGATGAGTTCAACGGCGTTTCCTGGACTCAAACCCAGCAGACGTTCCACGATCTCGGCGGCGGCTATTACCCCTATGAAAACTACTCCTGGGCGCACGCGGTCGAGGCCAACATCATGGGGGTGTGGTATACGACGGCCGCGGACGACGGCAACGCCTACGATCTGCGCATTGACTTGAGCTTGGACGGAAATCCCGCCCATGACGCTCACAGCAATGCCGTCACCGTGCGGGTGAACCAGACCGGGCCCGTGGCAACTCTCGACATCGATCTGGGAGGCGGCGCCGCGTGCGGATTCTTCAGCCCCGGCGATACGATCACCGGACACTTCACGGCGAGTTCGGAGTATTTTGGCCAATTCTCGTTTGTGATCTTGCCGCCCGGACCGGCTCACGGAGCGTTGCCTGCTCCCCGTGCCGGGGCGTCAACCTGGCTTGGCGGCGCCATCTCCGACCCCGGCATCGCGAACGCATCTTATGCGCTAAATACCGGGGCTAACCCTGGTCCTCCTCCAACGGGGCCGATGGACGCGTGCGGCTATTCCCTCACCGTGCATGTGTGGGATCGGACCAACGTGGACAGCGGCGCCACGACTCATCATAACCAGGCGTCGGTGGGCTTCTGCCTCAGCACCAAGAGCTAGCGGCGGGCTGTTCGCCCGCTCAGGCTTGAGAGGCCTCCGGAACTGAGCCTTGGGGAACGGGGGCTCGGCAGGGGAAGCGGATGGGCGACTGTCTCGCTTCCCCGCCGCTGGTTTTGATTTTTGATTAAACGATATGTGGGAAACAGGCGTTTGGATGAAGTTCGTGCTCGCCGCCCTCGCCACCTGGCGAGTGACGCACTTGCTGGCGAATGAGGACGGCCCGGCAGACGTCATCGCGCGATTTCGCTCGCGTTTGGGAGACGGTCTGGCCGCCAGGCTGATCGATTGCTTCAACTGTCTCAGCGTCTGGGTGGCTGCGCCGGCGGCGCTCTACGTGTCCCGGAAGTTCGAAGACTGGCCGTTCATCTGGCTCGCACTCTCGGGGGCCGGATGTCTGCTGGAGCGAGTTATGCGCGAGCCTGTTACGATTCAACCTATTCTGCAAGAGACGGAAGGAGAGATCGAACATGTGCTGCGGTCAGAAGCGGTTGGCGATGAAAGACGGAACGGCAACTCCAGCGAACTCACCGGCCCGCCCGGCGGTGCTCAGGGCTTTGGCATCTCCGGCTCAGTCACGCCGGGTCCCGCCGAGGCCAGTGCTTACAAGCCGCGGGGTGAAGCTGCAGAGCTTACAGAATCCGCCGGTCAGGGCGTTCGGTCCGGTTACGGGAAGGGCGTATGAGTTCATCCCCTCCAATCCCGTGCTGGTTGATCCGCGAGACGTGCCGGGGCTTCTGCGAACGGGTCTTTTTGGGCGCTGCGCATGAGGAGCAATTTTTTCGCCCGCGGATGAAACGCTTCGCGTGCGGTCGTCACTATATGAATGTAAGCAGCTCATCACGAAAATGAGCGAACTCCCCGGGTAGGAACGTGGACCGGCTGCGAGATTGCCGGCAGGAGGGGGCGGCATGGCTCCAGTCCACGCTTGCCATGCGGGCTTCGCTATCGGCCCAGCGCGATGCGCGCGGCTCTCGCGCTCGCGAGGCGGCCACGGCCTCGCGGCGCCATCGAGGGGGCATTCAGAGGCGCCGGGGCCAACCTCCAGGATAGCGAAGCCCTTGGCGAGCCTACGCTCAGGCAGAACATCTCGAGGGGTTGCCGTGTCGCTTTGCGACACCCGCAAAGCATGAAAAAAGCCCTCACCCGCCCTCGTTCCTCGGGCGCCCTCTCCCCAAGGGAGAGGGCTGAGTTACGATTTTTTCTGCCCTCTTCCTCCGCCAGAGGGTGGCGGCCGGGTCCGATTCGCACGCTCAGGCTTTCACCGCTATGAGTCACTCATTCAGCCCCGCAATATTTTCATTGTCCCAAAATCACACCCGGGCAGCCGCGGCCAGGACTCCGGCCGCAAAAGTTCGCGCGGCGCATCGCGGCCGGAGTCACACCCTTGCCAGAGCAAGTTTGTCACGTCTATACTATGATCGCTTCGGACAACCCTTGGACAACCAGAGTTTCGATGCGGACTATGTGCGGCGCCTCGCAGAAGGTGATCCCTCTGTGGAAGCGCATTTTACTGCCTATTTTGGCCGGCTGTTGATGCTGAAACTACGCAGCCGGCTCCGGAACGCGGGTTCGATCGACGATGTCCGGCAAGAGACGTTCCTCAGAGTGCTGCAACACCTGCGGCAGAAGGGCGGATTGGAACATCCGGAACGTCTGGGTGCTTTCGTAAACTCCGTCTGTAACAACATTATCTTCGAAACCTTCCGGTCTCACGCGCGTTATACTCCGCTTGACGGCGAGAAAGCCGAGGCGGAGGATCGGGTGGTGGACCTGGAAGGCGCGCTGGTGAACGAGGAAAGGAAACGCCTGGTGGTAAAGGTCCTCAGCCACCTTTCCAAGCTCGACCAGGACATTCTGAAGATGCTTTTTTTTGACGAAACCGATAAAGATGAAGTTTGCCGGCGGATGGGTGTGGACCGTGGCTATCTGCGCGTGCTGGTGCACCGGGCCCGCTCGCGATTCAAGTTGGCGCTCGAAAAGCTCGAGCTTGTTGTGCCGTGACGATTGGGAAAGCGCGCGGATGCTGCGTGTCAGGGTCTCGAACGCCCTGTTTAAGACCAGGCAGATTGGCTTATGAACCATCAGGAAGCAGTGGTCAATCAGACTGCGGAAAGATACTTGCTCGGTGAATTGCCGGGTTCCGAGCGAGACGCCTTTGAGGAACATTTCTTTGTCTGCCCGGAGTGCGCGGATGCCGTCGCTACCGGCGCCATGCTGGCTGACAATACGAGGGCAGTCTTTCGAGAGCAGGCGCGGCCGGGACCGGCGGGCGCTGCGCTGTGGCGCCGGTTGCGGGCGTGGCTCAAAGCGCCGGTCCTGTGGCCGGCATTCGCTGCGGTCGTCCTGCTGCTGTTCGCCGGGTATCTGGAGATCGTGACGATTCCCTCGCTGCGCAAAAGCCTGGCCAGCGCGACGGCTCCTCAGCCCATCGCCGCTTTTGCGCTGCACGCCGCGTCGCGCGGAGCCGCCCAGGTTATCAATGTGCCGAAGGGCGCCCGCTTCTATACGGTTTATATTGACCTGCCGCCCAGCACCGCTTCAGAATTCAAGTGCGAGATCCGGGATGCCGCGGGCGCAATTCGCGCGTCGGTCATCGTTCCAAGATCGCAGATCAGCGACACGCTGAACCTGCTGCTGGATACTGCGCGGACTCCGCCGGGCGCGTACACGCTGGTCGTACGGTCCTGGCCTGAAGGGCCGATCGAGATCGGGCGTTATCATTTCACGGTTCAGTTGAAATAGGAGGCACCTTGGAAAAGCGATTTCTGTACCATGCCCATGCCGCTGGTCTGGCCGGACAGATTACCTTGCCCTTCAATGACTTAATTGAAGTGCAGGCCGCAAGCGCCATCCCTCAGACAGGCGGCTATTCGTCGTCGCGCGTTGAAAATTTCGCTTACAAGAACATTCTGTCGTTCCAGTCGGCCACCACCCAGGCGACGGGGAGCTACAATCCCGAGGAGAAGGCATATAACACTCTCGTGACAGCTACGATCGAAAAACTGAATGTTCTCGATCAGGTGACTGCCGACCGCGTGGTGGCGCACCTGACTTCAAAGCACCCGGAATCCGGGGGCCAGCCTTCCATCATTCCACTCGGCAGTTCATTCGTAAATCTTCGGATCGCCGGTTGCCCGGTGGACGTTCGGCTTGATTCCGCGACGTTCGTCCAATTCGACACGTATGACAGAATTTGCGAAAGCCTGGCACGGGACAAGGATCTGCGCCAGAGGCTCCTTCGAGGCCAGGAGGATCTGCCCGTTCCGCCGCCGCATGAAGCCTTGCTGTGCTCTCTGGTCCGGGAGATCCGTCCTGACGGCCCAGAACTCAAAGCACAGGGATGCGCGATTTTCGTTCCCCAGTTTGGCACGGTCTATTTGGCGGAATATATGATTCAGCCTTATGCCCGAACGCTCACCATGGTTCGGGTTGAACTGGGCTGTCCCGTCTGCGGGCGGCTGTCTGCCGCGGTCGTCTCCGGCAACGGCCAGGGCTATCCGTGATGCTTTCGAGCGAGGTTTGTGTAAACTCAGAGCAGGTCTGATCCTACAGCTTGGTTTGTTGCTGTTATTTGCCGGTGATTGCGTTCAGCGCCCGGCCCACGCCCTGGGAGACGTCTACGAACAGGCCCGGCTTCTCGAGCGGCAAGACGATCTGCCACGAGCGCTGAGACTTGCAAGCGACGGTCTGAAACGCGCGCTCGAAGAGCGGAACCGCGATTATTACTGGGAATTCCGCCTTCTGAAAGCGGAAGTGTTGCTCGCGCAAGGCGACGCGGCCGGCGCTCTGCCTCTCATCGAAGGAGAGATCCCGCAAACCGGAAGCGTTCGGCAGCTTTTGGCGCGGCAGTGGATGGACCGCGGCTGGGCGGAATCCTCCCTTTCCAACTTTCAAAAGTCCCTTCTCTCTTATCAGCAGGCCTTGCAGTTCGCTCAGAGCGCGCAATCGCCACCCTTAACCACAGAGATCAGGCTCCGGCAAGGCGTAAGTCTCTTGCGCTTGGGAAACGTGTCTTCGTCAGAAAAGGTGTTTGTGTCTGCCTTGGAAGACGCGCGACGCCAGAAAGACGTTTACCTTGAGGCGTGCGCCCTGGGAGATCTGGCGCTGCTCAGGATGAATGAGGCGCGCTACGACGAGGCGATTGATCGCTTCAATGAGGCCTTGGCGCTATTTGAGAAGATTCCATCGCGCAGACTGATCGCCCGGACCCTGAATAACCTCGGCTATTGCGAACTGGAGCTGGGAGAGACTGAGAAAGCGCTGCGGCTGTTTCAGGAGGCCAGCAGCCGCGCAGGCAGGTCCGGACTTTTGAGTGATCAGCAAGTCGCGCTGGGCCGGATCGGCGATTGCTATGCGGTCAGCGGCCGGCTGCCGGATGCGCTGGCCTACTATCAGCGTGCATTAGAACTGGCACAACGCACGCAGGAAAAGTTCT
Source organism: Terriglobia bacterium (assembly GCA_036278555.1). Classification (GTDB taxonomy): domain Bacteria; phylum Acidobacteriota; class Terriglobia; order UBA7540; family UBA7540; genus RH2-MAG17b. Next base: position 16,313 of record DASUKV010000237.1, read on the forward strand.
GGATCGCCAACTGGCTCTATCAGTTAGCCACCATTTCGATCCAGATGGGCGATCTCGATGAGGCGGAGCGGTACAACAATCAGGCCCTTCGATTACAGGAACAGATGCAGAACCCCCTCGAGCGTCTGTACCCGCTTCTGAATGCGGCGCGGATTGCGGTCTTGAGGCAGCAGATGAGCAAGGCTCTGGCGCTTTATAGATCCGTCGTCGCCGCAGCAGAGGCGCAAACCGGCATTCGCGATCCGCAGATTACGCTCGAAGCTCGGTCGGGCCTGGCGCGGGTTCTGGTCGCAACAGGCCGGCCGGACCAAGCCGAAGTTCAGTGGAAAAAAACGCTCGCGCTGATCGATACCAATCCCTCGGCGTTGACCGATATTGAGCACCGGATCGCCTATCGTTCCAGCCTGGTCCGCTTTTATCAGGACTACGTAGACTTTCTCGCCTCCAAGGGACGCACCGCCGAAGCCCTAGCTGTGGCGGAGAGCGACAGAGCGCGTCTGCTCTCGGAGCGATTGCGCGGGCTGGATGGTCCGCCTGCCCGGGTGAGCGTGAGCGAGCTGCGGAATTTGTCCCGGCGTTCTCATACTACGCTGCTTGCCTACTGGCTCGCTCCTCGCAGGTCGTTCCTGTGGGTCATCACCCCTCGAGGACTGGCGACGTTCGTGCTGCCTTCGCAACGGACGATCGCGAGCCGCGTGGAACAGTACCGCCGCGCGATCTACGACCTTCGTGATCCGCTGGCGGCAGGCGATATTGGGGGCGATGAACTGTATCGGATGCTGCTCGCCCCCGCACGCTCCATCCTGGCGCGGAACTCGCGCGTCGTAATCGTCCCCGACGGCGCGCTCTACAACCTGAACTTTGGAACAATTCCCGTTCCTGCGCCGTCCCGGCACTACTGGAGCGAGGACGCAACCATTTCAGTCGCTCCCTCGCTCAGCACGCTCGCGCGGCATCGGCTGCCTGTAAAGCCGCGTCCGGCTTCGCTGCTGCTGATCGGCGATCCTGGCAGTGCGGACCAGCAGCGCTTCCCCCGGTTGCTGAATGCCGGTCTCGAGATCCAGAACATCCAGGCGCAATTCCCAGCTTCTTCGGAGGTCGCGCTCACGGGCCCCTCGGCCGAGCCCGGCGCCTACGCGGCTGCTCGCCCCGAGCGGTTCTCGCTCATCCACTTTGCCGCGCACGCGACGGCAAACCGGGAGGATCCCCTGGATTCAGCGATCATTCTCTCGCCTCATGGAAGCGGCTACAAGCTCTACGCGAGAGACGTGATGCGCATCCCCATCCACGCTTCCGTCGTGACGCTCTCGGCCTGCCAGAGCGCGGGCGCGGCAACTTACGCCGGGGAAGGGCTGGTTGGATTCGCCTGGGCCTTCCTTCGCGCCGGCGCCCGTCACGTGATTGGAGGACTGTGGGAAGTTGATGACCGCTCCACGTCGCAGCTTATGGGGCAGCTTTATCGCGCTCTCGGCCGGGGCTCGGAGCCTGCAGCCGCCCTGCGCGAAGCCCAACTCTCGCTCTTGAAATCCGGAAGCGCCTACCGCAAACCGTACTACTGGGCGCCGTTTGAAGTCTTTACTGATTCTCTCGGTCCGCCGACTGGCAGCCGTGTTCGCCAGAATGCCTCCGCGCCTCAGGCTGTTGCATCCTGGCCACGCCGGATGCGGTAGCTAGCGAGCCCCCAACGTCGACAAGGTGTCTTCAGCGGGTATTTTTATGGGATATTGATGTGCTGATATCGGAAGGAAGTCACTTGCACTGAGCGATGGCGCTTACGGTCGAGAGCCAATATGGACGATTCACTTAAAAAGGGCTACTTTAGATGTTTCGTGGCAGCAGAGCAGATGGTCCGTAAATTGATCTCATTCAACTTCAAGACCTGTTGAGGATTACAACTTGAAGCCAAGCTCTTCTTTTAGAAGAAGATGCGCTTGCCGCGCCTCGGGATTGGAATGGAACGAAGAAAGTTTCTGCGGAGGTTGGCCGGAGGCATCGCGCTTCCCGTTACCGCCGTTCAGACTTCCCGGAGGTGTTTGAGCAGCGCCCGTCCTGCCGGCCTTGAGATCATCGCCTCCTCGCTGGATGATGCTCTTGCGGCGTACCATGGGGGCGCTTCCAGCCTTGAAATCGCAGTACGGCTTGACCAGGGAGGGATTACTCCGCCGGTGAGGATGGTAGAGGCGATCGTTGGGCGCGTCCCCATCGTAGCGCGCGTCATGCTCCGGGAAAACTCCGGGTTCACGTTGAGAGGCCGCGAAGAGCTCGAAAAGCTCAAGGCAGATGCACAGCGCCTGGCGAAGCTCCGGATTGACGGGCTCATCACGGGGTACGTCAAAGCCGGGAGGCTCGACCTCGAGACCCTTCGGCAGATCGCGGACGCCGTGCCCACGACCCGCTTCACCATTCACAACGCCATCGAGATGACGGAGGACCCGCTCGAAGCCCTCAGAAGCCTTCGGGGGTTTACCCGGGTGGACAAGGCGCTTATAACGGGTGGAAAGGGAAATTTGCCGGAACGCGTCGGCCGCGTTCCCGCATACGAAGCGGCTTTCGGTCCGGGACGGAGCCTGGTGCTAGGGAATCTCCGGCTACAAGATTTAGGTTTTGCTTACCGCTCCACGGACATTCAAACCTTTCACGTCGGGTTGGCCGCAAGGACGCCGCCGGACGCCGCCGGGGCGGTCGATGTCAAAAAAGTCAGGGAGGCACGACGGCTGCTCTCCGGGTAACGTTTTCGTCTCCGGCGCGTTAAAGCCGCGGAAATTTATGCCGACACGACGCGATTTCACGAACGCTGTGCTGGCCGCTTTAGCGGTGTCTCCGGTTGGACTCGGCCTGCTGGCCCGAAACCTTTCTGGAAACTCCGGGAGCGTCCCTCCCGACCTTCCTCTTCCGGCTTCCAGGCCGTCTTTAGCTGCGTGGATCCGCAAGGCCATGATCCTGCAGCCGTGGGCTAAAACGCAATTTCTTGCGCTCACCAACGTGGGCGACCGCCCCCGCCGTTTAAGGCAGGAGTTCGGGTTTAACGCGCTGATTGTCCTCCCGACTGACGCTCACAACGCACTTTCGGGGCCGCAGTTCCACTTGAGTGATACGCAATTCCGCAGTGCTGTAGAGGCTTATCGCAAAGCGGGATATCGGCTGATCCTTTATTCGAGCGTGATGCACTGCGGCCACGCTCCGGTGTGGCAGAGCGGCCAACTCGAACGGGAGCACCCCGAATGGGCGCAGCGCGACGCACGGGGTGAGCCGGTCACGGAGTTCGGCCACGCCTGGCTGTGCGCCTCAACGCCGGCCCGCGACTACACCCTTGATTACACCCTACGGCTGGTTCATGACTATTCCGCCGATGGCATCATGCTGGACAACAACGGCTTCGGTCACACGGCCAACGGTTGGACCTGCTATTGCGACGGCTGCCAGAGCGCTTTCCACAACTACGTTTTGAGGCGCTGCGGCGGGCGGTGGATTGAGGATCAGCTCGGAATCCGTCCGAAACAACTTAAGATCCCGATCGATCCCGGTCCTCTTTTCGCGCTTTGGACTCGCTGGCGAAACCGTGTCTGGGCCGGAGTCAATGAGTTGTTCCGGTCTCGTTTGCGCCAGGTCAATCCTGAAATCCTCTTTTTTGCGAACACCCAGTACGACCTCCCCGTGAACACGCAAGGAAGTAATTTACAGTTCCAGCGTGAAGATGTCGTCTTTTCCGAATCACACGAAGTAGATACCCGGTATCTCTCCGAGAAAATGGCGTTTGGGAAGGGGCTGGCACCGGACGTCCCTTTGTGGAACTACATTGGCACGTTTGCTGAGACGCCGGAAGGCGCAGGCATCGATCGCCTTCGTTCCCCGGAGGCGGTGAGCCGGGTTATCTGCGCAAGCCTTGCACACGGAACGCGACCCTGGATTGTGTACTTCGGATTAGAGGATCCGGGAAGCCGGCCCGCCCGGCGGGAAATGGCGAAGATCCTTTCATGGTATGCGGCTCATCCTGAATTGTTCGCGGGAAGGCCCTTTACGATCATGGCGGCCCTCGTGTCTCTTCGGGAGCGGGATTTGTTCCAGGGCGCGATCCAGTGCACCGGCCAAGGGGTTACGGGCTGCCGTCCAGCTTCACCCGGCCAGAACCCCCTGATCCCGCGCCATCTGGGACCCCTGCTCAGCGCGGGCGTGCCCGCCATTGTTTTGCGTGAGACTTACTTATCGCGTGATTCCTTGCGTCCTTTGCGGTTTGTGACCCTCGAGTCCGGAAGGGCCATCGGTGGACGCCAGGCGCAGGCGCTGGCGGCCTGGGTGCGCGCCGGAGGATTCCTGATCGCTGCCCCGGACGCGGGGGAATACGACGAACTTGGCCGCAAACTCCCGCGCTCGGTGCTTTTTGAGGCGCTGGGCGTGCATCGCGAAGACCGTGAAGCGCAGAGGGCCGGGAGAGGAAAGGTGTTGGTGGCCGGGCATGAGCAGTTTACGGAGGCGGTCTTGGGTGTCGCGAGATCGGCCGGCGTTCCGTTCACAATGCCCTCGGGTGTCGAGGCCGTCTGTTTTCGGACGGTGCGCCATGACATCATCCACTTTTTCCGGCATGATTCCGGGACTGACGCTGTATCGGTCCAGTTCCCCTCGTGGCTCGGCGCGCGGCCTGGTCCCGCCGCGTGGTATTCGCCAGATTGGAAGGGATCGAGAACACTCAAGACCCAACGGGCGGAGCGCTCCGTCGGCATAACTTTTCCAGAACTGCCACTTTACAGCGCAATCAGCTTCCCTCGCAAAGTATCATAGGCAGCCAGACGAAAAACGAAAGAGGCAACTATGCGGACCTCCACTGTCTTGAGGATCCAGCCGGCAAGCTATAACCGCTTTTTATTGTTGGTGGCCGGTCTGGGCGGACTGCTTTATGGCATTGACGTGGGCATTATCGCCGGCGCTCTGCCTTATTTGGAAGCCACGTCAGGGTTGAACGCAGGGCAGATTTCGATCGTTGTCGCGGCCGTGCTGTTAGGCACTGTTATCTCCACGCTGTTTGCTGGCCTGCTGGCCGACCGCATGGGGCGGAAACGCCTGATGATGTTGAGCGGGGTGCTGTTTGCCGCCAGTATTCCCGTGATCGCGCTTTCGCATGGCTATGAAGTGCTGATCCTGGGCCGGTTGTGCCAAGGCATCAGCGCCGGGTTGATTGGGGTGGTGGTGCCGCTGTATCTGGCCGAGTGTCTGGCGCCGCAGGACCGCGGCCGGGGCACGGCCATGTTCCAATGGTTGCTGACCATCGGCATCGTAGCGGCCGCCTTAGTGGGCATGTATTTCAGTTTGCGGGTGGAAGAAGTCGCCAAGCTGGGTAATCCGCAGTTGTTGTTCGCCTATAAGGACCACGCTTGGCGCAGCATTTTCTGGGTTTCACTTCCGCCCGGACTGTTCTTCGTGCTGGGCAGCTTTTGCGTGGCCGAATCTCCGCGCTGGCTTCACCAGCGCGGGCAAACGCAACTTGCGATGGAGGCGCTTTCACGGTCGCGTTCCCCCCAACAGGCACGCCTGGAACTGGAGGACATGGAGCGTAGCCGGACTGCGGAAAAAATCAAAGCGGCAGGAAGACGCGCCGCTGAGAGCTTGCTGCAGCGTAAATACGTCCTTCCGTTTCTGCTGGCCTGCTTGATTCTGGCCCTGAATCAAACGACGGGTATTAACTCAATTATCGGCTACAACATTTCCGTTCTGGTTCAAAGCGGTCTATCGGACGTTGCGGCGCACTGGGGCTACATCATTTTTACCGCCGTCCAGGCGCTCGCCACCGTCATCGGGATGCTTTTGGTGGACCGGAAAGGACGCAAGTTCCTGCTCTCGGTGGGGACGGCTGGGATCGTCGTGTCGCTATTTATAACGGCTTTCTTGTTCTATCGCAGTGAACGCCATCGCGTGGACGTGCGCCAGGCCGTCCAGTCAGTAGTGCATGGACAGGCAGGTCTGAAGTTGAATTTTACGCCGGCGCTCGAACGGCAATGGCTAAACGAAGCCGGGCATGCCAACCTGGCCGGAAAACCGGCGACACTGACCATTATTTATTCTTACGGGGATTTTAGCGCCGTCACGCCTGCGGCGCTCTCAAACCATGCGCTGGGGGCGCCGGTTCAACTCAGCCGCTCCAACTGCGTTCCAGCCAATCGAGTACTGGCCTTTTTCTCCAATCCTTTTGGCAATCTTGACGAGGCCCGAACCGCACCGCTGCGCATCGAGCATGCGCTGATTACTCCGTTACCCGGCCGGGGAAACGGCTGGCTGGTGGCCATCTGTTTGTTTGTCTTTGCGGCATTTTATGCGATGGGCCCTGGGATCTGTGTTTGGCTGGCGTTATCGGAACTGATGCCGACCCGAATCCGCTCTAATGGCATGAGCATCGCCCTGCTGATCAACGAAGCCGTTGCCACTTTTCTGGCCGCCATTTTCTTGCCCACGGTGGGCCGTTATGGCTATACCAGTATGTTCCTGCTTTTCGCCGGCTGTACCGTTATCTACTTGCTCGCCGCCGTTTTTTTATTACCGGAAACCAAGGGCAAGACGTTGGAAGAGATCGAAGTCCATTTCTCCCGGACGAGGAAAGCCTGAACCATGTGGCTTTATTTCCAGAAATAGAGCCGAATTTAATAAAGACTACAAATTATAGCGACGGTTTTTACTGTAGCGGCGCTCTCTGAGCGCCGGTCTTTCTTAGTAATGACCGGCGGCCAGAGGCCGCCGCTACAACATGTGGCGTCACTATAATCTACAATCCTCAGTGGTTGTATCTCCCGCATAAATAGGCCTTCATCGGACGCTGGCATCCACGAAGGTGGTACTATCATGGGTTCGAGATCGACCGTGGGGAGCAATCGAGATTGGGTTCCGTCAGGCGCTGGGCGGCAAGCCACCCAAAGCCGCTGTTATTGTTGATCATTCTAGGCGGTGTGGCAGGTTGGCTATCAAGCTGCGGCCAGCGCTCAACCCGCCCCGTGACGAAACAGGTTGTGGTCCTCGGTTTCGACGGCGCCGATCCCACTCTTCTCTCCAAATGGATGGCAGAAGGCAAGCTGCCGAATCTTGCTCATCTGGCACAAGCGGGAACCTTTAAGGCTTTGGGCACCACCAATCCCCCCGAATCACCCGTCGCCTGGGCGTCTTTTGCCACGGGCCTGAATCCTGGTGGCACTGGCATTTTTGATTTTCTCAAGCGTGACCCGAAAACCTACCTTCCCGAACTGGCTCTGGTTTCAAGACAAAAGCCCAAATTCCTCTTCGGTTTACTCCCTATCCGCCGGGCGAAAGTCAGGAATGAGCGGCATGGAGTGCCGTTTTATCAAGCCGCAGCGGACGCTGGATACAAAACTACGGTGATCCGCATGCCCTTGGAATTTCCCCCCACCCACGTTCCCGGAGGGAAGCTCTGGTCAGGGCTGGACGTCCCTGACATCCGCGGCACTTGGGGAACATTTTTTTACTTTGGCACTGATATCACGCCGTGGGAGGAGGGGGATACGGAATTCGGCGGGCGGCTCATGGGTCTTCAGTTGAAAGATGGGAAGGCCTCAAGCACCGTCGAGGGTCCGGTTGATCCGACGGCAAAATCTTACAAGAGAATCAGCGTGGCGATTCATTTCGAAGTCCCGCCGGACCGCCGTGCCGTCACCATTCAGATGAGCGGCCATACGGAGACGGTGGAAGTCCAACACTGGAGTCAATGGTTTCGTGTGAAATTCGAAATGACCCCGCTCCTTTCTGTTTCCGCGATTTGCCGTTTTTATGTTCTCGAGGCGTCTCCCGACCTGCGGGTTTACATATGTCCTTTGAATATCGATCCGGAGAACCCGGTGCTGCCGGTCTCTTATCCGGCCGGGTGGACAAAGCAGTTGGTGAAACAGTATGGACCCTTTAAGACCCTCGGGTGGTGGCATGACACCTGGGCGCTGAACGAGGAAAGGATCGGCGAAGGGGTTTTCCTCGAGGACCTATTCCGCACCATGCATTTGGAAACCAAGATCCTTCTTAATCAGCTCAAGAGCGACCCTCCCAGCCTGATGGTGGCCGTCTTTACCAGCACGGATAGCGTCTCACACATGTTCTGGCGGCTGATCGATCCCAAGAGTCCACGCTATGACCCTGTCCTGGCTAGCAAGTATGGCGACACAATTCTCCGTGTTTACCAGCGCATGGATCAGGTGGTTGGCCAAGTCGAGCAGTCCATGATGCCTGGGGGAACTCTGATCATCGTTTCCGATCATGGCTTTCATCCCTGGCGCAAAGGATTCAATACCAATACCTGGCTGGTCGAGAATGGTTACATGGCGCTCGAAAATCCCAATGCGCAGGAAAAGGCTTACAGTCTTAAAGATCTCTATGGCCAGGGCAGCTTTTTTCCCAATGTGGACTGGAAGCGAACCAGGGCCTATGCGCTGGGCCTGGGACAAATTTACTTGAACCTGAAGGGCCGTGAGAAAGAGGGACTTGTTGAGCCTGGCGCCGAAGCGAACCATTTGCTCCACGAAATCCGCGGTCAA
>DASUKV010000238.1:0-7063 GCA_036278555.1 Terriglobia bacterium
TTGCTGAAAACCAGGTCCATTGGACGTCCGAGGAGATAAGAGATCAGCACCAGCAGCGGCGCCGTCAACAATGCCACCTGGATGCTTGAGCCGACGGCGATGCTCATCACCAATCCCATCTGGTTCCGGCGCGCGAAATAAATCGCGGTGGCATATTCCGCGGCGTTCCCGACCAGCGGCAGCACGATGACGCCAATGAAAAATGCGGAAAGCCCTAGCCGGGCGGCGGTTCCGCCAAGCGTATCGGCCACAAGCTCTGCTTCGACAGCCACCACCGCCGTTGCCGCCAGCAGAATTCCCAATGATTTGGCAAGCGACCAGGACGGCCGCTCGACGGCTTCGGCGCTCGAATAGACGTCGCGGTGCGTCAGCAGCGTGTAAATCAGATTGCAGGCATAGAGCAGAATCAGCACGCATGAGACGCCAAGGCTCAGCCGCTCATCAGACGGCCCACGGTTCAACGCCGGAAGCAGACCTTGCTCCGTATAGTCAAACAACGCAGGAATGAGAAGGCCGATCACGCAGAGGATCAGGAGGCTGCCCAGGAGCCCTGCCCGCTCCCGCTTGAAAGTCTGCTTTTCGCGCCCCCAACTGCCCGCGAGAATAGCGACGCCCAGGCCCAGCAGGCTGTTGCCGATGATTGAGCCGGTGATCGTGGCTTTCACCACGTCCGGCTTCCCGGAATAAAGCACGAAGAGCGCCAGAATCAATTCGGCGACATTGCCGAAGGTCACGTTCAGCAGGCCGCCGATGGCTGGCCCGGCGCGCAGGGCCATCTGCTCGGTCGCGCGGCGAATCCATTCGGCGAGGGGCACAATCGCGGCGGCGGATGCGACGAAGATCCATAGGGGCGGGGCATGGAAGTAGGCCAGCGCGAGAGATAGCGGGATGAGCAGCAGCAAGCAGGTGAAAATCATTGCGCCAAGCGACTCATTCTAACACTTCGGGGATCGCTCTCTGGGATTTCACGGTGGATTGCGCAGGGGCCGCGCAAGATCCGCCGTTTGAACTTGCGGCTTTTCAGGGTGCTGTGGGGCGTCACACGCGGTTCGTGATCGAACCACGAAACACGCGCCGCGGCTTTTGAAAAGACGCAGCGTTAAACTGCGAACCCTGCATTGCAATTCCGTAGATTCCTGGTTTTTTTACAAAGATTTGTATCAGGGCATGGCTTCAGCCATGCCGCAAAAAGCCGCCCATAGAAGCGGGCTTTAGTCCCTGGGTTCCGGCCTGGGGAGCCGCACACATCGCAAAAGGCGCGATGTATGCGCCACACAGGGAGGCTCATGGCATTTGCGCCCAGGGCAGGCTCTGCGAGCTTCAGAGTGCTGTGGGGCGCCACACGCGGTTCGTGATCGAACCACGAAACACGAGCCACGGCTTTTGAAAAACCGCAGCGTTAAAATACGAACGCTGCGCTACATCTGACGTATAATGGCGGGCGACTCGAACGGGAGGCGTTTTATGGACCGACGAAAGTTTATCAAATCCACCGTCACCGCCGGAGCCGCCGCCGGGCTTGACTTCGGCGGACTTCCGGCGTTGCTCGGGCAGACGCCGCAAAAATTCCGCACCGCTCTGATTGGCACGGGATGGTGGGGGATGAACATCTGCCACGTGGCCATGCAATCCGGCCAGTCGAAGATCGTGGCCATGTGCGACGTGGATGAAAACCAGTTGAATCCAGCGGTCGAGAACGTCACAAAGCTTTCCGGCGACCAGCCCAAAAAGTACAAGGACTTCCGCGAATTGCTACGGAATGAAAAGCCCGACATCGCTATTGTCGCCACGCCCGACCACTGGCATCCCCTGATCGCCATTGCCGCCGTCGAGTCAGGCGCGAACGTTTACGTGGAAAAACCGGTCAGCCACACCGTCCTTGAAGGTAAAGCGATGGTGAAGGCAGCGCGGGAAACCGATCGCGTGATGCAGGCAGACCTTTGGCGGCGCATGTCGCCCGACCACGTTCAGGCGATGGAGTTCCTCAAGGCAGGCAAGGCTGGAAAAATCGGCTGCATTCGCGCTTTTGTGGATTACCCTGGCGGCCCAGGCCACGTGACACCGGATTCCGACCCACCCCCGGGACTGGACTGGAACATGTGGTGCGGTCCCGCGCCCTACCGGCATTTTAATAAGGCAATCCATCCTAAAGGCTTCCGGCAGTTCCTCGAATATGCTAATGGCCAGCTCGGCGATTGGGGCGTTCATTGGATGGACCAGATACTATGGTGGACCGAGGAAAAATACCCGCACAAGGTGTACTCCACCGGAGGGCGATGGATCAAGCGCGATTCGACGAACGCGCCCGATACGCAGGTGGTGGCGTTTGAATTTGAGACGTTCACCGCTTATTGGGAACACCGGCTCTACGCCGGAAACCTTGCGGAAAAGGCGTATGTTGGCTGTTATTTTTACGGCGACAAAGGCACGTTCCACATGGGCTGGACGGATGGCTGCACTTTTTACCCCGATCCTAAGAACGAGCCGGGCGTCCACTTTGCTCCCCACCTTGATGAGCCGGATGACCAGAATATTGCCCTGCTGTGGGCCAACTTTATCGAGAGCATCCGCGCCCATCACCGCCCCGTGCGCGACATTGAGATTGGCCATCGCGCTACCAATATGAGCCTGCTCGGAATGCTTTCGCTCAAGCTAGGGCGCAGTATTGAGTGGGACGGCGAGAAGGAAGAAATTGTAGGAGACTCTGAAGCCAATAAGCTGCTGCGGCGCGACTATAGGGGGCCGTGGAAATACCCCGAAGCGTAACCTTTGGGCACGGCGGCGGGAGCGGGCCATTATTTTGATTTTTCGGCCTCGCCCGCCGAGGCCGGACCGGCTGCCATTTTAATTTCCCGGCCCTCTCCCTCTGGGAGAGGGTGGCCGAAGGCCGGGTGAGGGCTGAGCAGGAGTTTTGATATTCTCAGAGGCCACGGTCATCAACAACCATCGGAGCTAATATTTCCGCAGCACGCCAATCACGCGCCCCTGGATTTCCACCCGCGCGGCAGCAAGAATAATGGGATTCATTTGCGAGTTCGCGGGCTGCAGCCGCACGTTGCCGTCCGGTTCGCGGAAAAAGCGTTTTAATGTAGCATCCGTGCCCTCGACCAGCGCCACCACAATCTCGCCATCAAGCGCGTCCTTCGATTGTTGTACCAGGATATAGTCCCCCTCGCAGATGTGATCGTCGATCATGGAATCGCCCTTCACCTTGAGCACAAAAATCTGGCCCTTGCCCTGGGTAAACTCGCCCAAAGAGAAGGTCTCAGCGGTGGCGTAGGCTTCCACCGGATGGCCGGCGGCAATCCGGCCCAGTAAGGGAAATTCCGGTGCGGCGGCTGCCAACTCCCCTTTTATCGCCTCCCTGCCGCTCTTTTTCCCGGACGATGAAATCGTAAATGGTACGGGACCCGGCAGCGCGACCACGTCAATCGACCGGCTCTGGTTGTAGCCTCGGCGGATAAAGCCTTTCCTTTCGAGATTTTCGATGTGCTTGTGCACCGTAGCCAAAGAGGACAAGTCCAGACCTTCCCGGACCTCGTCGAAGCTGGGCGAATAACCCCGGTCGCTGATAAAGCTCACCAGAAAATCCAAGACCTGCTTTTGCCGTCGCGTTAGCGCCATGATTCGCTCCTTTACACATCCCGCTCGCTTAAAATTTGCGAAGCATGACCCGATCCTAAGCGAATGAAAAGCGAATGTCAATGGCAGCCAGAGCCTTTTTGAAATCCGCTAGGGCAAGTGCAAGGCGGGAACCCAGGTTATAACGATCATTATGAATTCAGTTGGGCGTCCCGAACTCACGCTCGAATTCCTCCGAGCGCTTGCGAATCTCCAGCCAATCGAAGAATATTTCCGGAGTCTGGAGCCAAACGCGAAACCAGTTGGCAATTTCCTGTTTCTCCGTGCGCTTTTCAGGCTGGATGCGAGGATTCCCGGCAAGCCGCTCGGCCCGCAGTTTTCCTTTAATCAGAATCAACCGCACTAAGGCGACGCCCGTCCGGTCTCCCGCTTCGCGATAATCCCGGTAAGCGGCATCCAGGTTCCTGAGTGAAGCTTCGGCGCTCGCAAGATCGTGAAACCTCAGCGCGCCCTGAAGACGGCCGGCGTAAGGCTCAGGCATCGCGGGGCCGGCGAAAGGATCGTCATATTGCACCGGAACGTCCGCGCGCCGCAGGACCCGTGCGATGTAGGGAATCCCGGCGGCTCCCTTCTCACCCAACCTCTGAAGAAGATCTTCCTTAATGGATTGCAGTTCCGCGCGGCCCGCCGAGTGAAAGTTTCTGGCGGCGTATATTTCCAGAATCATCTGCTTTTTGGAGGTTCGAGCCATCGGCTGATCTCAGCGTGGGCGGGTCATTGAGGTCGTGTGGCCATAGGTACTGTAGCATGGCCGGAAAATCAGCGCGTGGCGTGGGAAGGCGTTTCCATCGCGTGGCTGCCTTTCTGCTGCATCTCCTTAAGATCCCTGCGAGATCGCTCAACGTTACGATAGTGCTCGGCCAGCGTGTTAGCAAAATAATGTCCGCCATGATTGTTGCTGACGAAGTAGAGGGCGCTGCCTTGCGCCGGATGAAGGGCGGCGCGAATAGAGGCCAGGCCGGGGCTGCAGATGGGACCGGGCGGAAGTCCGCTATGCGTATAGGTGTTGTACGGAGAATTTACAGCAAGATCGCTCCGTGTGATGGGGCCTTTGAACAGGTCGGCAGGTGAATGGCTCAGGCGAAGCGCGTAAATCACGGTGGGATCACATTCGAGCAGCATCCCCTTTTCGAGCCGCCGCGTGAAGACTCCCGCCACTCTGGGGCGCTCTCCAGGATCGGGCGTCTCCTTTTCCACCAGCGAGGCCAGGGTGATGGTCCGATGCAGGTTCGTCGCGTCCGGAGGGGCTTCCGGATGGATCTGCGAATTCATAACGTCCCGGAAGCGCGCGAGCATCGTGCTCACAACCTGAGCAACAGAGACGCCCCGGGGAAAACGATAAGTGTCGGGAAACAGGTAACCCTCGAGGGATGGCGCCTGGGGATCAAGGTCCTTGATTGGCGCTGGGTCTTCTGTCGCGCTAAGAAACTGCTGCGCGTTCAGCCCGACGGCCTGGTGTAAAATTCTCGCCATCTCAAAACGATCGGAGCCTTCGGGGATGACGACGGCGTGCAGATAAACTTCACCGCGGGCGATTTTCCAGTAAACTTCTGAGACGCTCAGCGGGCGGTCAAACAGGTACTCACCAAATTTCAATGTTTCATGGCGCCGCCGGCCCAGCCAATACCGGATCAGGAAAGGAACACGGTGATGCAGGACGCCGTGCTGCACAAGCCGCTCGGCCACGGTGGTGGCGCGCGTGCCGGGGGGGATCACAAGGACCAAGCGGCCTGAATACCCACGGTAAGGAGAATAATACTCTTTGGCCAGCCATGCCCCGGCTCCGAGCACGACCAGAATCACAATAATGACAAGCCACTTCATACCGTGACCCGATTGTTCTCCGCGCCGGCAACCTGGTTCGCGCGCCAATCGAGGTAATTCTGCAGGATCAGCACCGCGGAAACCTGATCTACGGCGCGCTGGCGCTTTCGGAGGCCCATTCCCGAAGAGCGCAGCATCCGGTTCGCCTCAGCGCTGGTCAGGCGCTCATCCCAAAGTTTCACAGGGCAGCTCAGACGCCGGCGCAACTTTTCGGCAAATGCTTCGACGCGTCTCGAGATCGCCGTTTCCTCGCCGCTCTGGCTTAACGGATTTCCCAGGATCACCTCGACCACGGAGTATTCCTCCGCCAGCGCTTCGAGCGCCGCGAGATCAGCCGCCATGTTCTTCCGCTGGACCGTGGGCAGGCCCTGCGCGACAATCCCGAGCGGATCGGAAGCAGCAACGCCCAGGCGGCGCAGTCCGAAATCAACGGCCAGAATTCTTCCCTGCGTCATGCTGGACTCCTCGCGCGTTACGCCGAAGCGGGCTTGGGAATGGGCGCAGGCAGGTCAAAAGCCTTAATTTCCGATTGGAAACCCACTCTCCGGTGGCTGCCATCACAAAAAGGCTTGTTTTCGGAATGCCCGCAGCGGCAGAGGCTGACGACGGTGCGTCCGCCGAGACCGAAAGCTTTCCCTTCCTGATCGACAATCTCAAAATCGCCTTCGATGCGCACCGAACCGTTACTTTTTACTGTGATCTTCGCTCCCAAAATCGTTTCTCCTTTGCTCTACTGTAACGCCGGTGTCCCCACGGGCGTTGTGGGCGGCGATGAGAGCCCGTCCTGAACGAAGTGAAGGAACATCGCCGCTACAGGACATCATCAGGGCGCGGCATGCAGCGCCCCTACATTGAGGATTAAAATCTTCACTTCCAATATAACCTGCCCGGCAGGACACAAATCAAGATTCCGAGAAAGACTAAAGAAATGGCTCCGTGCAGGATCATCCAGCTTTTGCGCGGCATCAGCAGCCGTCCGGCCACGAACCGCCGGGCGCGGGAGTAGGCGATGACGTGCAGCACAATCAGGCAGATCACTAAAATGAGTTTGGCCTGAAACCAGGTGGCGTGCAGATAGAATGAGGCCTGGCCGGAGATCAGGATGATGCCTGTAACGATGGTGATCACCGCGCCGGGCGTGGCCATGCCATTGAGCATTCTCATTTCCGCCTGCCCCAGCGCCGCCTGCCCCTCGGGAAAGTTTTCATCCGCATGCTGGCCCAGCAAGCTTGTGGCGACAAGCAGCCCGCCAATCCAAAAAACCAGGCCCACGATATGAAACAGCAGCGTCCACATGATCATGCTCGAATTCTCCTGGATAAGGGGCGATCTGAAAAGTATAACAGCACCTGCTGCCCCGATGGCTCAGCGCCCGCCGGCTGGCTTCGTTAGAAAATTCTTTTCATTGACATTCAGGGCAGCGATTTTATAATCGCTACATAATTCCACTTTCGGAGGAGCGGCAGTTCGCAAGCCGTGAATAACTCAGGCAGTTCCATCTCCTGCGCTTCAGTACCTGTCATCCTGACAATTGCCGGTTTTGATCCTTCAAGCGGCGCGGGCATCGCAGCCGACCTCAAAACTTTTGCCGCGCACA
>DASUKV010000239.1:0-6561 GCA_036278555.1 Terriglobia bacterium
ATTGTGGGGATCGTCGCGGGCTATCTTCGCAAGAGCGGCCGCGCTCCGCTCATTCGCTTTGTCTATTGGGGCCTCGCGGCGGCTGTGGCGGCAAGCTGCGTCGCGGGGTACTTCGTCGGCCGGCTGCGCGTGACCGAAGACGCTTACGAAGGGTGGCTGATGCTGATCGGGGCGGTGTTTGTGGCCTCGGTCGTTATCTGGATGTATAGGACCGCCAAGCACATGCGCCGCGAGATCGAAGCAAAGCTATCCGTGCTAACCGGGCGGTCCGGTGGAACAGCGGCGTGGGGCATCTTCCTGTTCGTCTTCCTGATGGTCTTCCGCGAAGGCGTTGAGACGGTCCTTTTCCTGGGAGCCGTTTCACTTGATACCACCGCGCTGATGAACTTTATCGGAGGCGTCGTCGGCCTCGCACTCGCCGTGGGCCTGGGAATCGCCTTTTTCAAGGGCAGCATCAAGGTGAATCTGCGCAAGTTCTTCAACGTCACCACCATCGTGCTGCTGGTCGTGGCGTTGCAGCTTTTTGTGTCCGGCATCCACGAGCTTTCGGAAGCGATGGTGCTGCCCGCCAGCCGCCGGGAAATGGCCCTGGTGGGGCCAATCGTCAACAATGACGCGTTCTTTTTCGTGGTCATTGTGGCGCTCTGCCTTTTCCTCATTCTCTTCCAGAAGATCCAGGGACGGGTGCAGACCGAAGCCCAGCTTTCAGGCGTTCCCGCGCCTGAGCGCCGCAAGGCCGTGGCCGAACAGAGGCGGGACGCTTTCTGGAAGACCTCGGCCAGCGCCGTGGGGCTGCTGATTATTGTTTTAATCAGCGCGGAGTTTATCTATTCGCGCGTGGCGCAGGCGGTGACGCCGCCCACCCCGGTGACCATGGTCCAGGGCGAGGCGAGCATCCCGGAACCAGAGCTATCCGACCATAAGTTGCACCACTACGTGGTGAACGTCGACGGCGTTCCGGTGCGGCTGATCGCGATTCTGGACACGTCAAATACCGTCCACATGGCGCTCGATGCCTGCCCTATCTGTGGGACTCAGGGCTATTATCAGAATGGACGCAATGTGATCTGCCGCAATTGCTCCGCGGAAATTTACGTTCCAACCATCGGGACGCACGGCGGGTGCAATCCGATCCCCATTCGTTTTGAATATCAGAAGGGCGCAGCCTCCGTGACAGTTCCGCAGAACGCGTTGGAAGCCGCGGCGAAGGTTTTCAAGTAATTCGGAATTGTGAATTCAGCAGGAGCGCGCACTCAGAAATCAGTAGCCAAAGGCGCGACGAGCGAGGCCACCATGCCAACCAAAATGCTCATGACGCTCGAAGAGTTTGACGCCCTGCCGCCCCAGGAGGGCGTCCGCTACGAGCTCCTCGAAGGGAAACTTCTCATGCTCGCTTCGCCCATGTACTATCACCAGGAAATTTGCACCCGCATGATCGGCAAGTTGTTCGAATATTGCCAGACACACGGCGGAGCGGTGAACCACAATACGGATTTCAAACTGGCGAATGGCAGCATCCTCGCGCCGGATGTGTTCTATATGACTCCCGAAAGTCTCAGCCGCCTCGATAAACACAGGCGCAATGAAGGCGCGCCGGATCTTTGCATCGAAATCTGGTCGCCCTCGAACGAGCGCGACACGGAAGATCTTCATCGCAAGGCTCACGTTTACCTTGAAAGTGGCGCCCGAGCCGTGTGGCTGATTTATCCTGAACCGCGCCACGCGCTCATTTATAAACCTGGGCAGCCCATCGAAGTACGTGACGATTCTCAGCGCCTCGAAGACGACACGATCCTCCCGGGATTTTCAGTGAAGCTCGGGGAGGTTCTGGGCTAAGCGCGGCTTTCGCTGCCAGATCTGCACAATCGCCAAATCATGATTCGCCGCATCATCGGACATTCAATAACGCGCCGCAAGCAACGCAAGCTGCTAAGTTTGGTGGCGATCACGCTGGGCATCGCCGCCGCGACGGCCGTGGCGACGATTGCCGTCGACGTGGGGGATAAAGTCAGCCATGAATTGCGCGCGGTGGGAGCGAATATCGTCGTAACGCCCGCCGCCGACGGCTTTCCCATTTCCGTGGGCGGTATCGATTTTCGACCCGCCGGCACCGGGGCGTACCTGAACGAATCCGCTCTGCCCGCCATGAAGAAAATCTTCTGGCGCAACAGCATCGTGGCCTTTGCTCCATTTGTTTATTCTCCTGCGCGGACGCGCGGGAAGCGCTTTGTGCTGATTGGCACGTGGTTTAAGAAGAGCCTTGCGACAGGCCCTGGCGAGACATTCGAAACCGGTTTGGAGCAATTACACCCCGCATGGAAGGTGGAGGGCCAATGGCCTTCGGGAGGCGAGCAATGCCTCGTCGGCGTCGAGTTGGCTCAGGCGCTGGGCGTAAAAGCAGGTCAGGCGCTCCCCATCCGCATCGTCAAACAAGCTGCGACCGCGCAGTTGAAGCCCGGAACATCTCCTAAAACTGAACTTTCGGGGACGATCTTCCGCGTTTCGGGAATTCTTGACAGTGGCGGCATCGAGGATCGCGAAGTGATCGCTCCGCTGGCCACGGTCCAAGCCTTGGCCGGTCTTGAGGGCAAAGTGCGGCGTGTTGAAGTGAGCGCCATCACCAAGCCCGAAGACGCTCTGGCAAAGACTCCGGTGGCCCGCATGACGCCAGCCCAGTTCGAGCAATGGAGCTGCTCGAACTACGCGAGCACCGTGGCCTACCAGATTCAGCAGGCAATCCCCGGTTCCTCGGCCCGCCCGGTTTACCAGGTCTCCGAGACCGAAGGCAAAATCATGAATCGCGTGGGGCTGCTGATGGGATTGCTGGCCGCAGCGGCGCTCATCGCCGCGGCGCTGGCGGTCTCCTCGATGATGCTCGCGAGCGTGCTTGAGCGGCGCTCGGAAATCGGCCTTTTCAAGTCATTGGGCGCCACGGATTATCGTGTCGCGGCCATCTTCCTCGCCGAAGCCTCAACCGTCGGACTCGCGGGCGGGGCGATCGGATACGGCCTCGGCAGCGTTCTGGCGAAGACTCTGGCGCGCGCGATTTTCGGCTCGCCGGTCAGCGTCCATTGGGTAATCCTGCCGGGCGCGCTGGCTCTGGCGCTGGTTGTCACGCTCATCGGCAGCGCGGCGCCGCTCCGCCGAGGGCTCAAAATTCCGGCAGCGCTGGCGCTGCGCAGCGAGTAGCTCTTTACGGTGCTGTGCGGCTTCACCACAAAGGTGCAGTGCGGTAAGCCACAATCATCTGTCATTCTGAGGAGCAAAGCGACGAAGAACCTCTGCATTGTCTAAGTTGAAATACGGCGATTCTTCGCTTCGCTCGGAATGACAGGTTTCCTGAATATTTCTGGAGGGGGACCAAAGCACTCGGTTATGCAGCCTGATGTGAAGCGGCGTCTTAACCCGCGTTCGATTTTCTGGCGGTTCTGCCTGCGCTCGCTGCAGGTAAAGCGGCCGCAGGCGGCGCTGGGCATTGGATCGCTCATCGTGGGCGCGGCGGTGTGCTCTTTGCTGCTCAATCTTTACGGAGGCGTCGAACACAAGATGGCGGAATCTTTCCGCGCGTTCGGAGCGAATGTGATCCTCACGCCGCGCGTGGCCGCATCGCCCTCGGGTGATCTGCCCAGCGTGATGCCCGAGCCTGCGCCGGGGCAGCTTGCTTCTCTTCGCGAGCGCTGGCCGGGATCGGCCGCCGTTCCTGTTCTCTACGCCGTCACGCGGCTTCATCCGTCGCCGCCTGACCCGCGCCTGCCGGGCGGTGAAAACGTCGCCGCCGTAGGGACTGACCTTGCCGCCTACTTGCGGATGAATCCTAACTGGCATCTCCAGAGGGCGGGCGGCGCTTCAGGACCTGAAGATTGCGCCGTCGGCGCCCATGTCGCAGCAGAATTGCAATTGCATCCCGGCGGCGAGATACGGCTTGAATCCCTTCCCACCGGCGCGACGGACCAGACTCAATCGCAGACGTTTCGCATTGCCGCCGTCGTTTCAACGGGAGCCTCCCAGGACGACCAAGTTTTTGTGCCCCTCCCCGCCTTGCAGCGATTGGCAGGAAGCGCAGGGTCGGTCAGCGCCATCGAGCTGCGGCTGCCGGGCACGAGCGCGCAAATCGAAGCCGGCATCAATCAGCTCGCCGGTGCGTTCCCGCATTCTGATGTGCGCCCGGTGCGGCAGATCGTGTATTCTGAAGGGCGCGTTCTGGGCGACATCCGCCGCCTGATGCTGGCGCTCACGGCTCTGATCCTGGGCATTATCGCGCTTTGCGTCGCGGCAACCATGACGGCGATTGTGCTCGAACGCCGCAAAGACATCGCCGTGATGAAGGCCCTGGGAGCGAGCGACCGCCTGGTGATGGAGCTTTTTCTGAGCGAAGGCGCAGGGCTGGGCCTGGTGGGCGGGCTTGCCGGATTTTTCTTAGGGGCTCTCGCTGCGCGCTGGCTCGCGCTGCGGCTGTTTGATGTGGCGCTCGCGCCAAGCTGGTGGGTGTTTCCCATCGTCTGCGCGGCCACCGTCGCCTTGGCATTGGCTGCGACACTTTTCCCAGTGCGAATCGTCCGGCGCATCCAGCCGGCGGTAGTGCTGAAGGGCAGTTAGACGGCTGTAGCGGCGGCCTCTGGCCGCCGGTTTTTGAAAAGTAGCGAGCGGCGGCCAGAGGCCGCCGCTACAGCGTTTACGCCCAATCTTCTGAGGTTTAGCACTTTGTCTTTTATTGAAATTCGAAATCTGACCAAGCGCTATGGGGCATCCGTATGCGCGCTGCGCGACGTCTCGCTCTCGATCGAGCGCGGCGAGTGGCTCGCCGTGATGGGACCTTCGGGTTCCGGCAAGAGCACGCTGCTGAACGTCCTCGGCTGCCTGGATTCAGCCAGCGAGGGCCAGACGGCGATCGACGGCGAGGAACTCACGCGCCTTTCCCGAACTGACCTCGCGCGTTTTCGCGCCGAAAAAGTGGGCTTCATCTTTCAGCAGTTCCATCTGGTGCCCTATCTCACCGCTGTCGAAAACGTGATGCTGGCGCAGTATTTTCACAGCCTGGCCGAAGAGGCGGAAGCCGCGGAGGCCTTGCGGCGCGTGGGCCTTGGCGACCGCCTGCACCATCTGCCGTCGCAGCTTTCCGGAGGAGAGCAGCAGCGCGTTTGCGTAGCCCGCGCGCTCATCAATCAACCCAATTTGATCCTGGCGGACGAGCCCACGGGGAACCTCGATGAAATGAATGAAGCACTCGTGATGGGCCTGCTCGCTGATCTCCACCGCGAAGGCCACACCCTGGTGATGGTGACGCACGACCCGGAAATCGGACGCATGGCCGAGCGCCGCGTGAGCCTTCATCACGGCAAGCTCACCGAGATCAGCTCGACGCCGGTGCAGGAATCGATTCTGATTGATAATCTTCTTCAGGCCGTTTGGCGCGCGGAGGAAGAGGCCGGAGAACAAACGCTGGCGGCGGAAGGCTTGCCGGAGTTTTTGAACAACCGGGCCGCCTTTCTGCTCATGGCGCAGGAAGGCTCGGTGCGCCTGGAAGAGGGGATAATCGCCTTCACCGCAGCCGGGCAGAAGCGCGCGGATGAACTGATCCGGCGCCACCGCTTGGCCGAGCGGTTTTTCTACGAGACCTTTGAAATGGGCGAAGACCACCTGCACGAAAACGCCTTGAAAATTGAACCCCTCTGGACTCCCGCCGTGACGGACAAAATCTGCACGTTCCTCCATCATCCTCAAACTTGCCCGCACGGCGATCCGATCCCCAGCGGCGAATGCTGCCCGCAAAACCGGCCTCTGGGCAAACATTCGCACAGTACAGAACATCCTAGACATTGAGGAGATTTAACGATGACATTCCGCCGGATTTTATTGTTAGGCGCGCTTCTAAGCCTACTCGCGCTCTGTTGCGCGGGCTGCGCAACCAGCTTCGCGGAATGGGGCGACAACATGCCGAACCAGCGCGGCAGGCACGTCCAGCCCTATGACGTGGACCAGCCCAACAGCAACGTTGAGAATGAAGCCATCCGCCCGATCCGGGGACTTTCCGTCCCGTTTGTGGCCCCGGAGCTTTGGTAATCTGCTCGTGCGCTCAGCCGGGACGCCGTCAGACCGCCGTGTGCAGCTCGCGCTGGCGTGCGTCGCGCGGAGCCCAGCGGTAAGCGGCGATGGAATTCTTCCAGAAGACTTTTTCCGCCGCGGCCCTTCCCTTCTTCGAAAAATATTGGCGGACAACCCTCAGCTCGTCGCGGAACGGCGCTGAGTGGTCGCTGTTGGGCCAATCGCTGCCATACACCAGCCGGTCTTCTCCGAAGATCGCCCAAAGCTCATCGAGGAACGGCAGGTAGGAATTCGGATCAGTACGAACCCGGCCGTTGACGGGATGAAGAACCTCCGAGACCTTCGCATAGACCTGCGGCCGCGCACCCAGCTCGCGCAAGTTAGCCTGAAGCTCTTTACGGCCCTGCAAGTCCGTGGGCTGCTCAAGCTCCGGCAGATGATCGATCACGACGCGCAGGCTGGGAACCAAGTCGGTGAGCCGAACCACCGCCGCAATCAGTGCGGCGTCCGGATTCGCGG